>JAQBQJ010000189.1 GCA_028287065.1 Labilithrix sp. | reverse complement strand
GCGACGAGCTTGTGGTGGGGAAGCAACGGAGCGCGAGGCTTGGTTTGGTCGGTCATGCCCCCGTCGCGCAGGAGGCGTGACGGCGCCGCATCTCCAACGTCGTCATCTCTCGCCCGCGTCAACGGGCGCCGGCGCGACTCGTGCGCGCTCTCGCATGACCGACCAAACCGAGCCTCGCGCGGGCCAGAGACCAC
This sequence comes from Labilithrix sp., assembly GCA_028287065.1. GTDB lineage: Bacteria > Myxococcota_A > Polyangia > Polyangiales > Polyangiaceae > Labilithrix. Next base: position 49,781 of record JAQBQJ010000189.1, on the reverse strand, counting down.
GCGCGTCGAGTGCTCCTCTTGTCGCTCGCTAGTTGCAGCCGCAGCCGCTCTCCGCGACCGTTCCTCCGCCTGCCGCGCCTTCCTGGACGGCATGGAGGTGATCGGCCGCGGCGCTTCCCAAGGGCTGCGTCATGGTCGGGTGCGCGAGACGACCGCGATCGTACGGAGCGACGTGCGTGCAGCCCGCGAGCACGAGCGCGAGAACAACGACGGGCGCGAGGTGCCTGTGCATCGCGGGCCTCAGTTGTTCGGCGCGCCGCCGGCGGCCCACGCCGCGAGATCGGCGGTGGCCGCCGCGTTCGAGCCCGTTCCGTTCGGAGGCATGTTGCCGCCGAGCCAGCTCAGACACGACTGCGCAGGATCGGCGAGGGGCGCCTTCGTCGTGCGGATGTACCCCTTCCCGGTGAGCCACGAGTACGCCTTCGCCGAGGTGGACATCTGGCTATGGCAACCGCCCTTGGCGCAGTTGCCGATCGTGCCGGTGGCGAGATACGTCGTGTAGATCTTCGTCCACGTCGCTGCAGGCGTGGTGCCCGAAGAGCCGCTGGAGCTCGCGCCGCTCGAGCCGCTCGTGCCGGACGACGACGTGCCGGACGACCCGCTGCTGCTGGCCGACCCGCTCGTGCCGCTCGTCCCGCTCGTGCCGCTGGTGCCGCTCGTCCCCGAAGCTCCTGACGTGCCTGTTTTTCCGGCCGATCCGGAGCTGGACGTGGCGGGAGGCTCGCTCGCGGGATCGCCCGGCTCCGTCGGATCCGCCGACGCCCCGGCCGTCGGTCCGGTGACCGCACCGGTGCCTCCGTACGGTCCGCCGAGCGGCGGATCGGCGGCGCTCGCGCAGCCGGCGATCGCAGAGAGGGCGATGGCGCTCGAAAGGATCAACGTCAGGGAAGCTCGCATGGATCGTCTCCTCGTAACGCGCGCGATGCTCTAGCACCGGCAGTGAATGACTCAAACGTGGGGGGCTCGATTGGTGGGAGGCAGTGCGCCATGGCTTCGTCTCCCCTGGTCAGAATCCGTATTGGAGATGCATTTCCGGCGACACCGTCACGGCGAAGGCTCCCGGCGCGATCGCCGCGTCGACACCGAGCGCCGTGGAGAACGCGACGCGCGGCGAGAATGCGTAGCGCGCGCCCGCGCCGATCCCGCCGAAGCCGGGGCCCGCGACGTACCACGCGCGGACCGCACGCTCGCCGGCGACCCCCTTCTCCGCGACCATCACCGTCGCCGGCGTGTCGAACCGCGCGAGCCCTGCAGCCAGGAACACGTAGGGCGCGAGGCCGGAGCGCGCGAGCGGCTCGTCGCCGAAGACCCACGTGCCGCGGACCTCGGCGTGGATCGGCGGGCCGATCGTCTTCCCCGCCGCCGACGCCGCGTCTCCTGGGTACGCATTCGCGACGTATCCGAACCGAACGCCGAGCAGGAGATTCGCGCTCGCCGCATAGTCGATCGTCGCGGTGATGTGCACGCTGCCCGGCGTGATCTCCGACGCCGGTGCGCCGCCTCGTCCCGGAACGAGCGCCGTCTGCCGCGCGGGCGGCGGGTAGTCCTTCCCGTCGGCCGTCGTGCACCAGTATCCGGACGTCGATACGCCCGCCGCCTGCGCGCAGACCTCGTTGCTCGCCGCCGGCACCGTGAGGTCCATCGAGCCGGCGACGCCGATCCACACGCGCGCATAGGGACGCGGTCCGCTCGTCGCCTCCTCTTGTTCGAACGTCTGCACGGCCTTGCATCGACCGGACGAGCACGTCCCGCTCTTGCATTGCCGGTCTTCCTGGCAGCGCGAGCCCTCGTCGAGGTGCAGGGCCTGCACGTCGTCCTCGCCGCACTTCGCCGGCGCGGTCTGTCCCGGTAGCGAAGGAGCGTCGCCGCGGATGCTCTCGCGGATCGGGACCGAGAACGTGTGGTTGGGATCGCCGGAGCTCGCCGCGAGCGCGCCGTCCTTGTCGAAGCCCTGCACGTAGTAGTGCACCGAGCCCGCGACCACGTCCGCGCACGGGATGTAACCGCCCCATCCTTCGCCGGCACGCGCGAGGACTGCACGACGGAACGTACGCATCGCGTCGTTTCGGTACTTCACGACCACGCTCGCGAGCGTCTCCGTCGTCGCGCTCACGACGTACACGGGGAGCGGCGTCGAAGCCGCCTGCTCCGCGGCGGGTCGATGCGTGAAGTCGCCGCTCTCGAGCTGGACCGGCGCGACGGCCGCCTCCCACGCCTCGCGCAGGTCCTTCGTGTCGTAGCTCGGGTTCAGACGGATCGTCGGATCGAGCTTCCGCGCCCGCCGGAACGAGCTCGCGGCCGCATCGGCCGTGCCGAGACGCAGCTCCATCGTTCCGATGTCGCGAAGCAGCGCCGCATGGGTCGGCGCCGTGCAGCTCGCCTCGCCGCACATCCGCTCGGCGACGCGCAGTCGCTTCAGCGCCTTGTCGAAGTTGCTCTGGAGATAGTCGTCGTCGGCGCGCGCGATGGCGTCCTTCGCCGCGGCCTCCGTGCGGCGGTCGGCGAACGCGTCGGCCTCGAGCGCAAACACGCCGAGGAGGAGCGTCGCGGTCACCGCCGCGCGACGAAGCGGAGCGTGCGTCGTCATCGCGCGATCACCGGCGCTGCGAGGCCGCGCGCGCATGCGTCGGCGTCAGTCGTGCCCGCGAGCCACGACGTGATGCACACGTCCTGATCGTCGCCGGGGGTGACGAGCGTTCCCCCCTTGTGAGCCTCGGTGCCGCGCGCCTTGCGTACGAACGTGAGGAGCTCGGGGCTGCCGCCCTTGCCCAGCACGACCGCCGTCATCACGGCCGGCTCGAGCGCGACGAGAGAACGGAACGTCGCGTCGTGCTCCTCGGCGGTCGTGTCGGTGCCGCTCGCGTTTCGACATCCCGGCGACGCGTCGCCGAGCCGGAGGCCCTCGCACCCGTAGATCTGGAGGTTCCGCGTGCGTGCGCCGTGGCAATCGAGCGACCCGCAGCGACGATCGAGCAGCATGCTGACCGGCGGGAACTGCGCGGGATCGGGCGTGACGATGCCGATCGTCGCGTCCTCGGGCGGCGGCGCGCACGCGCCCGACCACGTCGCGAGCAGCGCGAGCGATGCGAGCGCCGCGAGCACGAGGGCGAGCGGCCGTGCGATGCGTACGCTTCGGGCCGTCATGGGTGCGCCCCCGGGAGATCGGCCGGCTCGAGGACCAGGTACACGTGGCCGTGCGAGCCCTGGCCGCGCGGATCGAAATGGCAGGTCGCGCACGAGCCGTCGCGACCGACCGTCGTGTGCATGAGCGTCGGCGTGTCGACGCCGGGCGCCGATATCGAGATGTCGTGGAGCGGGTACACCGGCGACCACTCCGCTCGCCGCGCATAGAAGTTGCCGGCCGCGTTCGTCCGGAACGTCCGCGGCGCTCCGCCGTCGGCGTCCTGCGTCGCGTCGAAGATCGTCACCGTCGCGCCCTCGAGCGGAGGCGAGTCGGGCGCGGCGGTCTGGTAGATCGTGCCGGCCACGCTGAGCTCGACGTCCGACGGACCTTGGCCGCCATGACAGGTGAGGCACGGCCTCCCCGGACGGTGGTTCGGTCCCCGGGGTACGCCGGGGGCCTCCGGACCCAGCGCGTCGACCTGTGCATCATGCACGGGATCGCTGCACGACCAAGCGAAGGCGAGCGCGGACGCGATCGCCGCGACCGCGACGCACGAGTACGGCGCGCGCATCATGGCTCCTCCACCTCGAGGGTCAACGACCCGAGCACGCCGGTGCGACCGGAGATGAAGAGGTCGTCGAGATACGACGTGTAGACGGCGTCCGCTTCGATCGCGATCGCGAAGAAGTGCGGGTGCGCCGCGCTTCCGAGGAAGAGCTTCGCGCCGCCGCCGCCCGTCGCCGCCCACAACGGTCCGAGCTCGCGATCGCCGGTGCGGAGCTCGGGGAGCGCGAAGCCTGGTTGTCCGCTCGAGACGTACGCGCGCTGCCAGAACCCGACGGGCGTCTGCGCGTGGAAGCGAACGTGCGGCCAGAGCCGGATGCGCTCCGCGGCATCGAAGAACCAGCGAGCGTCCGTGGTCGACGCCTTCAGGCCCCAGTTGTCGATGTAGACACGCTCGCTCGCGCGCAGCGTGCTCGAGTCGAAGCGCTGCGCGAGCGTCGACGACAAGGCGAAGCGCCGGCGTGCCAGCGGAAGCTGCTCGAGCGGCCGCTCGAACAGTCGATGCGCGTTCACGTAGTCGACCGACGCGCCCGCGGGCGTGGCCTGCGCCTCGGCCGGCGAGAACATCGGGATGTATCGATAGGGCTTCGACTGATCGCCGTTCTCGATGATCACGCCGAGCGAGAGCGACGCGAGCGTGGCCGGCCCGACGACCTGATCGACGCCCAGCAAGAGGCTCCCCCGCTGGAGCGACCTCGCGAACGTCGTGAACGAGGTCCCGGAGCGGCCGATCGTGTCGTGGCCATAGCCGTAGCCGAAGAAGATGGACGTGTTCTTCTCGTCGAAGTCGTAGCTGAGGTGACCGGACGCGCCGTACGAGAAGTAATCCGGCTCGCTCGAGACCGAGGCCGAGAACCCGATGCCGAGGTCGTGCGGCTTGTATTCGCCGGAGAGAGCGCCGGCGTGCCGGACCTCGTGCCAGCGGCGGGATGCCGTCGCGATGATGTCGACGGATGCCGCGGAGACGACGTCGACGAGATAGCTGCCGTGGAGCGAGGCCCCGTCGACGACGTTCTCGATGGTCCCGGAGATGGCAGGTGTGAAGACCGTTACGCGATCGCTGTCGGTGTAGGCCGCGGTCTCGAGCGACGCGCTCTTCTTGCTCGTGTCCTCGAGTCCGCTGCGCGCGCGCTCGGGCTGCGCGGCACGCGGCGCGACGCCCTCGCCGGTCCCGACCGGCGCGGTGGCTTGCGGATCGGCCGAGCGCAGCTCCGTCGCCGACGCGACGTGCAGCCCGGACGCACGAGCACCGTGAGCGCAGCCTGCCGAGCAGAGCGCGAGCGTGATGGTCGCGGCAGCAACGGTCGTGGAGACGACGCCGCCGGCCGCTGGTGTGCGACAGCCCATGGCGATACGTCCCTCCGTACCGGCTGGGATCGCGCATCAGGCAGTGAGATGCGGGCGAGACGTAACGACTAAGGCAACCCCGGCGGGAAGCTACGCCGCCGGGTCCGCTGCCATAGGGCTCCGGTGGAGATCAACCGGCGTGGCGCTTCGCGTCGACCGCCTCGATGCGGTCGATCGGCGCCTGCACGTCGCGAGCTACCCAGAGCAGGATGAGGGGCACGGGCAGAAAGGCTGCGTAGAGCAGGACGTCCGCCGGCGAGAAGAACACGGCGAAGGCAGCGGCGAGCGCGAGCGCGAAGCCGGTCAGGGCCGCCGGCTGCACGGCGAGCGTGAGATTCGACGTGGTGCGGGTAGTCATGACGAGGCCTCGTGCACGTGCCACGCCGCCTCCTCTTCATCGCGATCACGCACGCGTCTCAGGCCGCATGCGCCGCATGCGACGAACCTCGTGCGTCCTCGTGCAGCGTTTGCGCGCCAAGCCGAGCCGGCCGAGGCCTATGCCAATCTGACGCAGACGCGTACGCTTCATCGTCGTGCCTCGCACCATGCGTCCCGTCGATGTCGTCTTCGAGCCCGTCATGCACTCGGCGGCGATGCGCCAGCTCGATCGCGTGCTCCGGGCGGTGGCCGCGAAGGAGGTCGTCATCTCGCTCGTCGGCGAGAGCGGCTCGGGCAAGGAGGTCGTCGCGCGTCGCATGCACGAGATGTCGCATCGTCGCGCCGGGCCGTTCGTGCCGATCAACTGCGCGGCGATCCCCGACGCGCTCTTCGAGAGCGAGCTGTTCGGCCACGAGAAGGGCGCGTTCACGGGCGCGAGCGATCGCGCGCGCGGCAAGATCGAGATGGCCGGGGGAGGCACGCTCTTTCTCGACGAGGTCGGCGAGACGCCGATGAACCTCCAGGCGAAGCTGCTTCGCTTCCTCGAGAACCACAAGTTCATGCGCGTGGGCGGTACGACGAAGATCAGCGTCGACGCACGCATCGTCTGCGCGACGCTGCGACCGCTCGAGGACGACGTCCGCGCCGGCCGTTTCCGCGCGGACCTGTTCTACAGGCTCCAGGGCATCGCGATCCGCGTTCCCTCCCTCCGCGATCGGCGCGCCGACATCGGCCCGCTCGTCCACGAGCTCACGGCGCAGATCTCGTCGAAGCACGGGACGAAGCCGCCGAAGTACATGCGCGCAGCGACCGCGGCGCTCCGCAGCTACGACTGGCCCGGAAACGTCCGCGAGCTGCGGAACGTGGTCGAGCTCGTCTGCCTCCTGCGCGAAGGGAAGTCCGTTCGCCTCCGCGATCTCCCGGCGGCCCTCCAGCTGTCGGTGCCGGTGCGCGCCGCTGCGCCACGCGGGCAGGGCGAGACGCTCGAGGTTCGTCTCGACCGCCCGCTCGACGAGACCGTCGACGAGATCCTGAGAGCAGCGCTCGAGCTCGAAGACGGCAATCGCTCGCGCGCGGCGCGGCGCCTGGGCGTGAGCCTCCGGACGATGCAACGGTTCGCGGCGGGTCGCTGAATGCGCATCGACTCCCGCACGGCCACGCCCGGGTGGCGCGACCACGACAGGATGGCGGTCGTCGTTATGCCAATTTGGCGTAGCCTCCCGATCGGCCCGCTCTGCCCGCTGCAGGCGCCGGCATCCGGCGCATTTCGCGCGTGGCATCGCGGTTGCTGTCGAAGACGCGCGCTGCCGGTCGTCGTGACCGCGCAGCCGAAGCACTTCGACGTCGACGTGGAGGGCATGACGTGAGCGTGGATCCGAAACGACAGTCGTACGAATCGACGCCCGGTGAGGACGTCGTCCCCAAGGGCCCGCAGCCTTTTCCGATCGCGACCGCGATCCGGCGGGCGTTCGCGAAGGGCTACGGGCTCGGCGATCTCCGCGCCGACGCGATGGCCGGCGCGGTCGTCGCGGTCGTCGCGCTGCCGCTCTCGATGGCGCTCGCGATCGCCGTGGGTGCGCCTCCGCAGCACGGTCTGTACACGGCCATCGTCGCGGGCATCGTCGTCGCGCTCCTCGGCGGCTGCAAGTTCCAGGTCACGGGTCCCACGGCCGCGTCCATCGTGATCCTCGCGCCGATCGTGAACCGCCACGGCCTCACCGGCCTGATGACCGCCGGCGTGATGGCCGGTCTCATCCTGATCGCGCTCGGCGCGGTTCGCGCCGGCAGCCTCATCCGATTCATTCCGTATCCCGTGACCACCGGCTTCACGGCCGGGATCGCGACGGTCATCGCCACCTTGCAGATCAAGGACATCTTCGGCCTCGCGACCGGCCCCCTCCCCGACCACTACATGGAGAAGCTGTCGGCGCTGTGGGAGGCGCGCACGACGGCGAGCGTCGCGGAGCTCGGCGTCGCCGCGACCACGCTGGCGCTCCTCGTGTACACGCCTCGCGTCATCAAGAAGGTCCCCGCGCCGCTGATCGCCATCTCCTTCGTCGCCGCCTTGTGTGCGGTCGTGCATCGGTTCGCGCCCGGGTTCGAGATCGCGACCATCGGGACGAGGTTCCACACGACCGTCGGCGGCGTCGACGTGGCCGGCATCCCCGGCGGCGTTCCCACGCCCGCGTTGCCGTGGGGCAGCGGGCTTCCCTCGTTCCATCTCCTCACGGAGCTCATGGGACCGGCGTTCGCCATCGCGATGCTCGCCGCGATCGAGTCGCTCCTCTCCGCCGTCATCGCCGACGGCATGACGAACACGAAGCACGATCCGAATGCCGAGCTCGTCGCGCTCGGGATCGGAAACGTGGTCGCGCCGTTCTTCGGCGGCATCGCGGCGACCGGCGCGCTCGCACGCACCGCGACGAACGTCCGCGCAGGCGCGCGCTCGCCGCTCGCCTCGGTGACGCACGCCGTGCTCGTGCTGCTGTCGATCCTGCTCCTCGCGCCGCTCGTGTCCTACGTTCCGATGGCGTCGCTCGCCGCGCTGCTGTTGCTCGTGGCCTGGAACATGTCCGAGGTGCGCCACTTCGCGCACCTCGTCCGCGTCGCGCCGCGCAGCGACGTCCTCGTGCTGGTGAGCTGCTTCCTGCTCACCGTGTTCTTCGACATGGTCGTGGCGGTCTCGGTCGGCTTCATGATGGCGGCCGTCCTCTTCATGAAGCGCATGTCCGATCTCACCGAGACGCGCCTCACGCTCGACGCGTCCGAGGACGCGCCCATCAAGGCGCCGAAGGGCGTGCTGGTCTACGAGATCAACGGCCCGCTGTTCTTCGGCGCGTCGCAGAACGCGATGTCCACGCTTGGCGCGGTGCGCGGCGATTCGTTCCGCGTCCTCATCCTGCACCTCGGGCGCGTGCCCGTCATCGACGCGACCGGGTTCGTGGCGCTCGAGAACGCGATCGACAGCGTCATCCGGCAGAAGAAGCACGTCGTGCTCGCAGGGCCGCTGCCGCGACCGCGGACGATCTTCGACAAGGCAAGGCTCGAGACGACGCATCCCGAGCTCCGCATGGCGGAGAGCCTCGATGCCGCGCTCGTGATCGCGGCAAGCCTCGTCGACGCCTCCCCGCCGTCGCGCACCACGTCGATGAGCCCCCCTCCGACGCCGAGCACGCGCAGCGCAGCCTAGGTCCCGCGCGTCGCGACGTCCGCGACCATGAGCGCCATCAGCGTGAGCAGGAGGGCGAGCGCTGCGAGCACCGTCAGCTTCATCGACAGGGTCGCATGCGCGAGCTCCATGAACACCAGCGCGACGAGGACGGCCTTCACGACCGCGATCGCGAGCGCGACGGGGAGCGCCCACGTCCCGAGGGACGCATACGAGAGCGCGAAGCTCGACACCCAGAGCGCGAGCAGCGCACCGCCGGTGGCGAGGATCGGCTTCACGGAGATCGGCGCGGCGTTCATGCGAGGTAGAGCAGAGGCCAGAGGAAGATCCAGATCACGTCGACCAGGTGCCAGTAGATGGCTCCGAGCTCCAGGCGGTGCGCGCTTGCCGCGCCGAGCTCGGCGCGCATGATCCTCGAGAGCAGCACCCCGAGCACGGTGAGCCCGATGGTGACGTGCAGCGCGTGCAGCCCGGTCATGCCGAAGTAGAGCGTCCAGAACTCGGGAAGCCCGCGCGCGTGGTGCACCTGGAAGAAGCTCCCGGCGCCGCCCGGGTAGATGCCTTCGTGGAAGTGCTTCGCGTACTCGGTCAGCTTGATCACGAGGAAGACGGCGCCGAGCGCGATCGTCGCCGCGACCAGGAGGCCGGCGAGCCTTCTTTTGCCTGCGCGCAACGCATGCACACTGCATGCGACCGCCGTACTGCTCGTGAGCAGCACGCCGGTGTTGATCGACCCGAGGAGCTTCGTGTTGTGGTCGACGCCCTGCCGGAACGCGTCCGGATAGTGCACCTGGTACGAGGTGAACAGCGCGATGATCGCGCCGAAGAGGAGCACCTCGCTCGCCAGGAATACCCACATCCCGAGGCGCGCGGCATGGGCCTGCTGCTCGATCGTCGCGAAGTGCTCCTGCGGAGCCAGCACGGTGGTGTCGCTCACGCGGCCTCCTTCTCTGCCGCCGGGTCGTCGTCCGTGCCGGGGAGCGGCTGCGTGTAGTCGTACGGGTCGATGTCGAACGGCGGCGTCGCGTGGAAGTTGTGAGTCGGCGGCGGCGACGTCGTGCGCCACTCGAACGACCGCGAGCCCCACGGGTTGTCACCGGCACGGTGACCTCGGAAGAGCGCGTGCCCGAGGTAGATGGCGGTGATGAGGAGGCCGGTCGCGAGCACCCACGAGCCCGCCGTCGACACGATGTGGAGCGGCTGGAATTGCGGAGGATAGTCGTAATAGCGCCGCGGCATGCCGGCGTTCCCGAGCAAGAACTGCGGGAAGAACGTGACGAAGAAGCCGGCGAACACGAGCGCGGCGGAGAGCAGGCCGAGGCGCTCGGAGTACATCCGTCCCGTGATCTTCGGGAACCAGTAGTGGATGGCCGCGAGGAACGCGGTCAGCGTTCCGCCCACCATGATGAAGTGGAAATGCGCGACCACGAAGTACGTGTCGTGCCAGTGCACGTCGAGGCTCATCGCCGCGACCGCCACCCCCGTCATGCCGCCGAAGACGAACAGGAACAGGAACGCGAACACGTAGAGCAGCGGAGTCTTCAGCGCGACCGCGCCGCCCTTGAGCGTCCACGTCCAGTTGAAGACCTTGATGGCCGAGAAGATCGCGACGAGCATCGACAACACGCCGAACGCGCCTGCGTCGAACGTGCTCATGCCGGCGACGAACATGTGATGGCCCCACGTGAGGAAGCCGACGAACGCGAGGCCGAACGACGAGTACGCGATCGCCCGGTACGAGTAGAGGTTCTTCCGCGCGAACGTGGCGACGACCTCCGAGACCACGCCCATCCCCGGCAGGATCATGATGTAGACGGCCGGGTGCGAGTAGAACCAGAACAGGTGCTGGTAGAGCACCGGGTCTCCGCCGCGAGCCGGGTCGAAGAAGCCCCAGTGGAGCGAGTTGTCGAGCACGACGAGCAAGAGGACCATCCCGAGGACGGGCGTCGCGAGGACCTGGATGATGCTCGTCGCGTAGATCGCCCAGACGAAGAGCGGCAGCTTCATCCAACCGAGCCCCTCGTGCCTCATCGTGTGGGTGGTCACGACGAAGTTGAGGCCCGTGAGGATGGTCGAGAAGCCGATCACGAACACGCCGAGCAGCGCCGTCGGGATCGCGGTCGGCGTCGAGGAGCTGTACGGCGGGTAGAACGTCCAGCCCGTGTCGATGCCGCCTACGAACATCGAGACGAGCACCATGACGGTGCCGGTGATGAACAGGTAGTAGCTGAGGAGATTCAGCCGCGGAAACGCCACGTCCTTCGCGCCCACCATGATCGGAAGCAGGAAATTCCCGAACGAGGCGGGGATCGACGGGATCATGAAGATCCACACCATGATCACGCCGTGCAGCGTGAACGAGCGGTTGTAGGTCATCGCCGTCATCACGGTGTGGCCGGGCGTGAGGTGCTCGATGCGGAGCGCCATCGCGAAGAACCCTCCGAGCACCAGCGCGAAGATCAGGGTCACGAGGTAGAGGATGCCGATGCGCTTGTGATCCGTCGTCAGCACCCACGATCGGATCGTCGTCCGCGCATTCAGGTACGTCGCCTCCGTCATGGGCCCCTCCCGCCGTCCGCCGCCGTCGTGATCTCGAGCGCAGGCAGGGCGACGCCCGCCGGCGCGACCGGCCCGTCGCGCAGCGATCGAATGAGCTCGACGAGCGCCCCGGTCTCGGCGGCAGTCAACGACCCCTGGTACGTCGGCATCACCTGCGCGTAGCCCGCGACCACATCCGCGGCGGGCTCCATCATCGAGCGCGTGAGGTAGGCGTCGTCGGCGACGACCTTGCGGCCGTCCGCGAGCGTTCGCTGCGAGCCGTACAGCCCGCTCCACGTCGGGCCGACATGCCGCTGCCCGTCGAGCGTATGGCACGCGACGCATGCGCGTCGCAACGCGACCTGCCTTCCGATGGCGACGAGATCGCCTCCTCCGCAGGAGCCGGGGCCGCGTCCGCAGTCGATCTCCGCCGTCTGTCCCTTCCCCGACCGCAGCCACAGGGCGTAGTCCGCCTGCGAGAGCACGACGACCTCGCCCCGCATCCGCGAGTGGCTCACGCCGCAGTACTCGGCGCACCAGATCGGAAACGTCCCGGTCTGCGTGGCCTCGAACCACACCGCCGTGTAGCGCCCCGGCAAGACGTCTTGTTTGATCCGAAACGACGGGACGTAGAAGCTGTGGATCACGTCCCGCGACGTCATCGCCAGTCTGATCGGCCGGCCGACCGGAACGGTGAGGACGTCGTTCGTGTCGCGCCCGTCCGGGTAGGTGAACTTCCACATCCATTGCTTGGCCTCGACGTAGACGACATCGGAGTCGCGCGGCGGCTGCACCATCTCGACGTACTGGCGGAAGCCCAGCACCCACCAGAGGAGGAACGTCCCGAGCACGAGGGTGATGATGGAGGCCTCGTGCCGGACGGTCGCCGAGAGCCGGCGCGTGAGCTGTCGATCGCTCTTGCGCCGGTACCGAACGGTGAACCATGCCGCCGCGCCGAAGACGTAGGTCGAGACCAGCATCGTCGCCGTGATGACGAACGCGTGGAGCGCATCGACGCCGTCCGCCACCGTCGAGGCGCCGACCGGAAGGAAGATGAGCCTGCGGAACAGCTCGATCATGGGAGCGCCTCGTTCGGCGGCCCGGGATCGTCGGCGACCATGTCCATCGCACGCTCGACGGGGATGCGCGCGATGCCGGCGTCGCGATCGACCCAGCCGTAGTGCTCGAGCGCTTCGCGTTGCGCGGCGCGCAGCGTCAGCCCGCGCTCGGTCGTTTCGATGAGCGTCCGCTCCGCCGTGCCGACGCCCGCGGCTGGCGGCGCCGGTGCGCGCGCCGCTTCGGGCCCGCGTGAATCCGCCTCGAGGAGCAGCCACGCGCTCGCCGTCGCCATGGCAGCGATCGCGATGCTCGTCGCCGAGACGAGCGCGAGCTTGCGGCGCGCGAGTCGATCGGGCTCCTGCCGCACGACGAACGGCTCTCGGGGCGGCGTCATGGCGTGCGGTACCTCAGCGACTCCGCGAGCGCGGGGTCGACGCTGGCGCGATCGAGCACGGCCTCGGACGTCGGCGCGCTCGAGCGCTGCGCGCCGAAGGCAACCGCGAGACCGCTGACGACCAGGAACGGCGAGACGTCGAGGAGCCGTACGTGATCCCCGCCGGTGGGCAGCACGAGCCATGCGAAATCGACGGCGTTCATGACGATCATCCACGCGGCGATCATCGCCAGCGCGGTCTTTCTCTCCTTCAGCGGGCGTGAGAGCAGCGCGACGAACGGCAGCGCGAAGTGCCCATAGAAAAGGAGCGCGCTCATGACGCCCGCGCTGCCCCGCGAGCGCGCGACATAGAACGAGACCTCGTGCGGGAGGTCGGCGATCCACATCAGCATGAGCTGGAAGAACGCGAGATAGGCCCACAGGATGACGGCCATGAGCATCAAGCGGCCGAGCGCGAGGAAGTGCGGAGCGCCCACCGATTCCGGCAGATCGCCCCGGCGTCGCGCTCGCCACGTGAGGAACGTGAGGAGCGCGATCGCCGACGACAGCCCGCCCGCGAACACGTACAGCCCGTACATGTTCGATATCCACCCGGCCTCGAGCGACATGAACCAGTCGAACGACGCGAACGTGAGCGTGAACGCGACGACGAGGATTCCGCCGGCGCTGATGCGTCTCGACCGGAGCAGAGCCTCGGGGGTCGGATCGCGCGCGTACAGGCTCTCCGCCCTTGCGAGCGCGATCGCGAGCACGCTCCACGCGCCGAGGTACACGAGGGAACGTCCGAAGAAGAATCCGGGACTGTTCCACCCGTGACTCGCGTGCGCCCACGGGTACACGAGGCGCAAACCGAACGCGATCGGCACGAAGAGGACCGCGAAGAGCGGCAGCGTCGCGACGATCCTCATGAGCTGCGGGCGGAGCACGATCGGCCACGCGGCGTGGGTCACGTGGAAGATCATGACGAGGAGGAGCGCGCCGAGCGCCGTGCTGACCCCGAAGCCGTACGCGGCGATCCACGCGCGCATCGCGTGCGCGGGATCGGCCAGCGCGGAGGCGAGCACCCCCGCGCCGCCGAGCGCCGCAACGGCCAGTGATTTGCCGGCGATCCTCCTCATCGTGCGCCTGCCTCGCGTGCGAACGCATCGCGAACGTCGGGCGGGAGAGACGCGACGCTCACACGCTGACTCAGCGTGAGAGCCTGGACGTACGCAGCGACCGCCCAGCGCTCGTCGGCGGTCAGCATGCCGGCATACGACGGCATCAAGCCGTAGCCCTTCGTCACGGTCGCGTACATGTGCTCGCGCGAGCGCGGGTTCAGCAGCGTCGGCGGCGGGCGGCCGCGCATCTTCGTCGCGACGACGCTGACTCCGTCGCCCAGGATGCCGTGGCACACCGCGCAGGTCCGCTCGTACCTCGTTCGGCCGGCGCTGAGCGACGCGCGCGTGACCACCGGAGCCGGTCGGTCGTCGAGACCGTCGTGCGGCACGGTCCCGGGCGGCGGGTCGCGCATCGTCTTGCCGTCGGCGAAGGCGCTCGTCGCTTCGTAGGGGTCCGCCTTGGGCTGTTCGAGCATGCGGGCGAGCGTGAAATCGGGCGCATGCCACACCTGGCGGTCGTCACATGCCGCGAGCGCGAGCAGCGCCAGCGTCGCCGTCCCGAGCGATGCGGTGAGCGCGTTCATCGGAGCACGCTCGTTCGCTCGCGACGCGCATCACGCACCGCGATGGGACGGAACGGCGCCAGCTCTTCACGCAAAAACCGGATCTCGCCCTCGAGCAGCTCTCCGGTCTCCGTCGGCGCACCGAGCGTGATCCAGAAGCGGTCGATGGTCGTTCGTTCGAACCCGTCGAGCTCGAAGACGGGATGGTGCAGCCGCGGAAGGCCGGAGAGAACGAGCGCGCTGAGGAACGCGGTCGACGCGGCGAGCAGCACCGTGGACTCGAACATGATCGGGATGTCGGCCGGCAGCGAGTCGTACGGGCGGCCTCCGACGTCGAGCCGGTAGTCGAAGGCATTCGTCCACCAGATCACGAGGTACGCGAGTGACAGCCCAGTGGCGCCGCCGAGGAGCACGAGCCAGGGCAGCTTGGTCCTCCGCGTGCCGATCGCCTCCGCGAGATCCGGCATCGGGAACGGCGTGTACGCCTCGAGCTCGGAGTAGCCCATCGAGCGGAGATGGGCGGCCGCGAGGGTGATGCGTTCGGGCGAGTCGAACTCGATGACGACCGGATCAGCCATGGTTCTCCTCCTTCGCGAGGTCGTGCTTCAGCTCCTTGAGCTCCGAAATCGGGATGAACGGGACGAACCGCAGGAAGAGCAGGAACAGGAACAAGAAGAACGAGCAGGTCCCGAACAACAGCGCGGCATCGACGACCGTGGGCCGGTACATCCGCCACGACGACGGGAGGAAATCGCGGCTCTCGGAGGTGACGATCAGGACGAAGCGCTCGCTCCACATCCCGATCTGGACCGCGATCGACACCACCCACAGCGCGACCGGGCTCGTGCGGACCCTCTGGAACCAGAGGAGCTGCGGCGCCACGCAGTTGCAGACGATGACGAGCCAGCACAACCACGCATACGGCCCGAACGGCCGCATCCACAGCTGCGTGTAGCGCTCGTACTCGTCGCCGGACTGCCACGCGGCCCACGTCTCGACGATGTAGCTGTACGTGACGATCCAGCCCGTCACGAGGAGCATCTTCGCCATGTTGTCGAGGTGCCGCGCCGTGATGACGCGCTCGAGCCGATAGAGCCGCCGCGCCGGCACGATCAGCGTGACGACCATCGCGAAGCCGGAGAAGATCGCGCCCGCGACGAAGTACGGCGGGAAGATCGCCGAGTGCCATCCGGGGAGGAGGCTCGTCGCGAAGTCGCTGCTCACGATGCTGTGGACCGACACGACGAGCGGCGTCGCGATGCCTCCGAGCAACCCGTACGCGATGCGCCAGCGCCCCCAGCTCCGCGTCGAGCCGTACCAGCCGAGCGCGAAGACGCCGTAGACGCGACGTCGCCAGCGCTCCTTCGCGCGATCGCGCATCGCGGCGAGGTCAGGGACGAGGCCGAGGTACCAGAAGAGGAACGACACGATGAAGTAGGTCGAGACCGCGACGACGTCCCACGTCAGCGCGCTGCGGAACTGCGGCCACACCTTCATCGTGCTCGGGTAAGGCGCGAGCCAGTAGAAGAACCACGGTCGTCCCATGTGCAGGAGCGGGAACAACCCCGCCTGCATGACCGCGAAGAGCGTCATTCCCTCGGCGAAGCGGTTGATCGAAGTGCGCCATCTCTGCTCGAGCAAGAGGAGGAAGGCCGAGATGAACGTCCCCGCGTGGCCGATCCCGATCCACCAGACGAAGTTGGTGATCGCGAACGCCCACGCGACCGGGATGTTGTTTCCCCAGACGCCGATCCCCGTCACCACCGTGTATGTGATGGCCGCGAAGAGCACGAGCGTGCCTGCGAACGTGACGAGGAGCGCCGGCTTCATCCACCGTGGCGGCTGGAGCACCTTGCCGAGGAGCTCGTCGGTGAGCTCGGCGTACGTGCTCCCGTCCGCGAGGACGCGCATGTCGGGCAGCGCAGCGGCGGTCATGCGAGCTCCGGGTTCCTGTTCCAGACCTTCGCGAGGTAACGCACGCGCGGCATCGTGTTCAGGTCCCCGAGCGCTGAGTAGCTGCGCTCGTCGTGGTGCATCCGGGACACGTCCGAGGTCGCGTCGAGCAGGTCTCCGAAGACGATCGCGCCGGTGGGGCACGCCTGCTGGCATGCGGTCTGGAGCGGAGCCGGCTTCTTGCGATCGACCGCGGTACGGATCTCGTGCTCGCGAATGCGCTGCACGCAGAACTTGCACTACTCCATCACGCCGAGCGCGCGCACCGTGACGTCCGGGTTGTGGACGAGCTGCTCGGTCTTCGATTCGTCGCCGTGGTAGTCGAACCAGTTGAAGCGCCGGACCTTGTACGGGCAGTTGTTCGAGCAGAACCGGGTCCCGACGCAGCGGTTGTAGACCATCTGGTTGAGACCGTCGGTGCTGTGGACGGTCGCGTTCGTCGGGCACACGTACTCGCACGGCGCCATCTCGCAGTGCTGGCAGAGCATCGGCTGCAGCGCGACGTCCGGCGCGTTTGCATCGCCGACGAAGTAGCTGTCGATGCGGAGCCAGTGCATGTGCCGTCCCATCCGCACGCCGTCGGCGCCGACGGTGGGGACGTTGTTCTCCGCCTGGCACGCGACGACGCACGACGCGCAGCCCGTGCAGATCGAGAGATCGATCCCCATGCCCCACTGGTGGGGCGCCGGGCCTGGCTCGACGTGGTAGAGCGTCAGCGAGCGCTTCGCGTGCGGTGCGCGCTTTCGCCATCGCTCCTTCGAGGCGCCGAGATCGGCACGCGTCGCATGGCGCAGGATGTCGTCGTCGCGACCGTGCAGGTCATGGTGCTGCTGCGTGATCGGCAGGTCGTGCCGAGCGCCTGTCTTCGCGATCTCGAGGCCCGTGCCCATCACGAGCGACGACCGCGCCCGCAGCGCATACGCGCTCGTGCCGAGACCACGTGCGAGCTCTTCGCTTCCTCGCCGGCCCCAGCCGAGCGAGAGCGCGACGCTCCGCGGCGCATGGCCGGGGACGACCATGACGGGGGCACGCACGGCGCGCCCGAGGAAGCGGAGCTCGATCTCGTCTCCGGTCACGAGCCCGTGCTCCGCGGCCGTCTCCGGCGCGAGCGTCGCGGCGTTGGTCCACGTCAGCTTCGTGATCGGCGAGGGCAGCTCGAGGAGCCACGCATTGTTCGAGAAGCGCCCGTCGTGCACGCGCGGGTCGATCGGGAACACGATCTCGAGCGCGTCGGCAGGCGGGATCCGCGTGGTCGCGAGCGCGTCCGAGAGCCTCGTCCACGAGGGCGGCGCGGCCTCCGCGGCGAACGCGGTGCCGTCGACGACTCCGCGCATGAGCGCGCGGTTCCAGAGAGCCTCGAAGGACGCAGCGTCGCGCCCGGCGGCGCGCTCCTTCGCGAACCGGGCGCGAACGAGGTCGTAGCTCGTCCCGGCCGGACGGTCGGCGAGCAAGGCGAGCACGTCGATGGGAGTACGGCCGTCGAACAGCGGCGCGATCAGCGGCTGCACGATCGTCTCGGTGCCGTCCTCCGCCAGCGCGTCCCCCCACGATTCGAGCTCGTGCGCGGCGGCGATCGTGAACGTGCAGGCCTCGCTCGTCTCGTCCTCGTAGAGGCCGAGATACGCGCTCTGTCGCGCGCGACCGATCAGCGCGCGGAGAGGCACGTCGGCCGGCGCGGTGTAGACCGCATTCGTCCCGAGCACCACGAGCGTATCGACGGTGCCGCCCTCGAGCGCCCGTGTGAGCACGCCGAGGTCATGGCTTGCACCGCCGGCGTCGAGGATCGGCGACGCAACCAGAGACACCGTCGCGCCCAGGTTCCCGAGCGCCGCGTTGAGCGCGTGCGCGAGCGCATGAACGACCGGCGGCTGAGCGTCGCCCGCGATCACCACGCTGCGTCCGCGATGCGACGTCAGATCTCGCGCGACCGCCTGGACGAAGCGATCGTACGCGCTCGCGCGCTCGCGCAGGCGCGACAGCGCCGGCCCGAGCGATGCCGGCGCTCCGACGGCCTCGAGCAACGCGGCAGCGATCGCCTGGACGTCGTGCGCTCGAACGGCGAGGCGATGATCGGCGGATGCGCCGGTCGCGGTGTATCCCGGCTCGAAGGCGTAGAGCCGGTTCATCTCGCTCTTCGCCCCGCGCGGCGTCCGCATCCCGGCGTGCTCGCGGGCGAGCCGGAGATGGCCCGGCCCCGCGGCGAGGAAGTCGGAGTCGAGCGCGACGATCACGTCTGCGCGTGTCAGATCGAGCAGCGGCTCGAGCACGCGACCGAACACGAGCCTGCTGCCTTCCCAGACGTTCGTGCGCGGCGTGGCCGAGTGGAAATGGATCTGCGCTTCCGGCCAGCGCGCGCGCAGCTCGCGGAGCTGCTCGCGGGTGGTCGGCGACGACGTCGGGGCCAGCAGGACGTGGAGACCTCGGCCCCTCCGGCCCGTCCACGGTCCCGCCGTCAGCGCACTGCGGACCTCGATCCACGACGCGACCGAGCCGCGCGCCTTGTTCGATCGCGCACGACTCGGGTCGTAGAGACCGAGGACGGACGCCTGATCGAAGACGCTCGAAGCGCCGCGGCTGACCGGGTGCTCGGGGTTGCCCTCGACCTTCGTCGGCCGGCCCTCGTGACTCTCGACCAAGACGCCCGTCGCGTACCCGTCGAGCGTCGTCGCGGTCGCGTAGAAGCGCGGTCGCCCCGGCGTGACCTCCGGAGGCTGGACGACGTACGGCACGATCGCCTGGTCGGGCGCGCGCGTGCAGGCGGCGAGACCCGCGAGCCCGAGCGCCGCACCCATCAGCTTGAGCAGCTCACGGCGCGCGATCGGCTCGCTCGCCTGCGCCTCGTCGAGCGCGATCGCGTACTCGTCGCGACGGGGACGCGTCATCGGTGGCACGCCGTGCAATCGTCGATCGACCGCACGCCGAGCTGCGTGGCCAGCTCACGCCCGAGCCGCTCCTGTGGGACATCCGGTGTCCACTCCATCGCGGTGATCTGGTCGAGCGGCCGCAGGTGCCTCTCGGGCGCGCGATGGCAGTCGAGACACCAGCGCATCGTGAGCGGCGCGACGGCGAAGACCTGCGCCATGCGATCGACACGTCCGTGGCAGGTCACGCACCCGACGCCCTTCGCGAGGTGAATCGAGTGGTCGAAGAAGACGAAGTCCGGAAGCCTGTGGACGCGACGCCAGTGAATCGGCTTTCCCTCGAAGTAGCTCTTACGAACCGCCGCGAGCTCGGGGCTGTCGGTCCACACCTGGTTGTGGCAGCTCATGCACGTCGACGTCGCCGGCACCCCCGCGTACGGCGCGCGCGTCGCTCCGCCGTGGCAATAAAGGCAGTCGACGCCGTCGTCCCGGACGTGATGCCGGTGGTCGAACTTGATGGGCTGCTCGACGATCTGCTGCTCCCCCGTCGCGTACGGCGTGCGCGCCCACGCGATCAGCATCACCGGCAGACCGACGATCGCAGTCGCGACGGCGCCGATCGCAAGCCAGTAGATGGAGTTGGCGGAACGCGAAAAGAGCGGCTTCACAGGACGCCCTCCCCAGAGCGCGGCCGCGCGGTTGCAGGGCGCGCGCCACCACCTGGTGCTCTACGGCGCGGCGTCGAAGCGAGCCCATGTGCTCCAGAACGCCCGCGCGCGCCATGCAGAATGCATGACCTGTCGCTGGACGCATTCGCATCGGGTCACGCGATCGGAATGATCAGGACCGGGAGCTGGAGCTCACGAAGGATCCTCTCGCCGGGCGAGCGCAGGAGCCTCGCTTGCACGCTTGCCGCGGCGACGACCAGTGTCGCGCCCCATCGGCGCGCTTCCTTGGAGAGCTCTGCGACGGGCGATCCGACGCACGCGCGGACCTCGACTCCGCCCGCGGCATCGGGAGCAATGTGAGCGAGAAAGCGCCGCAGGCGATCGTTCGTCTCGGCGATCCAGTCGCCGCCGACCGCGGGGCTGCCGATCCCCGCCAACCAGTCGTCCGAGCCGGTGCTCTCCGCTGCGTGGAAGAGACACATCGCAGACCCATGCGAGCGGCGCAGGTCGAGCGCGGCCAGCGCCGCCGAATGGGAGTCGGTCGTGTAGTCGATCGGAACGAAGATCCGGTCGAACAGCCTCTCCGCCGGGCTCCGCTCGTCCTGCGCTTGCTCCGCGCCGGGAGGCGTCACGATGATCACGGAGGGAGGCCTCCCCCATCGTTCGCGCGCGTCGGCGATGACGCGGCGCTCGAGCTCCCGGAGCTCGGGGTCGGCGGCCACGATCGACCGATACTCCCTCCACATGACGCCCAGCCGGCCGCAGGCGAGCTCGAGAGCGCGCCGAACGAGCGCGTCCGAATCCGGAGGCGGGTTCGCCGTGCTCATGAACTCCTCGGCCTTGCGCAGGACGCCGATGACCTTCGCGCGGTCCGCCACGCTCGACGAGGGCGAGGCCTCCGACGACCGCAGGATGTCCGCGCCGAGGGTAGGCTCGGGCACGACGGATCGGTCCGGCCCGCGCTCTTCCGGTGACGGCACGAACGGCTTCATCCTTCGACGACCTCGCGTCTCGTCGAAGCAATCACCGTGCGCGTCCGCGGCTCTTCACGGCGGAGACAGATGCGGCATCGCGGGGTCGATCGGCGCGCGCGCGTCGGGGTTGATCCCGGTCGAGCGCGAGATCGGGATGTTCTCGGGCTCGAAGCTCCGGCGATTCCTCCGGCCGAGGTGGGTCGGCCAGTTGCCCTCGTGTACGCCCCTCACGTGGGACGGCGCGGTGAGGTCGACGTCCTTCTTTCCCACGACGATGTTGCTCTGGACCTGCTTCATGACGAGCCCCTCACGCCGAGCGCGGCGTTCCGAACATCGGCGCATGACGCTCCTCGAGCACGCGCCCGTTGCCGAGATACATGTGCACGCCACACGGCAAGCACGGATCGAAGCTGCGCACCGTGCGCATGATGTCGATGCCCTTGAACTTGTCCGGCCCGTTCTCCTCGAAGATCCGTAAGCCCTGCACCGCGTCCTCGTACGGCCCAGGCGTGCCGTAGACGTCGCGCGGGCTCGCATTCCAGGGGGTCGGCGGATACGGATGATAATTGGCGATCTTGCCATTACGGATCACGAGGTGATGCGAGAGCACGCCGCGCACCGCCTCGTGGAAACCGCAGCCGATCGCGTCGTCCGGGACCTCGAACTCCTGGAAGGTGCGGACGTCTCCCTTGTGGACGCGCTCCATGGCCTTCTCGAGGAAGAACATGGCCATCGCCGCCGCATAGGCAATGAAGTACGCGCGCGCGCGGCCGCGCTCGAGCGTGTTCGACCACCGCGGCACCTTCCACTCGAGCGCGACCTCACCCGACGAGGCGGACTTGGGCAGCTGGATGCGCACGCTCGAGCCGGTCGCCTGCACGTACGGCGTCTTCACCAGGTTCGCGAGCGCGGTGACCCACAGGCGCGCGAGCGGACCTCCGCCGGTATCGAGCGCGAGGTGCTCCTTCGTCTTCGCGTGGTACCAGCGCGGGCTCATGACCCAGCTGTACGGGCCCTTCTCGAGATCGCGCTTGCGCGGCTTCGGGATGGTCGTCTGGTTCCAGGGATGGCGAGGATCGACCGCATTTCCCAGCGGATCCTTCGGTACGAACGACGCGCCGTCCACCCAGTCCTCGTAGAACGAGTTGCCGAGCAGGATCCGTATCCCGAGGTTGATCTCGACGAGATCGGTCGTGATGAGCGCGCCGTCGACGACGATGCCCGGCGTGACGAACATCGCCCTCCCCCAGTCGGCCATCGTCTCGTAGCGATAGTCGCAGACGTCGGGATTCTGGAACGCTCCCCAGCACCCGAGCAGCACGCGGCGCTCGCCGACGTGCTCGTAGCCGGGCATCGCCTCGTAGAAGAAATCGAAGACGTCGTCGTTGAGCGGCACGAGCTTCTTCGCGAAGTCGATGAACCGGATGAGGCGGACCTGGTAATCGCTGAACACCTGAGGGCTCGCGACGGTGCCGGTGCCGCCGGGATACAGCGTCGACGGGTGGACGTGCCGCCCTTCCATGAGACAGAACATCTCTCGCGTGAGGCGGCTCATCTCGAGCGCCGTGCGATAGGTCTCTCCGGTAAATGGATTGAAGGAACGCATGATGTCCGCGATCGTTCGATATCCGTGGATATTCGAGCTCGGCGCCGGCGTGCGCTCCGCGAGCTCGAGGAGCTTCGGATTCGTCTCCTTCACCATCTGCTCGCAGTAATCGACGAACACCATCGTGTCCTGGAAGATGGAGTGGTCGAACATGTATTCGGCGGCTTCGCCGAGATTGAATATCCACTCTCCGACCGGCGGCGTCTTGATTCCGTAGGCCATGTTCTGCGCGTAGATCGAGCAGGTGGCGTGATTGTCGCCGCAGATCCCGCAGATACGGCTCGTGATGAAATGCGAGTCGCGCGGATCCTTCCCGCGCATGAATACGCTGTAACCACGGAAGATCGACGAGGTGCTCTTGCACTCCACGACCTCGCGATTGTCGAAGTCGATCTTCGTATAGATACCGAGATTGCCGATGATCCGGGTGATCGGATCCCACGACATCTCCACGAGCCGGCGCTGAGGCGTGGGTACCGACGTGACGGTCATCGTGCGTGCTCCTCTGTTCCGAGTGTCCTCGTCAACCACGCCAACCGAGGTCGTAGCCGCTCGTGAGCTCGGGCCCGTTGTGATGCCACTTCGGTTCCTTGTTCGCGGTGTGATTCGTGATGCTGCGAAGCCTGCGGATCATCCGTCCGTACGGCGAGAGCAGCGTCGCCGAGAGCGTCGAGCCGGGAGGTTGGTCCATGAACGGCATGAACTTGTCGGGGAAGCCGGGCATCGTGCACGCGATGCAGATACCGCCCACGTTCGGGCATCCCCCGATGCCCTTCATCCAGCCGCGCTTCGGCACGTTGCAGTTCACGACCGGCCCCCAGCAGCCGATCTTCACCTGGCACTTGGGCGAGTTGTAATCGCGCCCGAAGTCCGCCTGCTCGTAGTACCCGCCGCGATCGCAGCCCTCGTGCACGGTCTTGCCGAACAGCCACGTAGGCCGGAGCTGCTCGTCGAGCGGGATCATCGGAGCGTTGCCGGCCGCCTCGCGCAGCACCCACAGGAGCGTCTCCATGAAGTTGTCGGGCTGGATCGGACAGCCCGGCACGTTGACGATCGGCAGGCCCGCCTGCGAGCGGAAATTCCAGCCCAGGTAGTCTGCGAGCCCCATGCAGCCGGTGGGATTTCCGGCCATCGCATGGATGCCGCCGTACGTCGCGCACGTGCCCGCGGCGACGACCGCCCAGGCCTGCGGCGCGAGCGCGTCGAGCCACGTGTTGAGCGTGATCGGCTCGCCGTTCTCGTCGTTGCCGAACGACGTCCAGTAGCCGTCGCCGTTGATGTTCTCGTTCGGGATCGAGCCCTCGACGACGAGGATGAACGGCCCCAGCTCGCCGCGTGCGGCCTGACGGAATGCGGCGACGAACTCCTCTCCGTTCTCGTACGCGAGCACCTTGTTGTGCAGATGGACCTTCGGGATGCCGGGAATGAGCCCCAGGACGATGTCCTCGATGCTCGGCTGCGTCGCGGCGGTCATGGACACGGTGTCGCCGTCGCAGCTCATCCCCTCGGAGATCCAGAGGACGTGGATCTCCTCGATGCGTGTGGTGGTCGCCATCGTGCCTGCCGGCATGCGCCGAACATGCCCCGGCTCGCGAACCGCCTCGCCACGCGTTCGAGCGCCACTGCGCTGACATCGAGCTGCGCGCGGTTGGGGATGCACCTCGTCTCGCGGCGTGGCGTTCCGGGACGACAAAGCGTCACGTAGGTCGAGGAGCGCCGCGCGACCTTTGCCGGCGTGGTTCTTGAGAGGCGTGCAGCGCGGAGGTGCGCCGTGCACGAGCTCGCGTTGATGGAGGACCTCGTCTCGACCGTCGCCGGCGAGGTCGGCGAGGCGCGCGTGCACGTCGTGCGGCTCGAGGTCGGGCGGCAGGCATGCGCGTCTCCCGACGCGCTCCGATTCAGCTTCGAGGTCTGCGTCCATGGCACGGCTCTGGAAGGCGCGACGCTCGACATCGTCGAGACGCGCGGCGCGGAGCTGCGACTCAAGGAAGTCGAGGTGACGTGAATGTGCACCACATGCGGCTGCGAGACCGACGACGTCCATGACCACCACCACCGTGACCATGACGATCACCACCACGATCAAGTCCCCGCGGTGCGGACGCTGAGGATCGAGCGCGATCTCCTCGCGAAGAACGAGCGACTCGCGGCCGTCAATCGGCACTCCTTCGCCGCGCGGGGGATCGCGGTCTTCAACCTGATCGGCTCGCCCGGAGCCGGAAAAACCGCCCTCCTCGAGTCGATCATCCGCCGCGTCCGCACGCACGTGCCGCTCGCGGTCCTCGAAGGCGACCAGGCGACCGACCGCGACGCGCAGCGCATCGAGGGCGCCGGCTGCCGCGTCCGCCAGATCAACACGGGTGCGGGATGCCACCTCGACGCGGCGATGATCGAGGCCGGCGTGCGCGCGCTCGCCCCGCCGCGCTCGAGCATCGTGTTCGTCGAGAACGTCGGGAACCTGGTCTGTCCTGCGCTCTTCGATCTCGGCGAGCTCGCGAAGATCGTCGTGATGTCCGTGACCGAGGGCGAGGACAAGCCGATCAAGTATCCGCACGTGTTCCGCGCGTCGCGCCTGATGGTGCTGACCAAGACCGACCTCCTGCCTCACGTGCCCTTCGATGCCGATCGCTGCGTCGCGTTCGCGCGCGAGGTGAACCCCGAAATCGAGGTGATCCGGCTCACCGCGCTCCGCGGAGAGGGCGTCGACGAGGTCTGCGGATGGCTGCGCGCCGAGGCCGCACGCGTGTGGCCTTCGCGGCGCGCCGCCGGAATCGCGTCGCCATGACCACCACGGGCGACGACGTCGAACGCCTGCTCGAAGAGGCGCAGGCGGTGACGGGGCCCGTCGCGTGGCCGCGCGTCGAGGCGCTCGTCGCCGCGCTCGTCGCGCTCTACGGCGAGGGGCTCGAGCGAACGCTGGCCTGCGCACGCGACTGCGCGCGCGAGGGTGGGAGCCTCGACGAGCGGCTCGCGCGCGACGAGCTCGTGTCGAGCCTGATGCTGCTCCACGACCTCCATCCGCTCCCGCTCGAGCGGCGCATCGACGCGGCGCTCCAGCGGGTGCGCGAGGAGCTGCCCGGCTCCGCTGCGCTCGTCGTCGTGGGATTCGAGGCAGGCGTCGTGAAGCTCGTGGTCGCCCCCGGCACGGCAAAGGCGGCGAGGCCGCCTCCGACGACGATCGTCGCCCGCGAGATCGAGCGCGACGCACCGGAGGTCCTCGGCATCCGGATCGAGGAGGAAGCTCCGGCCGATGCCATCGTGCCGGTCGAGCGTCTCACGCGCGGAGCGCGCCCGTGACATCCCTCCGCGCCCTCGAGCGCTATGCGAGAGGCGCGCGCCGCGCACGCGCAGGCGCGCGCTGCGAGCTATGCGCTCTCGCCATCGCCGAACAGCACCGTCACGTGGTCGACTGCACGCTCCAGAAGCTGCTCTGCGTGTGCGTCGCATGCACGCTCGCGTTCTCGGGGAAGAAGCAGGGCCGCTTCCGTACCGTCCCCGATCGGGTGCGCGTCGATCCGTCGTGGACGCTCGACGATGCCCGGCTCCATGCGCTCGGCGTTCCCGTCGGCCTCGCCTTCTTCGTCCGTCAGTCGAGCACCGGTCGATGGATGGCCGTGTTCCCGAGCCCCGCGGGCCCGACCGAGGCCGAGCTCGACGACGGCGCGTGGGACGCGTTCGCGGGGGACGCCGCGCTCGTGCACGGCATCGAGGAGGACGTCGAGGCGCTCCTGGTGCGCCGCACGCGCGACGGCCGGTGCGCGTGCTTCGTCGTCCCCGTCGACGTCTGCTACGAGCTCACCGCGCTGCTCCGCACGGGCTGGCGAGGGATCGACGGCGGCAACGAAGCCCGGGAAGCCCTCGAGGCGTTCGTCGCGCGCCTCGCCGAACGCGCGGAGGTAGCACCGTGAGCTTCGAAACTGCAGGCTCGATCGCGGATGCGGTGCTGCTCGAAGGGTACGTCCTCTACCCCTATCGCTCGTGCTCCGCGAAGAACCGCTACCGATGGACCTTCGGGGTCCTCGCGCCGCGCGACTGGAGCGCGGCGGGAGGCTGCGAGCCGTGGTGGCTCGAGGCGCAGGTGCTCGTCGAAGGAGAGGCGCCGAGGCTCCGAGGGCGGCTTCGCTTCCTGCACGTCATCGTGAGGCGCATCGACGTCCCGACCAACGACGGCTATCGCGCGACCGAGCGGCTCGACGCCGGCGGACGCGTCCTCGTCCCGTGGGAAGAGGGCGACCTTCGGGAGATCGACTTCGAGGTCGACGTGGATCCGGCGCGCGGCGCGCGCGTCGTTCCGTTCGAGGCGCCGGCCGACGAGCGGTACGAGGTGCTCCTCGATCGCCACGGAGGAGTGCTCGGCCGGATCGTCCGCACGCGCGCCGCCGTCGAAGGCACGATCCGCGTGCGGACCGATCGCGACGAGGACGCGCGCCTCCATCGCGTGGTCATCCGTGTCGAGAACGTCACGCCGAGCCGCGCCGGCGCCGAGCGCGCGGAGATCATGCACGTCTCGTGCATCTCCGCGCACCTCATGCTCGCGCTCGACGATCGTCTGCAGGCCTCTGGCGAGGCCGCGCGCTTCGTCTCGCTCCTCGATCCTCCTGCGCACGCCGAGCGCGCCGCGCGTGCGTGCACGAGCGTCGGCGCGTACCCCGTGCTGGTCGGCGACGACGGCCGCTCCGACATGATGCTCTGCTCGCCGATCATCCTCTACGACCATCCCCAGATCGCGCCCGAGAGCGCGGGGGACTTCTTCGACTCGACGGAGATCGACGCGATGCTCGCGCTGCGTACGCGCACGCTCACCCCCGACGAGAAGGTCCTCGCGCGCGCGACCGATCCGCGCAGCGCCGCGATCCTGGATCGTGTCGATGCGCTCGACAACGATGCGCTCGCACGGCTGCACGGGGTCATGCGCGATCGACGTGCCGTGGCTTCACCGCCTCTGACGCCCTCGGTCTCGAAGCTCGCCCCCGGCCGGCGCGTGCGGCTCCGTCTCGACGGCACGACGCGCCGCACGGACGCGCAAGACCTCCTCTATGCCGGGCGGGTCGCCACGATCGCGTCGGTTCGGCACGACGTCGACGGGCGCGAGTACGTGCTCGTGACGATCGACGACGACCCCGCCGCCGAGATGCATCGCTGGAAGGGCCGCTTCCACTACTACTACCCCGAAGAGGTCGAGCTGCTCGATGTGGAGGATCGCTGATGCCGCGCGTCCTGGTCGCCGGCATCGGCAACGTGTTCCTCGGCGACGACGGCTTCGGTGTCGCCGTCGCGCAGCGCATGGCACGCGAGCCGCTGCCCGCCGACACCGGCGTCGTCGACTACGGGATCCGCGGCGTCCACCTCGCGTTCGAGCTGATGTCGCCGCCCGATCTGCTCGTGCTCGTCGACACGGTATCGCGACGAGGCGTGCCCGGGACGCTCTACCTGATCGATCCCGAGAGCGATGTCGGCGACGAGCCCGCCGGCGGTCCCGACGCGCACGCGATGGATCCTCGCACCGTCCTGCGCGCCGTGGAGCAGATGGGCGGCGTGCTCCCGCGGACGCGCATCGTGGGGTGCGAGCCCGAGGATATGACCGAAGGGATGGAGCTCAGCGCTCCGGTACGTGAGGCCGTCGGGCCGGCGATCGCGATGATCCGCCGGCTCATCGAAAGCGAGGTAGGACAGTGATGCGAAGACGTTGGAACGGTGCTGGCGTGATCCGTCGGGTGCTCGTGCGACGCAGGAAGGAGCGGGGCATGTCGCGTGCGCTCGTCGGAATCCTCGGTGTGGTGGGAGCGGTCGCGGTGCTCCTCTTCCTGCGCGAGCTCCCGAACCTGCGGCGCTACATGCGCATCGAGCGGATGTAGATCAGCAGATCCTCGGAAGCGCCTCTGCGAAGGGCAGATCGAGGGCACGCTGCCCGCCGATCGCCGTCCGCACGAGCGTGGTCCCGCCATGGCTCGACGTGACGCGGCCGATGCACGCCGCGTCACGTCCGAGCGGGTGCGCGCGCATCGCGCGGAGCACGGCGGCCTCGCCCTCGGGCGGGACGAACGCAACGAGCTTCCCCTCGTTGGCGACGAACATCGGGTCGAGCCCGAAGATCTCGCAGGCGCCGCGCACGGCATGCTTCACGGGGATGGCCCGTTCCTCGATCTCGATCCCCACGCGCTGTCGCGACGCGATCTCCACGAGCGTCGCGGCGATGCCGCCGCGCGTGGGGTCACGCATGGCATGCACGTCGGGGAAGGCATCGAGGATCGCCGCGACGATCCCGTGGAGCGGAGCGGTATCGCTCACGAGATCGCCCTCGAGCTCGAGTCCCTCGCGCAACGCGAGGATCGCCATGCCGTGATCGCCCAGCGTGCCGGACACCAGGATCGAATCGCCCGGTCGAATGCGACGCGCCGACATGGACACGCCGGCGCGAGGAGTCCCGAGGCCCGCGGTGTTCACGAAGATCTTGTCGCCGCTGCCTCGGCCCACCACCTTCGTATCCCCGGTGACGACGACGACTCCCGCGCGATCGGCGGCGCGTCGTACGGAGGCGAGCACGCGCTCGAGCTCGGCGATCGGCAGCCCCTCTTCGAGGATGAACGCGAGCGAGAGGAAGCGCGGCACGGCCCCGCCCATCGCCAGATCGTTGACTGTACCGTTCACCGCGAGCTCACCGATGTCTCCGCCGGGAAAGAAGATCGGGGTGACCACGAACGAGTCGGTCGTGAACGCGACGCGCTCGGAGCCGATCGGCACGAAGACCTGGTCGTCGAGCGTCGCGAGGAGCGGGTTCGAGAGCGCCGGGACGATCGTGTCCTCGATGAGCCGCGCGGTCAGCTTCCCGCCGCTTCCGTGACCGAGCAGGATGCTGCCGCTTTCGGCGAACGGCACCGCGCACTGCAACGACGGCATCGTCTCAGAGGACATCGCTCTCTCCCCGCGTCGGCTTCGGCCCCGGGTCGAGCACCGCGTCGGGATGTCGACCGTAGTGGAAGTACGCAGCGCACGCGCCCTCGCCCGACACCATCGTGGCGCCGAGCGGCGATTGCGGAGTACACGCTTTTCCGAACGCCGGGCAGTCCGAGGGCTTCTTCAGACCTCGCAACACGAGCCCGCTGATGCACAGGGGCGACTCGTCGGTGGTGAGCGCATCGACCTCGAAGACCCGCTCGGCATCGTGGTCGCGATACTCGGCGCCGAGCCGATACCCGGACCTCGGTATCGTGCCGAGGCCGCGCCACTTGCGATCGACGACCTCGAAGACCCTCGCCACGAGCTCGCGTGCCGCTGGATTTCCCGCGCGCGACACGGTTCGCGCGTACTGGTTCTCGACGCTGGCGCGGCCCTCTTCGAGCTGGCGCACGGTGAGCAGCACGCCCTCGAGGAGATCGACCGGCTCGAAGCCGGTCACGACGATCGGCACGCGATACCGGCTCACCAGCGCCTCGTACTCGCTGAGCCCCATCACGGTGCACACGTGACCGGGCCCGAGGAACGCCTGCACGCGATTGCCCTTGGCATCCAGGATCGAGGCGATCGCCGGCGGAACGAGCACGTGCGACACGAGCATCGAGAAGTTCGCGACGCCCTCGCGCTTCGCGAGGTGGACCGCCATCGCGTTCGCCGGCGCCGTCGTCTCGAAGCCGATGCCGAAGAACACGACCTTCTTGCCCGGGTTCCTGCGCGCGATCTCGAGCGCGTCGAGCGGCGAGTACACGACGCGGATGTCGGCGCCGCCGCTCCGGAGCGCGAGCAGATCGCCGTTCGAGCCAGGGACGCGCAGCATGTCCCCGAACGACGTGAAGACGACGTCACTCCGTGAGGCGATGGCGTGCGCGCGATCGATCATCTCGAGCGGGGTCACGCACACGGGACATCCGGGCCCGTGCACGAGCTCGACGGCCTCCGGAAGCATTCGATCGATGCCGTAGCGAACGATCGAGTGCGTCTGTCCCCCGCAGACCTCCATGAGGACCCACCGGCGCTTCACCGTGCGCGCGATCGCGGCCGCGATGCGCCTCGCGACGTCACCGCTCCGGTACTCGTCGAGGTACTTCACGACAGCCCCTCGTCCGCGCCCGCGAGCTCGAGGAGCACAGCATAGGTCCGTGCCGCCTCGGCCGCGTCGATGCGCGAGAGCGCAAAGCCGACGTGAACGAGCACGAATTCCCCGACCGCGACGTCGGGCACGCACTCGAGACACACGTCTCGCGCGACGCCGCCGAAGCGCACCTTGCCGAATCGGACGCCGTCCTCCTCGCGGACCTCCATCACCTCACCGGGTATGCCGAGGCACATGATCGACGTCTCCCTTCGTGCGCGGCGTGTGAGCCGCGATCGCCGCCTGCCCGAGCGCGATGCCGCCGTCGTTCGCCGGCACCTCGCGGTGGATGAGGACCTCGAAGCCGTCGGCATCGAGCAGCGCCTTCGCGCGTTCGGTGAGCCGCGCGCTCTGGAAGCATCCGCCCGAGAGCGCGACCACGTCGACGTGCCGGTCTCGCCGGACGATGCGACATGCATCGCGCACGACCTCCGCCATCGTGACGTACACGCGCATGGCGGCCTCGTCGCGCGGCTCGCCGTGGCGCACGCCCGAGGCCACGGCGCGCACGGTGGGTCGCAGATCGACCACGAACGGCGCGCCGGCGCGCTCCTCGATGGCGAATGGATACGGCGCGACGTCTGCATCGCAGGCGAGGGCCTCGAGCTCCATCACCGCTTGGGCCTCGTAGCTGACGCGATCGCGCACCCCGAGCAGAGCCGCGAACGCGTCGAACCAGCGTCCCGCGCCCGTCGCGCGCGGCGCGGCGACTCCTCGGGACACGAGCCGCGCGATGGTGTGCGCGCGGAGCTCGCCCACGAGATCGATCGCCTCCTCGGCGTCGAGGAGCGCCGCAACGGCGAGCCTCCAGGGCTCGCGGATCGCGGCCTCGCCGCCTGCGAGCGCAATCGGACGGAGGTGACCGAGCCGCTCGAACGACGCGAGGCTCGCGAGGAGCACCTCGCCGCCCCAGAGATCGCCGGCGGGGCCGCATCCCGTCCCGTCGAACGCGATTCCAATCGCGGGTCCGGCGTGGCGGTGCTCCGCGAGGCACGAGGCGATGTGGGCGTGATGATGCTGCACCGCGACGGTGCGCAGCCCGCTCGCGAGCGCCCATCGCGTCGAGGCGTAGTCGGGGTGGAGATCGTGCGCGACGACCTCGGGAACCACGCCGAGCAGGCGCCCGAGCTCGCCTATGAGCTCCTCGAAGAACGCGCGTCCGTCGATCGAAGCGAGATCGCCGATGTGCTGCGAGAGGAAGGCCTCGCTTCCCCGCGTGAAGCAGATCGCGTTCTTCAGCTCGGCCCCGACGGCGAGGACGGGCGGCGCATCGAACGCGAGCTGCACCGGCGCGGGAGCGAGACCGCGCGCCCGCCGGAGCGGTCGAGCAGCGCCGTCCATGACGCGGACCACCGAGTCGTCGCAGCGCGTGTGGACGAGGCGATCATGGACGAGCAACGCGTCGGCGACGTTGCCCAGCTTCGTTACCGCGTCGTCGTCGTCCTTCACGATCGGCTCGCCGGCGATGTTGCCGCTCGTCATGACCAGTAGCGTCGGCCCCTCCGCGAAGAGCAGGTGATGGAGCGGCGTCGATGGGAGCATCACCCCGAGCTCGCGCATCCACGGAGCCACGCCCGGAGCCAGCGGCTCGCGATCGGACGCTGGCTGCTCGGCGCGCGCGAGCAGCACGATCGGCCGCGCCGGAGACACGAGCGCTGCGATGCTCTCGGGGGTGAGCTGCGCGACGCTCGCGACCTCGTCGAGATCTCGCGCCATCAGCGCGAGCGCCTTGTCCGGTCGCATCTTCCTTCGCCGCAACCTCGAGACGGCGCGCTCGTTGCGCGCGTCGACGGCGAGCTGGTAACCGCCGAGGCCCTTCAGCGCAACGATCCGCCCGCGCGCGAGCAGCTCGACGGCACGCGCGATCGCGGCGTCCTTCGCGGCGACCTGCACGTGAGGATCCCCTTCGAGCAGCACGACGTGCGGGCCGCATGCGGGGCACGCGTTCGCCTCCGCATGGAAGCGACGGTCCCGAGGGTCCTCGTATTCGGCACGGCAGGCGGCGCACATGGCGAAGACGTCCATCGTCGTCGCCGCCCGGTCGTACGGCACGCTGCGGATGATCGTGTAGCGGGGCCCGCAGTCCGTACAGTTGAGGAACGGGTAACGATGCCGGCGATTGCGTTCGTCGAAGAGCTCGCGCAAGCACGCATCGCACGTCGCGGCGTCGGCCGGCACGGCGGCGCGCGTCATCGGCGCGGGCGTGCTCGCGACGACCCGGAACTCGCGTTCTCCCTTCGGCGCCAGCGTCGACACCTCGATGGCGTCGATCCGCGAGAGCGGCGGCGCCTCGCTCCGGAGCGCCGCGACGAAGCGCTCGAGCACCTGCGCGTCGTCGCCCTCGACCTCGATGAAGACGCCCTCGGAGTCGTTGCGAACGAACCCGGCAAGGCCGTCGCGTTGCGCGATGCGATGCACCATCGGGCGGAACCCGACGCCCTGCACGGTGCCGCGGACGCGGACGGCGCAGCGAGCGCGCTCGGGCGTATTGTGTGCACTGTGCATGGACTGCGGGTGTCGCGAGACCTTAAGGCCGCGACGCTCGCCTGTCGAAGCGGCAGATCTCCGCGAGGCACGCGCGTACGTCACGACCCACGATCGCGCGTCGTCGCGTCGCGGGGCGGCGCGCGCTTCACCTCGTCTTCGGCCCTGACTTGCCCTTCAGGAGCATGTCCGGATCGCGCTCGATGGCCCTCGCGAGCGAGCGAATCGCATCGGCGGCGTCGCTCACGTCGCGCAGCGCTCCATCGAGGTCCCGCTGCGTCCGCTGCCCGCTCCGTCCGATGGCGCCGAACGCTTCGGTCGCGCGCGTCGCGGACGCGAGCAGTCCGGTGTCGCCGTCGAGCTGGTCGAGCACGCCGTTCAGCTTCGTCGCCGCGCCGTGCAGCTCGTCGAGCGTCCCCGCGGCCTTCTCGCCGAGGTCGACGCGGTCGAGCCGCACGAACGTGGTCTGCATCGCGCGCAAGACGTCGTTGGCGTGCCTCAGCGTGATCACCGCCTCGGAGCCGACGTCGTCGCGCTCGAGCGTCGCGAGCAGCCGATCCACGCGCGCCGTGATCTGCATCACCGCGTTCATCACGTCCGGCAGGCGCGCCAGCGTGGTCGCGGCGATGTCCTCGAGGTTCTTCAGCGTGCTCGGCGTGGCAGGAATGTAGTTCTCCGGCGGCGGGAAGGGCAGCGGCGGCGGCGGGTGCGTCGCCGGATCGAAGACGTCGACCGAGAGGAACTTCACGCCCGTGATTCCCTGCGTCGAGAGCTGCGCGCGCAGCTTCGGCGCGACCGGCGAGCGGAGCTGACGGTCGCCCGCCATGCCGACCTCGCTGACGACGTCGATGTGCTCGTGGTCCTGGGCGACCGCGATCTGCGAGACGTGTCCGATCGTCACGCCGCGCAGCTTCACCGGTGCCCCGAGCTCCAGCCCCTGCACGGATTCGTCGAAGAACGTGTGGTACTTCGCCGTCTTCTCGAAGCTGATGGCTCCGAAGACGAGCACGATGCCGACGACGGCGATCGCACCCAGTACGACGAAAATGCCGAGCTTCGCGTAGTGCGTCTTTGCGACCATCACGGCTCCTCGAGCTTGGGGTGGAAGAAGCTGCTCACGCGAGGATCCTGGCTGTCAC
This sequence comes from Labilithrix sp., assembly GCA_028287065.1. Taxonomy (GTDB): domain Bacteria; phylum Myxococcota_A; class Polyangia; order Polyangiales; family Polyangiaceae; genus Labilithrix. The sequence continues at coordinate 15,774 of JAQBQJ010000189.1, read as the reverse complement.
GCAGCTCGCGGGGATCGCCGGCAGCGATGATGCGCTTCTCGTCGCGACCGAGCATGATCACGCGATCCGCGATGCGGTACACGCTCGCGAGCTCGTGAGTGACGAGGACGACGGTGAGGCCGAGGGTCTCGTTGAGTGTCTTGATCAGCGCGTCGATCTCGACGCCGAGCTCCGGGTCGAGCCCGGCCGAGGGCTCGTCGAGGAACACGAGCTCGGGCTCGAGAGCGAGCGCTCGCGCGATCGCCGCGCGCTTCTTCATTCCGCCGGAGAGCTCGGACGGCAGCTTCTCCTCGGCGCCCTCGAGGCCGACGAGACGAAGCTTCGTGCCGGCGATGGCCGAGATGGCGCGCGCCGGGAGCTCCGTCCACTCCTCGAGAGGGAGCGCGACGTTCTCGCGCGCCGTCATCGATCCGAACAGCGCGCCGCCCTGGAACATGACGCCGAACGGCGGCAGCCCCGAGACGAGGTCGGGGGCGCCGCGCCCGTCGATGTCGATCGTCCCGGCCTCCGGCTGTGCGAGGCCGACCAGGTATCGCAGGAGCGTCGTCTTCCCGCTGCCGCTGCCGCCGAGGATCCCGAAGATCTCGCCGCGACGGACCTCGAAGGACACGTGCTCCTGCAAGACGACGCCGTCCCAGCCGATGGTGAGGTCCTTCACGACGACGATGGGGCGGCCGTTCGACTGCATGATCACACGTGGAAGATCCGGAAGATGACGGTGAGGACGGAGTCGAGGAACACGAGGACGAACAGCGAGGTGACGACCGTCGACGTGGTGCGGCGGCCCACGCTCTCCGCTCCGCCCGACGTCGCAAAGCCTTGCTGGCAAGCGATCCCGACGATCGCGACGGAGAAGACGACGCTCTTGATCAGCCCGGTCGCGACATCCCACGGGCGCACGGAGAGCTGAGTCTCGATGAGGTAGCCGACCGGCGTGATGTCGAGGTCGGTGACCGCGACGATCATCCCGCCGAACACGCCCACGAAGTCCGCCATGACCGTGAGCACCGGCAAGACGAACAGCATCGCGACGCCGCGCGGAACGACGAGCCAGTTGTACGGCCGCAGACCGAGCGTTTGCAGCGCGTCGATCTCCTCGTTGATCTTCATCGTCCCGATCTCGGCCGCGTAGCCCGCGCCGGAGCGGCCGCAGATGACGATCGCGGTCATCAGCGGAGCGAGCTCGCGGGTCATCGAGATGCCCACGAGATCGGCGACGTACAGGTTGGCGCCGTAGAGCTGGAGCTGCTTCGCGGACTGGAAGGCCATCGCGAAGCCCACGAGCGCGTTGATGAGGAGCACGATCGGCAGCGCATCGGCGCCCGCGTGCTCCGCGTGCGACGGGACGCTCTTCCAGTATCCGAGCCGCGGGTCACGCACGATCGCGGCGAGCGCCACCCCCATGTTGCCCAGGAAATCGAGGGCATTCGTGATCTCCGCGCGCGCGCCTCTCGCCAGATCGCGGAGGTGCTCGATCGGATGCCTGCGCGCGCTGCGCCCGTCGCGCGGCGGCGGCGGATGCGCGGTGTAGATGCGGAGGAGGGGCCGGAACGCCTCGGGAGCCGCGGTGATCTCCGCGTGCACGCCTCGTGCGACGAGCTCGGCGCGGAGGTCCATCAGCAGCGAGATCGTCGACCCGTCGATCGCATCGGCTTGCGAAAGATCGAACGCGATCGCACCGCTCACGTCGCGTGTCGCCGCGCAGAGCTGACGCCACAGCGGGGCGGCGTGCGCGAGGCGCAGATCGCCCGTGAGGCGAATTACGTCCCGCTCGCGCTCGATGCGAAACGCGCTGCGCGACGGCGCGCGCGTCGTCGTCGCGGCGTCGTCGAAGTGTCCGGCGCTCGGAGCCACGCCCCCCAAGCACGGCACGGGCCATCGGCGCGGTCACGTGCTCGCCGCGGCGCGATGCCGATTGCGAGGAGCATCCGGCGACCGAAGGTTCGTCGGCGGAGGTCTCTCATGCATCCTACTCCGGAGAAGCGGTCACGAATCATCACGCGCGAAGCGATCATCAACCTGCTCACGGACGACGAGGTCGCGAAGGTCAGCCGCGCCGAGGACGAAGGTCGCCTCCGCGAGGGCGAAGAGTACGTCGATCTCGAGAACCCAGGCGCAGGCATCCAGAAGGTACAGGCCGCTACGCGCATCAACCCGCACGACGTGCTTCCGCGCAGCGCCGTGTCCGACGCGACGTGGGCGAAGATCGTGCGGACCCTCGCACGCTGAACGAGCGGGTCGTCGAGGCTTCGGGGCGCGGTCGTCACCGTCAGGCGTGGCGGCCGCGCGCTTCCGAGCCGTACCCTCCACGTCCACGCCCACGTTGCGCGCGTGCGGCGCGTGCGGCAGCGACGATCTCCCGGCGGCGCTGCTCCGTCCGCCCGCGCCGCGCGCCGTTGCCGGTCGCCGCCTCGAACGAGACGCTCTCGCGGCTGAGCACGAAGATCAGCTCTCGCACGAGCGCGAGGTGCTCGTTCTCGCGCGCGATCACCTCCTCGAGCTCTTTGATCGCGGGGCGGTCGTCCACCTCGTTTGCAATGCGCAACAGCAGCACCCAACCGTCCACGTCCATCAGCTCGGACGCGAGCATCGCGTGGAACGTCGGCATGAGCGCGCCGGACCGGCTCGCTCGCTCGATGATCTGCAGCTCCGCACGGGCCTCACGCGTCGCAGCGTCGCTCAAGCCGCGATCGGGACGGCCGCCGAGCTTCTCGAGGAGGCCCTCGGTCCAGATCGCGTGCTGCTCTTCCTCGTCGCGGTGGCGCCGCATGTCGCCCATCGACGACACGAGGAGCGGATGCTCGACGTCCTCGACGACACCGAGCAGAGCGTCGTACAGCATCACGGCGGAGCGCTCGAACGTCGCCCGCTCGGCAAGGATACTGACCAGGTTGTCGCGGACGTATTTCGGAGCTGCCATGCCCGCCCGGTAGCGCGAAGCATGCCAAGCTTCGGTCCAGGTCGAACGGATTGCTGCATTCTACAAGCAACCCGTGCTCGTCCCCATACGCTTCGTCGCGTGCGCTGGTCGCCGAATTGCATCGCGGCCCCGACGATGCGGCCGCTGACGATCCTTTCCATCGCCTATCCATTTTCATCCGTGAGCCCCGACAGCGTCGGCGGTGCGGAGCAGATCCTCTGCGCCGTGGACGCCGCGATCGTGCGCGCCGGCCATCGTTCGATCGTCGTCGCTCGCGACGATTCGCGCGTCGCCGGACGGCTCGTTCCCATCCGTGGCGGCGACGACGTGATCGACGTCGGCGCCGTGGTTCGCGCGCATGCTGCCGTCATCGAGGCGACGGCGCGCGTGATCGAGTCCGAGCCCGTCGACGTCGTCCACATGCACGGGATCGACTTCGATCGCTACATGCCGAAGCCGGGCCCGCCCGTGCTGGTCACGTTGCACCTGCCGCCGCGGTGGTACGCCCGCGAGGCTCTCGCGCAGGCACGGCCGGGCACGCACCTCTGCTGCGTGTCGCGATCCCAGCACACGGCGCTTCCCGCGTGGGTGCTCGACGCGGACATCATCGAGAACGGCGTGAACGCCGCGGCCTTCGATGCGCAGTCGCAGAAGGCCGACTATTGCCTGGTCCTGGCGCGGATCTGCCAGGAGAAAGGCATCCGCGAGGCGCTCGAGGCCGCCGACGAAGCCGGCGTTCCGCTCGTGATCGCGGGAGAGGTCTCCGCGTGGCCGACGCATCGCGAGTACTTCGCGGAGCTCGTCGCACGACATCTGAAGCCGCCCCACCGCTGGATCGGCCCCGTCGGCTTCGAGCGGAAGCGCGAGCTGCTCGCGGCTGCGCGCGCGCTCCTCGTGCCGAGTCTCGCGCCGGAGACGAGCTCACTCGTGGCCATGGAGGCATTCGCGAGCGGGACGCCCGTCATCGCCTTCGCGGCCGGAGCGCTGCCGGAGATCGTCGAAGAAGGGACGACGGGGTACGTCGTCGCCGACGTGCACGCGATGGCAGCCGCGATCGCGAAGGCCTCGGACATCTCGCCGGAGGCATGCCGTCGCGCCGCCGTGACTCGCTTCAGCGCTGACCGCATGGCGGCAAGCTATCTCGGCGCCTACGAACGGCTCGCCGGAGCGCCGGCCGCTTCCGCGCACGTGCATGCGCCTCCGCCCCTGGTCGTCGACGAGATCCGCGGCGCGCCTGCGCTCGCTGCGACGGCGCCCGAATGGTCGGCGCTGTGGCGGACCTCCGCGAGCGCCTCGCCGTTTCAGCGCGCCGAGTGGTTGCTTGCCTATGCCGATGCGTTTTGCGGTCCACCTTCCGGCGCCGAGCCGTGGGCGATCGCGGTGCGAAGAGCCGGCGCGCTGGTCGGGCTCGCGCCGCTCTGCACCCGTCCGCGCCCGGACGGCACCGCGACGACGCTCCTCGGCGACGGCGTGAGCGACTACCTCGACGTGCTCGTTCATCCGGCAGGCGCAGCGGAGATCACGAGGACGATCCTCGAGGCTCTCCGCGCCAGGTGCGGACCTCGCGACAGCGTCTTTTTGGATCAGCTCCGCGAGGCCTCGCCCTTGCTCGGCTGCGCGAACGCCGATGCAGGTGGCGACGAGACGCTCCCGCGGGGAGCATGCCCGACGGTTCGCCTCGTGTCCGGCGTCGATCCTCTCCCGCGCGCCATGCGCGAGAAGGTTCGCTACTACCGGCGCCGCGCCGAGCGCGTGGGCCCGGTCGAGGTGTGCGAGTCGACGCCGGACACCTCCGAGGAGTGGCTGGACGTCCTGTTCGAGCTGCACGGCGCACGCTGGAGCGCGCGCGGGGAGACGGGAGTGCTCGCGAGCTCCGATGTGCAGGTGTTCCAGCGAGCCGCGGTCACGGCGATGTCGGCCGCAGGGCTCGCGCGCCTGTATGGGCTCCGCATCGGCGAGCGCCGCGTCGCAGCGATGCTGGTACTCCGTGACGAGTGGGCCGCATACCACTACATCGCAGGCTTCGATCCGCAGGTCGAGGCGATCAGCCCCGGCACGATCCTGATCGCGCATGCCATCGACCGCGCGCGCGACGAAGGCCTCGCAGAGTTCGACTTCCTGCGCGGCGCGGAGCCGTACAAGTACCGCTTCGGTGCACGCGATCGCTGGACCCGTGCGCGAGCGCTCCGCCCGCGCGAGGACCACGAATTGCAGCTCGCGTAGATCAGGGGTGCGAACATGGTCGAGAACGCGATCGGCATCCGCTGGACGATCGGCGACGTCAGCGACGAGGGATTCGAAGCGCTACGCCTCTCCGTGTGGGGTGCCTACCGCGCGTTCGGCGATGCCGCGGCCTACGCGATCTGCCTCAATACCGTGCCGCTCTCGGCCGCGAAGGCTCGCACCGGCGAGCTGCCGTCCGCGTGCACCTGGCACGAGGTCACGAGCGAGCTACCTGCGTCGCTGCAGCGTCTGCTCGACAAAGGCATGGCGCAGGGCGCGGCGTGGAAGCTCGCACCGCTACGGCTCTTCGACGATCGCTACGAGCTGTCGCTCGACAACGACTGCATCCTCTGGGCGATCCCCGATCCGATCCGTCGCTGGATCGACACGCGCGCACGGTGCTGCGTCCTCGCGGAGGACGTTCGAGCGTGCTTCGGCAAGTTCGCCGCGATGTGCGGAGACGCCCCGAGGAACGCAGGCATCCGCGGCCTGCCGCCCGGCTTCGATCTCGAGAACGCGCTCGTCGCCGTGCTCAGCGCGCAGGGCAGCATGCTCACGTCGGAGCTCGACGAGCAGGGCATGCAGGTCGCTGCGGTCACGCGTGCCGAGCCGGCGGAGGTGGTGACGCTCGCGGACGTGACGATCTGCTCACCGTTCCCACCTCACCTCCCCGACCTCGGACGATGCGGCGCGCATTTCTGCGGACTGAATGCGCGCGACCTCGGCTGGGAGCTCGACGGTCGTCCCGCGTCGTTCCACGTGCGAGACCACTGGGACCGCCATCGCCGCGACCTCTACGAACGCGTCGGCGTGAGGCCGGACGGCACGGCCGCGCGGAGCGACTTTCGCAGGATCGCTTGATCGAAGATGCGTTGCGATACGTCGCCGTCGGCGGAGCGGTACGTCTGCTCGATCACCTCATCGCGGACGAAGCGATAGCCGATGCGCTCGTACCAGTTGCGCACGCCAGGGTTGTCGTGCTCGACGCCGATCTCCGCGGCATCGAACCCTGCGGCCCTCGCCACGCCTTCGCCCGCCGCGAGCAGTCGCATGCCGATGCCGAGTCGCTGCAGCGACGCGATGACCCGCAGCGCCCAGATCGTCGCGATGCCTTCGCCGGCTTGCGTGACGAGATCGATCCAGACCTGGCCCACCGGGAATCCTGCATGATCGGCGACCAACATGACGTTCTCGCCACGGCCATGCCGCACGAACTGCTCTTCCATGAACCCGCGATGCGGCGAGAACGATCCGAACCACTCGAGCGCAGGAAGGTCGCTCGCCTCGCAATGACGGACCACGATCTCGAGCCGCCGACGGAAGCGATCGAGCACGCAGGCCATGACCGTCGCGATGCAGACGACGGGCCACCGAGGCGCCGTGTGCCTCAGCGTCGAGCTTGGTCGATCGAATTCACGGCGGCGCTCGCGGCAAAGGAACGACGGGCATCGCGATCACGGCGCCGCCGACGACGTCGCCTCGTCCCGGCTGCGGCGCGCTCTCCGACCCCACGAAGATCCCGCTCTCGTCGATGACCATCGCGCTGACCCTTTCGAGCTCGGGCGCGCTCGCGACGATGGTCGAGGCACCGCCACGAGCCGAAACGCGCCTGAGCATCGGCAGATCGTCCTTCAAGTAGAAGGCCTCGCCGCCGAGCACCGCGATCGGCGCATCCCGGACGGCGCGTTCGATGACGGCGCCATACCCGCCGGCTCGTGGAACGCGTACCAGCGCCCGCGACGGGCCCCTCACGTCGGTCGTGTAGACGGCCTCGGCATCGAGTGCGAGCCGCGACAGCGCGGCCCCCGCCAGGACCACGGCAACGTCCCCCGTTGCTCGCGTGACACGGACGATCGTGCGCGAGGTCTGGACGAAGACATCCGTTGCGTCCATGACGATCGCCCGCGGTGGCGAGTCGAAGACCGCCACCTGTGTCGCGGTCGGTCCCGTGATGCGTGTCAGCGTCCCCGCTTTCCCGGTGAGCTCGGCGACGTACACGTCCGCGCCTTCGGCGGCGATCGCCGTGAAGTCCCCTCGATCGCGGATCACCTCGCCGGGACCGCCGGTGCGTGCCGCGCGAACGACCACGTTCCCCGGCGCCCCGATCCAGACGATCGATCCTGGGCCCAACGCGATGTCGCGTGGCGCCGGAACGCCGATCGCGACCGGTGGACCGCCTACCTTCGGCGCGTCGTAGAGCGCGCGCGTGGTCTCGTCGCCGAAGTAGACGTGATCTTCGTCCGTCGCGAGAGCGCGAGTGACCGCGAGCGAAACGACGCGCCACCCGGTGACGGCCAGCTCGGGCTTGGGCGGCACGTCGGCGCGGGTGGCTCGGGCGTACGTGAGCGTCGTCGTGCTCGGCGCAATGTCGGGCGGCGCTCTGCGCGCGCAGCTCGTGAGCACGATCGCGAACACGATCGCGCCCATGATCGCGCCCGTGATCGCGACCGAACGGCGGACGGCGGCGTACGCTCCGGCCATGCTCATGTCAGTGCGCGCTCCGCGCCGCGCGCCGCTGCCTCAACAGCCAGGCTGTCCCGAGCACCGTCAGCGCCACGCCCAGGAGTGCGGTGACGACGATCAGGAGCACTCCCCAGATATCGGAATTGCGTTCGAGGTGCGTCAGCAACGGGATTCCTCCTCGTGTCGAACGCCTGCAATCTTCGGCCCCACGTCCTTGGGGCCCGAGCGCATCGATAGCGAGCGCGGCCGGAGCGCAGCGACGCGCCGGCGCCGCGCGGCCGGGTACGCGCGTTGCGACGATATCCACATCATGAACGCGAACACCGTTGGGGCTCCGTCGGCCACGGACGGGATCTGGGCCCGTGCATCGAATGCGATCCTCGGTATCTGGCTCATCGTCTCGGTCTACCTCTGGCCGCACATCACGCGTCAGGTCACGAATGCGTGGGTGGTCGGCGTGCTCACGATCGTCTTCGCAGCAATCGCTGCGTTCGTCGCCCCTCGAGCTCGGTTCGCCAACACTGCGCTGGGGATCTGGCTCGTCTTCTCGACGTTCGTGACGGGGACGATCAGCGCGGCAACGCTCTGGAACGACATCTTCGTCGGTGCGCTGATGCTCGGGGTTTCGCTGGTTCCGAACCGCAGGCTGCTGCCTTCGTCATGACCATTCCGTCCGTCTCACGTATCCGGCTGCGGCATCGCCAGCACCCATCCTTCGCCGCGCTCCGGATCGTGCTCGAGGCGCGCGTAGCCGCGCAAGACGAGCGTGTCGACGAGGTTCTCGGCCTCGAGCATCGAGCAGCCCAGACGCTCGGCGACGATGTCGCGCATCACGGCGCGCCCCTCCAGCTCGCCCTGGAGCTCGCTCTCGTGACCGCGAAGGACGCTGCAGAGCTCGGCGAGATCCACCTGCTCGACATCGAGGACATGAGTCATGGGGCCGGCGTCTCCGCGACCGCGTCGACGACGTGGTAGTCGCGCGGCGCATTGTCCACGACGATCCGCATGGCGTCGGCGTGGCGGTCACGCGGCGCGGTCCCCACGACGCGAACGGTCTTGTCATTCACCTGCACGTCGAGGCCGGCGAAGTCGGCCGCGTGGAGACGCGAGACGAGCGCAGCGGCGAGCATGGCGTCCGGCGTGGCCGCGGTGACCATGGGCGGCGGCCGGACGATCAGGCGATCATCGACGGCGACGACACCGGGCACGGCACGCGCGACGTCGCGAAGATGCGCGCGATCGCCCTCGCTGTCGACGATTCCCGAGAGCGTCACGATGCCTCGCCGTTCCGTCACCGAGATCCGCGTGAGGGCAGGCTCGGCACGCAGCGCAGCTTCGACACGGTGCTCGAGGTCGTTCGAGTGTCCGGGCTTGCACGCAGATGCGGCAATGCAGAACCACAGCAAGACGAAGGCGCGGGGCATCACGGCGTAACCAGCAATCCGCGTACCTGCGGATCGTCGCGGAGCCCGAACGCCTCGCAGAGCCCCGCGACCGCGAGGATGCCGGTCTGCACGACGTCGAGACAGTCCGCCTCGATCAGCCGTCGAGAATCGGCGAGCACGTACCCGTACTCGCCGGAGCTTCACGGCGCGACGACGAGATCGACGCGTCGTCCCGGCATGCTCGCATCACTCTGACGCGCGCCGACCGAGGTCGCGAGAACGCGCACGCCCGGAACGCCGTGCGCCACGAGGAACGCCTTGATCTTGGCGGCGCGTGCCTCGGCGAGCGCGAGGTTGTACCCAGGATCGCCCACGGGATCGGCATGCCCCACCGCGATGATGTTCACGCGCTGCAGCGGCCCGAACAGAAGACATTGCGCGAGATGATTGAGCTCGAAGTCCTGTGCAGGAGTGATCACGGCGGAGTCGCTCGGAAACACGAACGAGGGCAGCCGCGTCGGACACGTCGCCGGCACGAAGTCGGGCGGCGCGGGTGCGGCGGGAGCCCTCGGCGCGTCCGCGCGCGACGGCGGCGACGGGACGGGCACGTCAGGGGCAGCGGTGACCGTCGAGACGCCGACCGGTTGGCGGAGGTCCGTGTTGGGCGACCCGCAGGCGCCCGATGCGGCGACGACGACGGCGACCGCGACCGCGACCGGCAGAGATCGAGGACCCCACGACATGGACGTCGACGCGTGCACGAAGCGCGCCGCGCTAGTACCGCTTCTGCCAGATGATATCGGTCTGCACGGTGCCTCGATCGCCGAACGTGGTCTCGAGGGACCACCGCAGGCTGAACCGCCAGTCGAGCGTGATGAGGTTCTTGTCGGGACGCGACAACGGAGGTGTGCCGAGGACGTGAATCAGCTCTACGGACATGCGTCGCGCAATCTGGATCTCGAGCTCCGGTGCGGGGTTGTTCGCGCGTGACGTGTCGATCCGTGCGGTCGCGCGGATCCCGGTGAGGTCGTCGATCGCCTCGGTGAGCCCCTGCGTTGCGATGCCTCCGCCCACGCCGACCGCAGCGCTGGTCGCTACGCCCGGACCGGTGCCCGTGGACGGACCATTCATTCCCTCCGCAGAGCCGAAGAGGAGCAGCGCCGCGATCTCGTTCTTCGGACGGGCCGGCTCGGATCGCAACGTCACCTTGCCCGTATCGACGGGGCCGACGAAGTCCGCGAAGACCTTCGTCCCGTCCTGCGCCGTCCACGATGCGGTCGCGACGACGATCGGATTACCGGGTTGTTCGGGCTGGAACGTGATCGTCGCCCTCTCGATCGTGAACTCCTTTCCCTGAACCTCGATCGTCCCGTACTTCACCTCGACGTGTCCGGTCGCCTTCACGTCGTCGCCGACGACGCTGACGTGCGGGTCTCCCTGCAGCACCGCGCGCGCGATCCGTCCGTATCTCACCTCGACGTTCGCGAGGTGGACCGCGACGTCGAGCCGGGTACCACCACCCTCGGACTCCCGCTCCGCGGCGTGCAGGTCCTCGCGGTCGAGCGGGACCCGGACGAACGTGTTCGCATCGCGGTACACGCCGACGACGATGTTCGGATCCTTCGAGAGCTCCTGGACGTCTTTGTTCACGTCCTGCGGTATGGACACGTCGAGCTTCGGGACGTCGACGGTCATCGCGATCGCCTGCGGCGATGCTTTCGCTTCGGCGTTGATCCGCCCGGAGAACTGCCCGAGTGGACGGCCGAAGAGCGAGAGCCCCATCGGGCGGCTGTCCGGGACCGTGAACGCCGCAGTCGCCGACCGGAGCTGCAGTCCGTCCATCTGGACTGTCGCTTCCCCGTCGACCTCGCCGGTGACGCCACGCGCGTAGATATCCGAGATGCGTATCAGTCCGTCCGGACGAATCTCCGCGACGGCGCGGACGCGCGTGAGCTCCGGCCCCATGCTCGCGAGCTGCACCGTGCCTCCGGACAGCGCGATGCGACCCGCACCCATCTTTCCGGTCCCGTCGCTGCGCAATGCGACGCTCGCGTCGACGCGGCCGTCGAGCTGACTGAAAGCGCCCTTCGTGAAAGGGAGCACGGCCGCGAGTCGAAACGATCTCGCCTCGACGCGAGCGTCGAACGGGCCGCTCGGAGCGACAGCCGGAACCAACGCTCTACCCCATCGGAGATCGGTGGTGGCCCGCACGTCCGCGTATCCGTCCGACTGCTCGAGGCGCGCGCTCGTCACGAGCCTTCCGTCTCGTGCATCCATGCCCAGCCGGCCCTTCGGGTACACCACACCACCGATTCGCAGGCCGTCGAAATCGAGGTGCGCCATCGCGTGCGCGTCGCGATGGAGGTCCTCGAGGACGGCGGTGCCGCTGACCCGACCATGGACTCGCTCTCGTGCGACCGGTTCGATGCTGTCGACGGGAAAGCCGGCGAGCTCGACGCGTGCATTCGCGGTCCAGTCGGCCGCTGCGCCGTGGGCGATCAGCTCACGAGCGCCGATCTCGATGCGCGAGAGCAATGTGAGACGAGCGCGAGCGTCGCCGCGTACGTCGACGGACAGCCCGGCGACGCTCCCGTCGTATTCGAGGCGGAGGTCGGCGTCCGATTCGATCGCCGCCGGCCCACTCGGCGAATGCACGTTGCGCGCGCGCGCGACGAGCGTCGCGCGCGGATCGACGAAGGTGCCCGCGACGTCGAGCTCCGCGGCGATCGTCCCTCCGAATCGCCGCGTTCGGACGACCGGCGGGAGCTCGGCGAGAGCGCGGCGCGGAACCACGACCTTTGCGCTGAACCGCGAGGCCTTCAGCGCCTCGAACGCGCGCGCAGGGGCCGCGAGCATCGATGCGTACGGCACATACGCCTTCGCGTCCGAGGCCACGAGGATGCCTTCACGATCGTAGGCGCGCGCGGCCGCCGAAACGAACCCCGACGTCGCGTCGATCCTCAGCTCGCACGCGACATCGACGCCCGCGCTTCGCCACGACGGCACGGGAATCACTGCCGCGTTCTCGATCGTCCCCCCTTCGCGAGGTCTCGCCGGCCCGGAGACGACGAGGCCGCGCGTCTCTCCATGCACGCTGATCTCCGGCGGAACGTCGCTGCTGTCGCGACGGACGGACCCGACCAGGCGTAGCTCGCCGGCGAGCTCCCCGACCGGCCCCGCACTCCGCGGGAAAAGGGACGCGACCTTCGCGATGTCGAGCTGCGCGTCGAATGCTGCGTTTCCCCATGCCTTGGTCCACGTCCTCGGCTTCGTCGGATCGCCGTCGATCGCGAGCCTCTTGGTGGCGACAGCGAAGCGACCGGCCTCGCCGAGGTCGCCGTGCGCTTCGATCCCGACGTCACGGCCCGCGAACACGGCGTCGAGAGTGCCCGACGCGCCGCTGACCTCCGCCGCCGAGAGAGACCGCACCGCGGCGTGGACCGCACCCTGCGCCCCTTCGCGACCCATGGCGATCTCGCCGCGAATCGCAGCGCTGCCCGCGCGCACGACCCCTGTTCGGCCCGTGAGCGCGGCGACACGTGCGAGATCGATCGCCGGTGCGTCGATGGACGCACGCAGCTCGTGCGCGCGGCCCTTCCGGAGCGAGAAGTCGCCGCGAATCGGGTCCCCGAGGCCTTGCACGAGCGCGCGCTCGACGGTCGCACCGAACCGGCCGATCACGATGCGCTCGGCGTTCGCCGACACCAGCTCGCCGTGCTCGACCACGTCGACGTGAGCGTCGCGCACGACGAACGTCTTGCGCGGTTCCACCGCTCCACGAACATCCACGGTCGCCGCGTGGAGCTGCCCCGAGCGCACGCCGGTCGCGTGGATGCCGACATCGATGACGGGCTCTCTCGCGTCGCCCGCCGCGGTCGCGAGCACGCGGATGTCGTCGAGCCGGTCGTGGCCGGCACGTGCGATGGCTGCGCCTCGGAGGTGCACGTGGGCACGGATCGGATAGTGGTCGTCGTCGAGACGCGCGAACACCTTCGCGGCCACCGCTGCATGACCGCTCACGCGTGCGCCTCGTGCTCCGACGACGGGAAGGGACGAGAGGTCCGGTGCTGCAGCGTGCAGCCGTGCCTCGAGGATCGCGCTGCGGCCGCGCACGCCCGCAGCGAGGACGTCGACCTCGAGCTCCGCACGCACCCGCGAGTCGACGACACGAGCGAACGCGTGCGCCGTCTCGCTCGTGAACGTCGAGCTCACGCGGAGCGGGGGAAGCCGTTCGCCGGCCACCTCGCTCGCCAGCGTGTCCACCTCGACGTCGCCGGCGAGCCCGCCGGAAGGGCCGATCGCGACCGCGCCGCGCGCGTCGAGAGCGATGTCCGTTCTCGGCGCCGAGGCCAGGAGCCCGCTGAGATCGGCGTGCCTCGCCGCGAGCGTTGCGTTCACGTGCGACGTCTCTCGAAGATCGGCGCTCGCACCGATTTGGATCGAGCCGCGGCGGCCCACCGACAGCGTCGCCTGTGCGTCGAGACGTGGGAGCTCGCCATGCGCTTCGGCGTGGAGCGCGAGAGGCTCCGAGACGGAGAGCTCGTCGAACGCCTCACGCACGCGCTCTCCGGACGCATCCTGCGCGCTCACGAAGGCGTCGAGCCGCGCTCCGTCGAGCCGCGCATTCGCGGTCGTCGGGATGCGAGCGATCGTCCCTTCGAATGCGGCGTCTGCTGCGATTCCCTTGTCCGTCGCCTGCGACGGTACGGTCAGGCCGCCACGCAGCGCGCCGCGCGCGTCGAGGCCGCGCGGAAGACCGCGGGTAGCGACGGCGACGTGCTCGACCGCCACATGCGTTCGCTCCGGACCAAACTGCGCGTCGCCGCTGAGGTCTCGGAGATCGGCGTCGACTGCAGGGGCACTAGGCGGGCGGCCATGCACCCACGCGCCGGCGACGGAAAAGGGCGCGATGAGCACGCGGACGTGCGGCGCGCCGGGTGCGGGCAGCTCGTTCGTCCGCCCTTTCTCGGGACCGGGAGCGGCAGCGCTCGGCGTGAACGCATTCGCGAGCCGCAGGCCTCCTGCGCCGTCGCCGTCGACCAAGACGTCGGCGTGATCGATCGTTACGTGGTCCACGCGGACGACGATGTCGCGCTTGCCGGCGAGCACGGCCCGCGCGACGTCGAGCGCGTCGAAGCGAGCGCGAGCGCCCGCCACCGAGAGGACCTCGACGCCCTCCGGATCGACGACGCGGGCGCGCACGCCGGAGACACCGCGCAGGCCGAGGTGTCCGATGCGGTCGATGTCGAGATCTCCGGCGAGCGCTGCACTGACGACGCGACTCGTCTGATCCGCGACGACGCGACGAGCCGCGGGCACATCGAGATGAAGGACGATCGCGGCGACGAGCGCGACGATGAACACGAGCGCCGTCGCCAGGGTCTCTGCAAGGATGCGGAAGGCGCGGCGCACGGCGTCACGGTGGAGCACGCGCCGTGCCGCACATGGCTCGAGACCGAGCCGGAGCGAGCGCGCGCGGCGAACGCGTGGTCACGGCCGAGCAGGAGAAGCACTTCCATCGGGCAGCGTGTCCCCGTGCGCGGCCACGCTCAGCTCCTGCCATCGCGCGCGCGAAGGAAGAACGCGACCGTCGCCGGCAGCTCCAGGCGCGATGACACCACCAGCAGCTGCATGCCGGCATCGATGACGGTCGCGCCGCGTGGCGCCTGCACGTGTCCGTCGAGCGTCATGCCGGCCACGACACACGACGTCGGGAACGTCGCTGCGCCGGCGATCTCGCTGACCGTGCGTCCCACCACCCACGCGTCCGGGGGCACGGCGATCTCAGCGGCGATCGCCTGGCCGGAGCCGAGGATCATCGAATGCCTCACGGCTTCGAACTCCACCGCCGTCGCAAGCGCCCCGACCAGGACCTCGGTCTCGGAGAGGATTTGTTGCACCCCCGCGGATTCGTACAGCGCCCGGTATTGCGGATCTCTCATCCGTACCATCACCCGGCGCGCGCCCAGCGCCCGCGCCAGCATGGCCACGGCCAGGTTGTCGGCGTCGCGATGCAGCATCGCCAGGACCGCATCGACGCGCTCCGGAGACGCGACGCGGAGCACCTCTGCGTCCGTGGCGTCGCCTTCCAGGCAGACGAGGCCGTACTGCTCGGACGCCCTGCGTGTGATCGACGGGTCGCGCTCGACGATGGACACGAGGTGGCCGGCCTCCTGGAGGTGGACGGCGAGGCTCAGTCCACCGCGCCCCGCCCCCGTGATCAGGATCCTCATCGTCGTTCCTCCTCGGAGTGCGCGTTGTCCAGGCCCATCAGGCGGCGATCGATCTCCGCTGTCTCCTCGTCGGCCGTGCCGGCGGCGATGAGGCCGCGGCGCGCCGCGTCCGCGAGGGCGACCTTCTGTGCGGCGAGCACCGCACCCTCGATGAGAACGTCGTCCGCCGCGTCCGCCTCCGGCGTGCGGAGCGCGGCTTCAGCCTGGATGACGACGCGCTGGAAAGCGGCGTGGCGTTCGGCGTGCTCACGACGCGCGACGAGACCGGTCGCAAGGAGCGCGTCGAGCTCCACCTGCGCGCGTCGCGCAGCGATCAGGCGTGCGCGTGCGCGGTCGAAGACGTCGCGCGGTCCCCCCGATGCGACGCCGAGCGCGATCAGCACGCGGCGGAACGGGAGCGCCTGCGTGAGGAGCGTGATGAACGTGACGCCGAAGACGATCGCAACGAGCCTCGTCCGGTACGGAAGCCCGGCCGGTAGCGCGAGGACCGCTGCCATCGAGAGCGCGCCCTTGATGGTTCCGAACACCATCACGTGCTGCCAGCGCATGG
>JAQBQJ010000167.1 GCA_028287065.1 Labilithrix sp. | reverse complement strand
GCATGCGGAGGCGGAGGACCGAAAGGCGATGCACCTGCGGAGCTCCGGAGCTGCCTCACCCCCGGCCCCTTCCGGAGCTTCGGCCTCACCCCCGGCCCCACTCCGGCAGCCGGAGAGGGGAGGAGATGCGAATGGGACTGCGGCGCACGACCAAGGAGGGATTTGGGCAGATGTCGGGGCGCTCATGGCGTGGGCGCATGTCGAGGCGGTGATCGATCTCGTCGCCGATCTCGAGCCGACGATGTCGCGCGCGCAGGTGATCGAGCACTGGGAGCTCGCGTTGCCGCTCGTCGCCGCGTTCTCGGAGGATGGCGATCCGTACGCCGCGCAGGAGCGCGCCGCGCTCGTGCTCCTCGGCGTGACGCTGCCGGAAGGGCCGCTGCGCGAGGTGATGAAGCTCGCGATCGAGGATCCGCGCGCACGCGTATTCCTCGGCGTACACGAAGCCAGCGGCGTTCGATGGCTGTCGAAGGAGCGCTTCGAGGAGCTCGCGCGCTTCGTATCCGATCGCGAGGCCGTCGAAGGCCGCGCCAGCGTCGCGCTCACCGATCGCCAGGTCGACGACGTCGCGAAGCTCGCCGCGAAGGAGGGCTATCGCGCGGATGCAATCGCGAAGGCGCTGGTTGCCGACGTGAAGCTCGAGGCGAAGAAGCCCGAGAAGGCCGCGCCGAGCCCGTCGGTCAAACGCTGATCAATCAGAACAGGCTCCGTGCGAGCCATGATTCGGCCTCGCGTTACGCGATCATCCGAAGTGCCTAGTACGCCGCCAGGATCATCGGACGGTACAGCCGCCCGCGAAGCTCCGGCCGCTCAATAATTTTCGTACGCACCGATGTCGAGCGCCGCGCCCCGGGGGCGTGCGACGTTGTCGATGTCGAACGAAGGCGCATACATCGAAGTGCCCTTGTCGATGCCTGGTGAGGTGCTCTTGAGGCGATAGTCTCCCGTGCCATTTGCCTGATAGTTCACGAACTGGGGATCGGCGGTTATCGTTCCCGAGGCGCTTCCCACGCGCAGGGAGATGCCACTGCCGTTGCCGTACACGAGATTGTTGGCAATCGTGTTGTTGGCACCAATGCAGCTTTGCCCCGAGTAACAGTATTCGACGATCGACGTCGCGGGGTTGTTGTAGACGACGTTGTTGACGACCCTGGTGTTGTCCAGCACGACGCCGCCGGGGCTGTCGCCGGTGCCGATCACGATGCCGCCACCCATGCCGCTCGAGCCATTCGCAAATACCGTGTTGTTCGCGATGATGACGTTGTTCGCCGCATGCCATAGGTGGATGCCGAAGGACGAAGCCCGATAGACGATGTTGTTGTAGATGTGGCCGCGCAGGTTCGAGGAGTAGATTCCCTGGACGCCGTTGCATGCGCCGGGAACGCCAATGTCGTGAACGACGTTGCCGATGACGTCACCG
Organism: Labilithrix sp.; assembly: GCA_028287065.1. Taxonomy (GTDB): domain Bacteria; phylum Myxococcota_A; class Polyangia; order Polyangiales; family Polyangiaceae; genus Labilithrix. Next base: position 3,239 of record JAQBQJ010000167.1, on the reverse strand, counting down.
TCGGAGCTGCTGTAGTTGGCATTCACGATCCCGGCCCCGCCGCTGCCGGTGCAACCCCCGGACACGGCGAGGTTGTGCACATGATTGCCGGACATGCTGGTGTGCGAGCCGTAATTCAAGATTCCCAGGCGTCCGCTGCCGGTGATGTCGAAGCCGACGACGTCGGTGTAGCTGCCGTTGTTCGTCCACGTCGCCTCCGTCCCAGTGCCGACGATCTTCGCGCCCCACTTCGTCTCGGACACGTAGCGAATTCGGCCTGTCGCGCTGCCCTGGGCGCTGGTCGCGACGTTTCCCGTATAGGTGCCGGGCGCGACGTGAACGGTCGTGTCGGGCTTGGCGACACCGGCCGCATGCTGGATCGTTCGGAACGGCGATGACTGGGTACCGGAGCTCGAGTCCGAGCCCGTGGTGGAAACGTAGAGGTTGTACGTCGTGGTCGGCGCCGGCACCGGCGCCGGCGCGGGCGCTGGCGCCGTCCCCGTCGTGGTCGGACTCGGCGCGGGCGCAGGGCTCGCGGCGTCGTTGAACACCTTGAGCTCGTACAAGGAATAGCCCCACTGGGTTGCGCGCTTCAGGCCGTTCATCCGTACGTATCGCGCGCCGACCGCGGCGAACTTGATGTCCGCCTTGCCGCCAGCTCCGCTCGTCGTGCTGAAGACGGTCTTCCACGTCGTGTGATCGGTGGAGGTCTGCACCTGGTAGGAGCTCGCATAGGCAGTCTCCCAGTACAGCACGACGTGATTGACGGTCATCACGGAGCCGAGGTCGACTCCGATCCATTGTGTGTCGCTGAAGAGCGACGACCATCGGCTGGCCATGCTGCCGTCGACCGCGGCGGACGCGGGCAAGCTGGCGGTCTGCACCGAAGACGCGCGAACGGGCTTGTTCAGCGCGAGGTTGGTGGAGGTCGCGAGCTCGCTCGTGTCCGCGAGAGCTTCTTCGTCGCCCGGTTCTCCGACGTCAGCGCAGGCGACGACGGCAGACGCGAGCAGGATGGTGCTAAGGGCGAGGCACTGGCGACGGTGGGTGAGCTTCATGCCTGCCCCTAGAGCAAGCGTCGCACCACGCCGCGTATGCAACATCCTCCGATGAATGCCGATCTCGGCCGCGATCGCAGCGTTCTCCTGGTGTGATCTGCGAGATCGCACCCTCCGCAAAACAGCGAAAAATCCGGCGCGCGAGCGGAGGGCGCGCCAGTATACTTCTATCTGGATGCGAGACCGTCCGTTGCCCGGGGGGGCGCTTCGAGTCGCGATCGCCGCTGCGCTCTCGTCGAGCTGCGCGCTGCTCCCCGCCATGGACGACTTCGCAGGTGGCGGCGACGCGGGCGCGGCAAGCGACGCGAGCGAGGCCAGCGCGGCGAGCGACGCGAGCGGCGCGAGCGAGGCGGGGATAAAGCCCGTCTGCGCGAACGGCCGGATCGGCGGCGTCTCCGCCTTCGACGCTACACCCGTCGGCGCGAAGGCCACCGCCTGCGGGGTCGCCAGCGCCTTGATCGCGGACGACCAGGTCACCGGGCTCAGTGCGGACGACTACGGGGGCTCCGTTCTCCTCGACGGAGTCAATGTCCATGGGTGCGTGGGCGTCGAGTTCGACGCGCCGACGATGACCGCGTTCCTGCGGCTCGGCGCTTCCGGAACTGCGTGCGGCCAGTCCTGCCTGGCGGGTTACTGCGGGCAGGGCCACTACGCCGAGGTCTTCGCTGCGCCGTCGCGCGGGGGGTATCGCTTCGTCCGCACGCTCGCGATCGGGGCGGGCCTCGGCGAGATGTCCTTGCCCGTTCCGCAGGGGACGCGAGTCGTGCTCGTTTGTCGCGGGGGGTCCAGCAAGGACAAGGACCACGTGGTGGTCGACGCCATCACCGCCGCCTGCCCATGAGCCCGCTTGCGCGCACGCCGCCGCGCATACTCGGGCGGTATGCGCTCTTCGACGCCATCGCTTCCGGGGGAATGGCGACTGTGCACATCGCGCGGCTGGTCGGGGCGGTCGGCTTCGCGCGCATCGTCGCGATCAAACGGCTGCACGCCCATCTCGCGAGTGATCCCGAGTTTCGCTCGATGTTCGTCGACGAGGCGCGGCTCGTCGCGCGCATCAACCACCCGAACGTCGTGCCGACGCTCGACGTCGTGGCCGAGGACGGCGAGCTGTTCCTCGTGATGGAGTACGTCGCGGGCGACGCTCTTTCCCGCCTCATGCAGCACGGGGACGGCCGGCGCGCTCCGGTTTCGGTACCCATCGCGTCGGCGATCATGTCCGGCGTGCTCCATGGTCTGCACGCGGCGCACGAGGCCAAGAACGAGCGTGGCGAGTCCCTGAAGCTCGTGCACCGTGACGTGTCCCCGGAGAACATCCTCGTCGGCGCGGACGGCGTCTCGCGCGTCCTCGATTTCGGGGTGGCCAAGGCGATCGGGCGGCTCCAGACGACGCGGGACGGACGCATCAAGGGCAAGCTCGGTTACATGGCGCCCGAGCAGATGCGCGGCAAAGGCGCGACGCGCCAGAGCGATGTCTACGCGGCGGCCGTCGTGTTCTGGGAGATGCTCACCGGTCGTCGACTGTTCGCCGGCTCGGACGACGCCGACGTGGTGGAGCAGGTGCTCATGGGCCTCGTCGATCCGCCGAGCAAATACGCGCCCGACGTGACGGAGGCGCTCGACGAGCTCGTGATGCGCGGCCTCGACCTCGCGCCCGACCGGCGGTTCGCCACGGCACGCGAGCTGGCTCTTGCGCTGGAGAAGTGCGCGCCGCCATCGCTCGCCTCGGACGTGAGCGCGTGGGTGGAGGCGGCCGCCGGCGACGTGCTCGCACAGCGTGCTGCGCAGGTCGCTGCAGCCGAGGCACACGAAGTGGGGGACTCGCCGCCGGTGGTCGATGCGCCGGCGAGCTCGCCACCGCGCGCGCAGCCGCGGCGACGCTCGAGCGGCGTCACGGTGACCGTCGCGCTCGCGCTCGCCGTGGTTACGACCGCGATTGCGACCATCGCCCGGACCGATCGCCGTGAGTCGACGGCGCCGCCGCCGAGTCAGGCGAGCTCCCTGGCGTCGAACGACCCGGTTGCCGAGCCCGCCGTCGCATCGGTCCCGCCACCGAGCGCCGCCAGACCGAGCACCGCGACACCGGGCGCCGCAGGGCGTGTCTCGCAACCCCACGACACCGCGGCGCCGACGGCGCGCCGTGGCGAGGAGGTCACCAACGACTGCCGTGTTCCTTATGTCGTCGACGCGACTGGGCACAAGATC
>JAQBQJ010000165.1 GCA_028287065.1 Labilithrix sp. | reverse complement strand
GGAGCCGGCACCGGCCGCTCCTCCCGTCGTCGCGCCTCCGCCGGCGCCGGCCACCGCGCCCGCCCCCGCGGCGACGCAAGGTCCGCGCGGTGAAGGCGGCGAAGCGCTGACGTTCGAGCCGCCTCCGGCCGACACGCCCCCGCAGCCGGGCCTCGTGGTCCGCCCGTACTTCCTCATCGCCGGCGGTCTCAAGTACGACGTCCCGAAGGGTCGTCCCGAAGAGAGCAAGCAGAACCGCGTCAGCACGTTCGCGATGGGGCGCCTCGGCGTCAAAGCGACGTGGAACGATCTCGTCTCCGCCGAGAGCGAGCTCATGGCGTCCGGCGGCACGAGCCTTCACGGCACGAGCTCGTACGAAGGTCAGGCCGCTCTGCAAGTGCGCCAGCAGGTGCTGCGCCTCCATCGCGGCGCATGGCGCATCGAGGTCGGGCGCCTCATCGACGAGAGCAGCGTCGACTTCTTCTCGGCGCACATCACCGAGACGTTCCTGCAGGACACCGCGACGCGCGATCCGCTCCTCTTCGACGGATTCAATCTCGGCAACGGCGTGCGCGGTCAGCTCGAGCTCGTGCCCGGCCTCCGCGCGGCGCTCACGTTCAACGCGGGAAACCCGGTGTCGACGACGGGAAGCCTCATGATCGGCGGCTCGTATCCGCCGTTCGAGCGCTTCTACACGCAGCCGTACCAGTCCGTCGCGCAGGTCGCGAACCATTTCCCCGACGACACCTTCCACATCATGATGCTGACGCCGGCGCTCTTGCTGGACACGAAGTACGTCGATGCGAAGGCGGCCGTTCAGGGGTTCGACGTCAACACGAACACCAACAAGGAAGACGACGATCACATCCGCGGCTACAACCTCCGCGGCACGATGCGCGTGAAGCTGTTCGACGGCGTGCTCGTCCCGTTCGCGAACGCTGCGTACACGCGCAACGACACGCTCGTCGCCAACGATCTCGGAAGGCGCGCCGCTCCGCGCTACCAGGCCGTGAACCTCGGCGGCGGCATCGATTTCGACGTCGCGCGCCGCTTCAAATGCGCCTACGACTGCGCCGACGGCTTCGGCATCCAGTACCAGCAGGTGCAGTTCCAGACCGGCCTCGAGGGGCTCGTCACGACGAACCGCTACGCAAACCTCGGCGCGACCTACTGGATCGTCCCGAACGTCTCGCTCGGCGCGCGTCTCGCCTACTGGTCGACGAAGCAGGAGCACAGCGCGTTGACGGACGAGAAGAGCGTCATCGTCGCCCTGCGCTTCATCATGAACTGAGAGAGCGAGAGGAGACCCGCCATGAAAGCCAGCTCCAAGGTCGGCCTCGTGCTGATGACCTGTTACCTCGTGGCCTGGCTCGATCGCATGGCCATCAACATGGCCGTGCCGTTCATGGCCAAGGACCTCTCGGTCGGTGCCGACAAGATCGGCTGGATCCTGAGCGCGTTCTTCGCGGGCTACGCGCTGTTCCAGATCCCCGGCGGGCTGCTCGCCGATCGCTTCGGACCGCGCGCGGTGATCATCGCCGCGCTCGCGTGGTGGACGGTGTTCACGGTGCTCACCGGCGTCGTGAGCGGGCTCGCGGTCCTCCTCGTCACGCGGTTCCTCTTCGGCGTGGGCGAGGGGCTCTTCCCCGCCTCGGTGTGGAAGGTGATCGGGCAGTGGTTCACGAAGAAGAACCGCGCCACGGCGAACGCGCTGGTGCTGTCGTCGATCGCGATCGGCCCCGCCGCTACGCCGCTGCTCCTCGCGCCGGTGCTGAAGGCGTACGGATGGCGTTCGGCGTTCTATCTGCTCGGCGCGATCGGCGCCGTCGCGCTGGTGCTCGCGTATCGCTTCATCCACGACTCGGTGCGCGTGTACCCGGGCGTGCCGGCCGCCGAGATCGCGCAGTACGACGCCGACGCTGCGTCGGACGTCGCGCAGAAGGAGTCGGCTGGCGGCGAGCCCGCGTCGTTCCGCGAGCTCCTCCAGACGCGCTCGGTGTGGGCGCTGTTCTTCACCGCGCTCGCCGGAAACATCACGATGTACGGCTGGCTGAACTGGCTACCGAGCTACCTGATGAAGGTGAAGGGCCTCGATCTGAAGGGCATGGCGCTCGCGGCGTCGCTGCCGTTCGCGTTCGGCGCGATCGGATGCATGGCGTCGGGCTGGGTCTCGGATCGCTGGTTCCGCGGTCGTCGCAAGGTGCTCGTGCTCGGGTGTCAGGTGCTCGGTGGCCTCGCGCTGTACGGGTTCACGCAGGTCGGCAATGCGACGGGCTTCATGGTGATGCAGTGCATCGCCGGGCTGCTCCTGTTCATGGCGGTCGGCGCGATCTGGGCGATGCCCATGGTGCTCCTGCCGCCGAAGCTGATGGGCTCGGGCTCGGGCTTCATCAACATGGGCGGCCAGATCGGCGGCTTCCTGACGAACATCATCATCGGCTACGTCATCACGTGGAGCGGCAACAGCTATGCAGCCGGCTTCAACGTCCTGTTCGGCGGCCTGGCGATCGGTGCAGCCTGCATGCTGTTCGGCGTGCGCGAGAAGAAGGACAAGCCGTCGCGCGAGATCCCGCCGGCCGACGAAACGGATCCAAAGCTCGCTTTGACGTGATCGCCACGGCCGGCGTTCTGGTAAATCGACCCAACCATGGCTCGACGCTCACCTCTCCCGCTCCTTTTCGCGGCCGTCCTCGCTGCCGGCTGCGGCGGCGATCCCGCCAATTTCCGTCCCGCGAAGGGCGCGGCCGAACAACCGGCGGTGAAGGAGTCGTTCCGCGTGAAGGCCGTCGCTCCGGAGTGCGTCTCGCTCGGATACATCAATGCGGACGGCCCGAGGGCGCTCGACGAGATCGCCGAGACCGCCGCGCGCCACGGCGCGAACAATTACATGATCGTCAACGACAACGGCGACGAACGCGTGACGACGCGCGGCAACGACGAGCTCGTGACGCGCACGAACCACAAGCTCCTCGCGGAAGCGTACCGCTGCCCGATGTCGGGCGACCTCCCGCACTGACGAGAACCGAGACAGAGATGCGAGATTGAAAGAGAAGCGCGGAGACGCGGACTATTTATGGGGGGCCCAGATCGTTCCGCGCGTCCGCGTTTCTCTTTCAATCTCGGATCTCTTTCTACTCCGTCGCCTTCGACCACGGCGCGGCCCGCACGATGCGTTCGGCATGCGCCCGCATCTTCGCATCGAGCGCATTCTGCGACGCCAGGCGCATCGCGGTCGCGAACGCCGTGCTCGTGGGGAAGCGCGCTTCCGGGCGCTTCGCCAGCGCGATCGCGAGCACGAGCTCGACGTCACGCGGGATCGACGCCGCGATCTCGCGCGGCCTGACCGGCTGCGCGTACACGACCTGGTAGAGGAGCTGCGGCGTGCCGATGCCCGTGAACGGACGGCGCCCGGTGATCGTGCGGTACGCGACGGCGCCGAGCGCGAAGATGTCCGACCGACTGTCGACCTTGCCGCCCTGCGCCTGCTCCGGAGACATGTACCCGGGCGTGCCCACCACCTGATCTTCGGTCATCGTCGACTCGCGCAGCTTCGACACGCCGTAGTCGAGGATCTTCCACTTCGGCGGCGGCCCGTGCGAGAGGAACAGGTTCGCCGGCTTGAGATCGCGATGCACGACGCCGGCGGCATGCAGGACCTCGAGCCCGCGCGCCACGTCGTCGACGAGCGTGACCACCTCGGCGAGCGAGAGGTTCGGCCGATCGCGGAGCAGCGTCGCGAGATCGCTCCCGGACAGGAGCTCCATCGCGATGAACGGCGAGCCGTCCTGCGCGTTGCCGACCTCCAGCACGTTCACGAGGTTCGGTCCGCGCACGCGCCGCGCCACCTCGGCCTCGCGCAGGAAGCGGCTCACCAGCTCCGGCTCCTCGAGCTTGCCGATGTGGAGGAGCTTCACGGCCGCGCGATCGCCCGTGTCCTCGGTACGTGCAGAATACACCTCGCCCATCGCGCCGCGACCGACGACGTGCTCGAGGCGGAACCGCCCTGCGAGCGCGCCCGTGTAACGGCCTTCCTTTCCGGCGCCCGCGCGGATCGCGGCGTCGAGGTTCTCCTTCGCCTCCTCGAGCTGCGCTTCACGCGTCTTCGCCAGGCGCACCGCCGCGTTCGACCGCTCGATCGCCTCGAGCGTCGCGCGACGGCTCACGCGTGCTTGCCAGAGCTGCATGAGCATCGTCGCCGTGACCATGAAGGCCATCGCGAAGCGCGCCATTCGCGGGATGTCCTTCGGGACGAACAGCCCGAGGTCGGGGAGGACGCCCAGCGTGATGAGCGTCGCCGAGACCATGTACTGGAGCGCGACGGCGATCGAGAGCGGCAGTGCCATCTTCGAGTCGTCGCCGAGGCCGAAGAACCCGAGCCCGAGGACGATCGCGGCCGTCACGGGCGAGAACACGCCGAGGTAGTGGATGAACACCACCGAGGCGAGCGCCGCGGCGAGACCGAACACGCGGAAGACGCCGTTCGACCAGCGCGCGTGGTCGCGCGCGCGCCACCAGACCCACATCGCGACGGCTCCGAGGAGCGACTGCGCGACGGCCATCGCGATGCGGAGCTTCGGGTTGCCGACGTAGCCGAGCTGCCCGAAGAGGCCGATGACACACAGGATCGCGACCACGCGACCGAACGCGGCGGCGCGCGTCGCCTCTTCTCCATGCATCGCTGCGACCGTCGACTCGGCCACCGTCACCGGCGAGCGCGCGCCCGATGCAGAGACGAGCGCCGACGAGGAGCCGGATGCCGACGGAGCAGACGAAGGGTTCGTCGGCGGCGCGGACGGCGCGCCGGGTCCGAGCACGACGATCGCAGGTCGCGCGGACGGGCTGACGACGGGCGCGAGCGCCGTCGGCGGCGTACGGATCGGCGCGGACGCCGGCTCGATCGCCGGCGGATCCATGCGCTCTGTGGCGTCCTCCTCGCTCACCCCGCCATGGTATGCGCTCTATCGAGAAAGCGCGCTGCCGAAGCCCTTCATCATCTCGCCGAGCGCGCCCATCCCGACGCCGCCCATCATGCAGCCCGACGCCGCCGCGCACGTGTTGCTCTCCTGCACGCACGCCATCGAGCGCTCGACGGCCGGCGCGCCGGCGACCTTCTTCGCCTGTTCGAGGTTCGCGACGCAGGCGTCGAGCTTCTCGCGGCTCTTCTCCTGATCGCTCGAGCCGCAGAGCTCGCTCATCTTGATGCACGTCCTGCCTTCCGGCGTCGCTGCCGGAGCTGCCCCTCTTGCGACGACCACGACACCGATGACAGCGGCACCGGCGAGCCCCACACCGAGGATTTTCTTCATCAGCCCGGGCAACCTAAGGACGCCGGAAGAGCTGTAAAGGCTCCAAAGCGCCCGTCCTTAGTTCCGGCGCCCGTCCTTGGTTCCGGCGCTGCGACGGAACCAAGGACGAAAGCTTTTTCCACTATGATGTCGTGCCCGATTCATGGATTCACCCGCCGCGATCTCCGATGACCTTGCGACGTTCCTCGAGAGCGGGATCTCGGTGGTCGTCGGCAGCCGCGACGCGCAGAGGCGGCCCGCTGCGATGCGCGCGGCGGGCGCCGTCGTCTCTGCCGACCGGCGCAGCGTGACGGTGTTCCTTCCCGACCAGAACGCAGCGCGCACGCTCGACAACCTGCGCGACAACGGACGCATCGCGGTCACCTTCTCGCGACCGAGCGATCATCGCTCGATTCAAGTGAAGGGCTCGTGCGTCGAGCTTCGTCCCGCGACCGAGGACGAACGCGCCCGGCGGGAGACCTACGTCGCTGCGTTCGTCGACGAGCTCGCGACCGTGGGAATGGCGCGAGAGAACACCGGCCGGCTCACCTCCTGGCCGAGCGTCGCCGTGCGCGTCGAGGTCGAAGAGGTCTTCGACCAGACTCCGGGCCCCGCCGCCGGTCAGAAGCTCGGACGCACGGCATGAGCACGCACAAGGGCCTCGACCTCGCGATGATTCCGCCGCGCTGCTTCCAGGGCGTCGTGCCTGCGATCATCGCGACCTGCTCGGCCGAGGGCGAGCCCAACGTGACGTACCTGAGCCACGTGTACTGGCTCGATCGGAAGCACGTCGCGATCTCGCGCCAGTTCTTCAACAAGACGGTGCGCAACATCACCGCGAACCCGTACGCGTCGCTCCAGCTCTACGATCCGCTGACGTTCGAGGCATACGAGGTCGACATCCGCTTCGTGCGGTCGGAGACGACCGGCGCCTTGTTCGAGATGATGGCCGTGCGCATCGAGGCCATCGCGTCGCTGGCCGGCATGAAGGGGATCTTCAAGCTCATCGCGGCGGACGTGTACGAGGTGACGTCGGCGCAAGCGACGACGCACTATCTCCAGCCGGCTCCGGACGATCCGCCGCGCGTGTGGCCGGCGCCGCCCGAGCGGCGCTCCGAGATGCGCGCGCTGCAGGTCGTGTCCGATCGCATGAACCGTGCGGCCGATCTCGAGGAGCTCCTCGGATCGTTCCTCGTCGCGCTCCGCGACGAGCTCGGGTTCGAGCACTCGATGCTGTTCCTTCCCGACGACGAGGGCACGAAGCTCTTCGCCGTGACCAGCATCGGCTACGGCGAGTCGGGCGCCGGCGCCGAGGTCGAGATCGGCAGCGGGCTCGTCGGGACCGTCGCGCAGCAAAGGAAGCTGCTCCGGCTCTCGGACCTGCCGAGCGACCTCCGTTACGGACGCGCGATCCGCGGCCAGACGAATGCCCGCGGCGAGCACGTGCTCACCCCGGAGATCCCCCTTCCCGGCCTGGCGGATGCGCAGAGCCATCTCGCGATCCCGCTGCTCTTGCAGGATCGGTTGATCGGCGTGCTCGCCGTCGAGAGCCGCGATCCCCTCGGCTTCGACGACTGGCACGAGGCCTTCCTCAACATCGTCGGCAACCAGGCCGCGATCGCCATCGAGCGCATGGTCGATCGCGACGACGACGACGTCACCGAGGTGGTGCCGGCACCCCCGTCGATCACCGACGGTCGCCGCTCGCACTCGTTCCGCTTCTACAAGGGCGAGGACTGCATCTTCGTCGACGGCGAGTACCTGATCCGCAACGTGCCCGCGCGGCTGCTCTGGAAGATCCTTCGCAGCTTCGCCGACGAGGGACGCACCGAGTTCACGAACCGCGAGCTGCGGCTCGATCCGTCGCTCGGGCTGCCTGCCGTGAAGGACAACCTCGAGAGTCGGTTGATCCTCCTGCGCAAGCGCCTCGAGCAGAAGTGCCCGGATCTGCGCATCCCGTCGTCGTCGCGCGGTCACTTCCGTCTCGAGATGGACTGCCGCGTCGAGCTCGAAGAGCGCGACTCGTAGCGCGTTCACAGCGGCGACGCGGTTCCCTTCGGAGCCGCCGCGGCCGCCATCTGCGAGTTGAGCTTCGCCATCGCGGCGATCACCGGCGGCGGCACCTTCGGCTCCGGCACCGCGTTCTTCACCGGCTTGATCGAGCCGAGATACGCGTGCATCGCGCCGAGATCCTCTTCGGATGCATTCTGCAGGTTCATCCACGGCATCGGCGGTAGCACCGGACGGCCGTCGGCGGCGCCGCGGTGCTTGCCGGTGCGCATCGTCGCGATGAACTGCGCCTTGTCCATGCGGAGCCCGGTCTCGGGATCGGACGTGAGATTCTGCGCATACACGACGCCGAATGGCAGGCGGAAGCTCGTGAACGTCGGGCCGATGACGGCCTGATCGTTCTTGCCCGGGCTCGCCGACGGATCGGGCGCGCCCTCGGGGTGACCCGAGAGGAAGCGATCCATCTGCGGGACCGGGATGCCGAGCTTCGCGTCGAAGGCCATCGGCGTGTGGCAGTCGCTGCAGCCGCCCATCTTCACGAGCTGCTCGCCGCGCTTCACGAGGTCGGCGTGCGTCGCCGCGGCTGCGACCGCGGGCGGCTCCTTCTGGGTCGACGGAACGGCGCTCTCCGGCCGGCCGGCGGCTTCCAGGGGCTTGTCGTTGGTACAGGCGGCGAGCGCGAGCAGGCCGAGGACAGGCATCAGACCGAGCTTCATGGACGTACGGATCATCGGGGTCATCTCCTTCGTTCGAGGACGAAGATGACAATGCGCCGTCGAGCGCGACCGTGATCCTAAATGGGTCCTCAGAGAACCCTAAGAGTTGCCTAAGCGAACAACCGCTCCGCGATCTGCACGGCGTTGAGCGCCGCGCCCTTGCGCAGGTTGTCGGCGACGACGAACAGGTTCAGCGCGCCGGGCACCGCGATGTCGTCGCGGATGCGACCGACGAAGACGTGATCGGTGCCGGACGCATGCGCGGGCTGCGGATGCTTGCCCGGCACGTAGGCGTCCTCCATCAGCATCACGCCTTCGGCGCCGCGCAGGAGGTTCTTCGCCTCGTCGGCCTTCATCGCGCGGTGGAACTGCACGTGAATGGACTCCGAGTGTCCGTTGACGACCGGGATGCGAACGGTCGTCGGCGAGACGCCGATCGAAGCGTCGCCCATGATCTTCCGCGTCTCGTGGACCATCTTCCACTCCTCTTCGGAGTAGTCGCCGTCGCCGCCCTTCCAGTCGCTGAGGACGTTGAACGCGATCTGTCCGGGGAACACCGCGTGCGTCATCGCCGTGCCGTCGAGCGCCGCGCGCGTCTGCGCGAGGAGATCTTCGACGGCCGCTTGTCCCTTGCCGCTCGTCGCCTGGTACGTCGACACGATGATGTGCTTGATGCGCGCAGCGTCGTGCAGCGGCTTCAGCGCAACGACCATCTGGATCGTCGAGCAGTTCGGGTTCGCGATGATGCCCTTCGGGCGATTCTGGGCGGCGGTCATGTTGACCTCCGGCACGACGAGCGGAACGTCGGCGTCCATGCGCCACGCGCTCGAGTTGTCGATCACGACGGCGCCGGACTTCGCGGCGATGGGACCGTACTCGCGCGCGACGCTCGCGCCTGCGCTGAAGAGCGCGATGTCGACGCCTTCGAACGACGTCGGTCCGAGCTCCTCGATCGTGATCTCCGAGCCCTTCCACGGCAGCTTCTTGCCCGCGCTCTTCTTGCTCGCGAGCGCCACGAGCCGGGAGATCGGGAACTTGCGCGCCTCGAGGGTCTTCAGCATCTCGCGACCGACGGCACCGGTCGCACCGGCCACGGCCACGACGAAGGACTTCGCGTTCGACATGATCACCCGAATTACCCCGGTTCGGCCCTGCTCGCGAGTTCCTCAAGGCATCCAGTGGCACTGGAATCGTTCATGGGGCCCCGGATCGTCCGTCCATCACCCGGCACGGCAGCTCGGTCCGTGATCACGGAGAGCGCTCGCGCGAAGCCCTGCGCAAGCGGGAGATCCCCAAGCGAATCCGATCACACCCACATCAACCCACACTGGAATCCCATGGCATACAGGGTGCACATGGTAAGCCCATGCGGTCCTCCCTCCTCTCGATCGGCGTCCTCGCTCTCGTGGTCGGCCCCCTCGGCGTCGCCTGCTCGGTCGCTGCCGAGGACGACGCGGAGGCGTCGGACTCCGCCCTCACCGACGACGAGCTCGCCGGCAAGGCGCTCGCCATCATGGGCGCGAAGGTGCCGGGCGCGCAGCAGCAGTGCAACCGCTGCCACGACGTCAACACGGCGACGCTGAAGAAGTGGCAGGCCGACTACAAGACGACGGTCGCGTTCCTCTCCGACGATTCGAAGTCGGTCGACGAGCGCATCAACTACATGCGCCGCGACCCTGCGGATCCGACGTCGACGTTCGCGCCTGCGAAGCTCGGCTTCCTCTCGGCCGGTACGCACTTCGGCGGCAGCGCCGCCGTCGACGCGACGCGCACGCCCGCGACCTACAAGCATGCGCAGATCCTGAAGAAGCTCTTCGCCGGCAAGGACGACGAGTTCGCGAAGTTCCGCACGAACACGCTGATGCCGATCGAGCCCGAGTACGATCGCCTCAGCGCGAGCGAGTACAACGCGATCTCGACGTGGCTCGACAAGGGCATGCCGAAGCTCACGGAGCTGCTCCCCGAAGAGGCGCGCCCCACGACCTGCACCGACGATTTCCCGCAGCTCAAGGCTCACGCGACCGAGATGAAGTCGAAGAGCTGGGCCTCGGTGAACAAGGACAACCGCGTCCCGATGTTCGCGTGCGACGCCGGCGCGAAGCCGGTCGACTGCTTCAAGCAGCAGTTCGGCGGCAAGGACATCTTCGCCGACGCCGCGACGAAGGATTACGGCAAGAGCTGGGCGCAGGACGGCTCGACCGTCCGCGTGCTGCGCGAGCTCTCGTACAAGACGTTCTACTGGACGCGCACCTCGGCCGACGGTCGCTTCGTCGCGAACGGCATGTCCGGCGGCGGCTCCGACGGCGCCGTCATCGCCGACCTCGCGGCTTCGCTCGCGTCCGGCGGCCCCAAGACGCGCGACATCGCCGCGTCCGCCAAGTACGACCCCGACTTCTGGCCCGACAACAAGGGCTTCATGTTCCAGGGCACCCCGAACGGCGGCGTGTACTGCGCGCAGAGCCTCCTCACGAACCCCGCGACCACGCGCGTCTCGTTCAACGAGCCGCAGTGCTCGAAGCTCGACACGATCGGCCTCTACCAGACCGTCGGACAGCGCATCGGCGACAACTCGGTCGCCGACCACTTCGTCGTCAATGGCAAGTTCGCGAGCGACAACCCCGGTCAGACCTCGAGCGACCACGACCTCGAGCCGACGTTCGGCCCCGATGCAAAGGCGATCATCCGCGTGATGTTCGCGCAGGGCAACGACGCCGAGTCCGGCTACCAGGTCAAGCAGTCCGTCGAGCTGAACACGCCGTTCGAGGGCGACATCATGATGTCGCGTTCGTCGACGCTCCTCGGTGCGCGCGTCGCCGGCGAGCACGGCCAGCTCGGGTACATGGTCCGCCAGGTCTCCGGCACGTTCGCCAACGACGGCTACCGCTTCACGCTGAAGCCGATCGGCCGCATCTGCATGGCGGGCAACAAGGCGAACTTCTCGTTCGACGAGCGCTTCCTCGTCACGCACCACTACCTGACGCGCGCGGACTTCGCGTCCGACGCCGAGTTCGCCTCCTACAAGGAGAAGGGCGCCTCGGACATCTACATCACCGACTTCGTCACCGGTAAGAAGCAGCGCATCACCCACATGAAGGCGGGCCAGTTCGCGCTCTTCCCGCACTTCCGCTCGGACGGCTGGCTGTACTTCATGGTGCGCGACGCGAGCGGCGCGACGAAGAAGGAATTCATCGCTGCATCCGACTGGGCGATCCGTCAGACTGAGGCGACGCCGACGCCATGATCACTCTCTCCCGCAAGATGCTCGGCGCCCTGCTCGGCCTCTCGGTCGGCGTGTCGGGCGCGACCGCCGCCGGCTGCAGCTCGAATGCCGCGGACGGCCAGGACGACGAGGCCGAGGCCCAGGAGGGCGAGCTCCGCCCCCTCGAGCGCAAGGCGATCGGCAAGGCCGTCGACTACGCCGCGGACAAGACGCTGCGCAGCCGCCTCGAGGAGCTCGAGAGCTCGCGCAAGGCTCGCCGCGCCGCTGCGTGGAAGGCCGTCGGCCGCGTGCTCGCGCCGGTGAAGGTCGCCGACCCGAACGTGAAGGCCGGCGACAAGGCCGCGACCGTGCCGGTGTTCCGCACGTGGTACGGCAAGGACGACTTCGAGCGGATGTTCGGCAAGATGTACGCGGACCGCACGGCCGCGGACCGCAAGGCACGCCGTCCGTTCACCGCGACGGATGCGAAGCGCGCGTTCGATTGGAACGCGACGGCGCTCGGCTCGTCGAGCGACAAGGACTACTTCGAGCGCATCCAGCAGGTGAAGGACGACACGTCCGTGCAGGGCCTCGGCGGCAACCACCGCGTCGCGTACAGCCCCGGCATCTTCTCGCATCTCATGGGCGAGTACGGCTCGCTGTTCGCGTGCCTCCCGAAGCTCGATGCGAACGCGATCAAGCCGGACGAGGAGCCGATCTCGAAGACGAACTTCGCGCCGTGCTTCTCGCAGGAGTTCCCGGTCGACGCCGCGCTCGTGAAGATGTCGTGGTACCGCGCGAACTTCGGCGCCGAGCGCCTGCCGCTCCCGACGTACGACACGAGCGCGAAGACGCTCAAGGCGAAGATGAGCGCCAGCGACGCCGACCAGGGCGCGTGGGGCAAGGGCGTGGGCACGGCCGATCCCGACGAGGCGTCGATCTACACGGTCGGAATGGCCGACGGCACCAAGTTCCGCATGCCCGCGATGCACCTCGTGACGAAGGAGCTCCGCGAGTGGCTCTGGATCACGATCTGGTGGTCCGACAAGCCGAACGAGGACTTCGGCGCGGATCGCCCGGCCGAGATCACGAACCTCGACGGTCCGTGGAAGAACTACAAGATGAACGTCTCCGTCTCGTACGAGGAGAAGGACCCGGATCCGCGCGGCGGCTTCGACGGCTCTCTCGGCGACGCGCTCGAGGCGGCATACACCGGCGTCGGCAAGCCCTCGTGGGCCTCGAACCCGTATCTCGAGAAGGGCGCGCCGAACGCGCAGTCGAACTGCATCGGCTGTCACCAGCACGCCGGCACGAACGAGAACAGCGAGTCGATCCTCTTCGCGCCCGACAAGTTCCCCGAGGCGTCGCGCACGCGCATCCGCAAGAACTTCCCGGCCGACTACCTCTGGGCCGTGACGTCCGCGCCCGAGCGCCTCGCCGGTGTGATCGACGATCAGGTCAAGCACTACGACCAGGTCGACCGCTGAAGCTTTCCCGAGAGCATCGCTGACCCCAAGGGAATGCGAGGGCGCGTGTTAGCCTTTCGATTAGGCCATGCGCGCGTCACGGGTCGTTGGTCTTCTGGCTGTGCTCGCGGCATGCGGCGCGACGGGCGCGTGCGCGTCGGGTAAGCCGGCGCGCTCGGCGGACGGCGGCTCGTTCCGCGCGATCGGCATCGGTGCGAGCGCCGATCCCACCGTCCGCGCGGCGCGGCTCCTCCCCGAGCTCGTCGACGACACGCAGGGCTACGGCAACGAGCCGGGCGGAGGGCAGCGCGCGATCACGGCAGGGCTTCGCGTCGTCACGACGCGCGAGGGCGCGATCGTCGCGGCCGAGGATCGCCTCCCGCAAGCTCCGCAGCTCACGACCGCGCTGCCCGATCGCCTCGGCGGCGGATTCCTCTTCGTGCTCGGTACCACCGTGTGGCGCGCCGATCACTGGCTCGATCAGGCGAAGCCGATCTTCGCATCGCTCCAGGGTATCCAGGCGATCGTTCCCGGTCTCGATCGCGTGTACGTGCGCGCGCAGAACGCGTACCTCGCGATCGACGGCAAGAGCGGTCGCGTGCTCGATCTCGGGCCGTGGCCGGCGAGCCCCTTCGTGTCCGGCTTCGCCGCCGCGGACGGATGGCGCGCGGCAGCCGTCACGGATCTGCGCGGCGTCGTCGCGACGTACGACGCGGGCGCGACGTGGCGCGCGCTCGACCTGCCGATGGAGCCGCGACAGGTGCTCGTGAGCGGCGACTCGCTCGCCGTCGGCGGCATCGAGAACGGCAAGGCCGAGGCGTGGTTCGAGGTCCGCGCCGACGGAACGATCGCGCGGCTCTCCGGCGCGCCGCGCGAGGCGAAGGGCAAGATGCTGCCCGTTCCGGGGACGCCACGACCGTATCTCCCGGGAGGATACCCCGGCGGCTATCCGGGGGCGGGCGGGCTCGTCGTGCCGATGCCCACGCCCACGCCCATCCCCCCGAGCGCGAGCACGAGCGGCCGGGCTGCTGCGAACGTCGCGGACAATCCACCCGACGAATCCGTGCATGATACAGGCACTCGGATCTTCGGCAAGCGCCCGCTGGCTGCGGCGATCGAGGACGGCTGGCCGCTCACCGACGGGACTGCCGTCGTCGCGCGCGACGGCGCGCTCGGACGCGTGCGACTCTCCGACGGCGCGCTCACCGAGGTCGCGCAGGGCGCCTTCCCGCTGAAGCCGTCGCGGTGTCATCCGGTTTCTCTCACACGGCCGAGCGCGATCGGCGCGTTCGGCTTCGTGTGCGGCGAGCCGCGCGGCACGACCGCGCTCTACGCGTACGATCCGCTCCACGGTCGGCTCACCGAGCTCCGGCGGTTCGATCGTCCGCGCGTCGTGACGTCGTCCGGCAACGGCGCGATCGCCGTTCGTGGTCCTTGCGCGGAGGACGGCGACGCGAGCGCAACGCCCCGCGAGCCGATGCGCATCGAGGCGAAGGCCGACGGCGGCGCAGGCGACGGTGGCGTCGCCGAGCTCCGCCACGACGCCGGCAAGATCGACACGTCCGAGCAAGCCCGCGCCGACAAGGAACGAGCGGAGCGAGCCGAGAAGGAGGCCGCCACGAAGGCCGGTCCCGAGACGCACCCGTACTGCATCCTCGGCCACGACGACACGTGGCGTGAGGTGCACGTGCGCGGCGACGTCGGCGGCGAGCGCGTGATCGTGCTCGGCGACGGAAAGCTCGCGGTCGTCTCGCCTCCGCAGGGTCAGACCGCGCCCGCGCGCATCACGCTGCTCGACAAGGGGCGGGCGACGACGCTGCCGGTCGTGTTCCCGAAGGTGAGCGCCGACATCGCACGCGTGCTGCGGCTCGGCGTGTGGCTCGACGGGTTCGAGGAGCGCAAGCCCGGTGTGATCGGCGGATGGATCGAGGCCGGCGGCGCGATGCTCGGCATCGAGATCGCGCTCGACGGCAAGGCGACGCCCGGTCAGTTCATCCGCGATGCGGGCATGCCGTTCGTGTCGGGACGTTACGGTTTCGGCTGGACGCAGTCGCGGCGCGGCTTCGAGACGACGGACGGAGGCATGACGTGGACGAGCCTCGAGCTCCCCGAGCCGCTCGTACCGGTGAGCAAGGTCGACCGACGCGCGTGCGGTCCGATCGGATGCCTCGCCGCGGGATGGCTGCGCGTCGGCTGGGGCGAGGCGAAGAAGCCGCCGACTCCGCCCGCGCCGCCGCCACATCGCTCGACGGTCAGCTCGTCGCCTCCGCAGCTCGCGCTCGCATGCGAGCCGATGTCGCCGCTCATGCCTCCGCCGCCGGCGCCGAAGCCGCACGCGAGCGCCACGCCGGCCCAGCCGACGGCGCCGACGCGACGTAGCACGTTCGGCGGTCCGCCCGTGCTCGCGACCGCCGGCATCGTCGGCGTCACCGAGATGCCGTCGTTCTTCGCACAGCAGGCTCCGCCGCTGCGCGACGCGGAGCGAGGGATGCCGTTCGAGGTGCAGTCGCTGCTCGAGCCGTATCCGCGGCTCGGGAGCCTCGCGCGCATCTACGCGTGGGGTCCGAAGGGCGGAGACTGGGACACGCAAGGCAAGTGGCAGGTGAAGTGGCTCTCGCCGTTCGCGCCGTGGTCCGAGGCGCGGTCGACGCTGCCGGTCCTTCCGCCTGCGACGATGCTCGATTTCACGAAGCAGTCGTCGGCGTACGGCGGCTACGGCGGCTACGGCGGCTACTCCGCGTACGCGCAGAGCTTCGCGATCGTCAGCGGCGACGACTCGTCGCACGCGCTCTTGATCGTGCAGAAAGCCAGCCGTACCGAGCGGACGCCCATCGAGCTCGAGGCCGATCGCGCGCCGGTCGAGATCCATCGCGCCGACGGCGAGCCGTTCGTCGAGATCGACGCCGTCACGCGGGCAGCCGGGCGTTGGTTCGTCGCGACGCCGCCCCCGCCCGGCGTGCCCTCTCCCGCCACGACGATCTGGCAGGTCGACGGTTCGGTCGCGCGCGAGCTCGTGCGCATCTCGCGCGCGGCGCTCGAGACGGGTCGACCCACGGGCACGCGGCTCGCGCGCCGCTCCGACGGTCGTGCCATCGGGCTCGTCGTCGACGGCCAGCCCACGGCCGAGCGCAACACGTCGACGCGCTGGGTGCTGCCGATCGATCTCGAGACCGGCCAGCTCGGCGAGCCCGAGCCGCTGGGTTACGCGGACCTCGCAGGTCGCACGCTCGAGGCGTGCACGGATGACGTCGTGGGCTGGACGTTCGACACGTCGCTCCCCGGCAGCGCGCGCGTCCGTCTGACGCAAGGCGCGGGATCGATGCACTCGCTCTACCTTCGCGTGCGCCTCACGACGACGCGCGCGTGCGTCGAGCGCGTCGCCGGGATGTACGACGGTCAGTCCGCCGAACGCGCGGCGCAGCTCACGCGAGGCGCCGGCAAGGCGAGCGGAGCTCTGCCGCTCAAGCCGGGCGAGCTCGTCGCGAGCGCGTTCGCTGCGCAGGCTCGCTACGCGTTGCGCTGCACGCTGACCAAGTGAGCGCGGCTCATGTGCGTCTCGGCATCATTCGCTAATGCGGCAGGGCGGGTCGTGCAGATTCGTATTTCAAGGTTGCAGAATTGAATGAGATTGCGGCCCTCGGCCGCTGCGATTCACCTGGAATCACACAGTTTTCCCGATGGCACGACAAATGCTTAATGGGGCGTTGCCTGCGCGGAGTGTGGCTGCCCCCCCGGCCCCTTCGCGTGGGTTTTTTCTTTTTGTCGCGCCCGAACGGGCCCGGATCGACGGCGTGGGGCCAGCCGGCAAATGGCTCGCCTTGATCGGGGTTATCCTCGCGCGCCGTGACGACCTTCCCTCGCTTTTCGCCCTTCACGCGGCTCGCTCACGCGGCGCCGGTCCTCGTCATCCTCTTCGCTGCGTCGTGCACGGACTCGCCGCTCGCGGCGTCGCCGCTTGCCACACCCAAGACGCTCCCTGGGGAGATCTGTGTCGTCGACAACGGTCAAGCCCTGCGACTCACGTTCGACCCACCGTCGGTGGTCGTTGCGGCCGGCGAGCAACGGAGCGTGCGGCTCATCGTCGAGCCGGACATCTGCGAACCGACGACGGCAGCGTTCACGTCCGACCTCGCTGCGATCGCCGAGCCGCCGCCCGATCCCAAGCTCGATCTCCGTCACGCGACCTACGACTTCTTGGTGAAAGGCGGCGCCTTCGGTCTCACGAAGATCAAAGCGACGATGAGCAGCAGGAACGTCAACGGCGACCCGGTCTCGGTGACCGCCGAGCTGCCGGTCGACGTCCGCCACGATCGCGCCGCCCCGACGTGCACGTCGTCGGACGTCGCCGCGGGCACGATGGCGGCCGGATCGCCGCAGCTTCGCGGCACGGGCGCACTCTCCACGAGCTACCTCTCGGCGCCGGCGGCTGCGTTCGCGCGTGACGACGAATTCGCGCTCCCGGCGTTTCCCGCGAAGGTCGAGTGCGCCGGCGTGGATCTCGCGTCGGCCGTCGCCCGCGTCCCTCTTCGCGCGGTGACTCCGGCGGTCTCGTTCGAAGCCGGCGCGCCGCTCTCGATGGCGAAGTCGCTTCGTCGCGAGATCGAGGTCGCGATGCCCGTCAACCCCGCGGCCTTTCCGCCGGGCGCGCGCATGCGTCATCTTCTCGTGCTCTTCAAGAGCGTGCGCGCGCAGAAGCCGCGCGCGATCCCCGTCGCGAATCCGCGCATCGATCCGGACGGCGCCGGCGGGTACGTCCTCAAGTTCCAGACGCCGTGGCTCGGCACCTATCAGGCGGCGGTCGCCGAGGATGCAGGCCTCCGCAAGCGGAAGCGCAAGCTCACGCATCGCGCGGTCATGGGCTTCTCGATGGGCGGCGGCGGCGCGGCGATCTTCGGCCTGCGCCACCATGACAAGTTCGACGTCGTCGCTCCGCTCGGCGGGCCGAGCGATTGGACGTGGCTGCTCTGGTACATCGAGCAGAACGCGCTCGGCGGGTTCTGTCCCGCGGGGAAGACGTGCCCGAAGGTGGCGCCGAACCGCTATCCGATGGACGAGGCCTACGCCCACACGATGGACTACGAGCACTGGTTCTTCGAGAAGGGCACGGGCAACGGCGGCAGCTTCCCGCGCTCGGAGTACGTGCAGATCTTCGAGGACCTCGCGCTGTCGCTCGGCAATCCGAACGGCTCGAGCGCCGATCCTTCGCTCCTCCACGTCGCGCTGGGACCGACGCGCGATCACGCGTGGATCAAGGGTGACCCGTCGCTGAACCTGCCTCCCGGCACCGACTGCTCGTTCACGATCGAGCCGATCAACGACGATCCCGATCAGAGCAAGCAGCGCGACATCGAGGCGAAGTGCAAGGCGTGGCGTTGCGATCCGAAGAACCAGTACCACGCCGACACGAACTACTTCGATGACGAGTACAACCCGGACGGGACGCTGCCCGTCATCAGCTTCTGCGACGGCAACCAGGAGCCGAGCGCGCAGAGCCCTTACGTGAACTCCTGGGCGCCGGGTGGCGATCAGCCGGTCAACCTCGGGCTCGCGGTGGATCTCAACAAGAACGGCATCCGCGATCAGGGCGAGCCCGTCATCCGCTCCGGTCACGAGCCGTACGACGACTGCGGCCCCGATCAGCTCTGCGACGTCGACGAGCCCGGATACAACGCGCTCACCAATCCCGATCCGAACCAGGACGACTACGACTACCAGCTCGATCCGTCGGGCACCGAGGGCAACCACCGCTACGACGACGGCGAGAAGTTCAGCGACTTCGGCCTCGACGGCGTGCCGAACACCGCGAATCGCCACATCGCCGGCGACGTCGGCGAGAACGACGGCAAGTTCACGCAGTCGATCGGTCTGACGAACTTCTACGCGAACGATCCCCACGGGATCGTCTCTCGCCGCGTCACGGACGTCCCCGGCGGCGTATTGAGCGACGAGGCGCTGGGCCGGATCGACATCCTCTCGGACGGCGGCGTACGCGATCTCTTCAACTTCGCCGTCGTCGCGAACCATCTCTCCGGCCAGATCTACGGGCGGAAGGACGCAAACGGGCTGCCGTTGCGATCGGTCGCATTCTTCAACGGCTTCCATTTCCTCCCTGGCGAGCCGCAGGACAAACCGTCTCTGTACAACCCGTTCGACGTCCGGTGGGCGGACGTCGCGGACATGCCGAACGTCCGCTACGGCGACCTCGATGCGTCGCGCGAGATCGTCGAGCGCGACGGCGACGGCCAGCACGTCGGGACGACGGCGCAGCTCTCGGCTCGGCTCCTCACCGCATTCTTCTTCGCGGGCAAGGCCTGGCCGGGCGCGGATCGAACCAAGACCGAAGAGTCGAACGACAACCCGGCGGACTCGTCGATCAACGAGCTGGGCGTCGACTGCGAGGTCCGCGGTCCGTGCACGAAGATCTTCACCGGCAAGCGCAGCGGTCGCACGGGGCCGATCGCGATCTCCGTCCCGCCGGGCTATGCGCAGAAGGACAACGTCGCGCGCAACACTCGATATCCGGTGCTGTACGTGCTCCACGGCTACGGACAGGACCCGCGGGATCTCGCGGCGGTCGCCGTGATCACGAACAACTACATGAACGGCTCGGAGCGGTCGTACGCGACGCGGCTCCCGAAGTTCATCATCGTCTACGTCGACGGCCGTTGCCGCGTGCGACCGGACGGAAAGCCGGAGTGCATCCGCGGCACGTTCTACATGAACTCTGCGCGCCCCGACGGGTCGAAGCTCGACGACTGGTTCGACGAGGTCACGGAGTACGTCGACCAGAACTACCGCACGATGCCGCCGACCGAAGTCGACGTGACCGACTGAGCGATGCAGGCGCGACAGAAGACCTTCCTGAAGGTGTCCGTGCCGCTCGTCCCGTTCCGGTAGATCAGCCGATCAGCAGCTCGAAGTCGTCGTAGATGACGACGTCGTCGCCCTCGATCTTCGCGCGGTAACGGCGCTGGTCGCCGCACAGACCTTTCGGGCGGAGCAGCTTGCCGGTCGCGAGGTCGAAGACGTAGCCGTGCATCGGGCACACGACGCATTTGTCCTCGAGCCAGCCCTCGGCGAGGCTGGCTCCGGCGTGGTTGCACGCGTCCTCGATCGCGAAGACCTGTCCGTCCGCCCACGCGACGAGCACGTCGAAAGGCGGGTACTCGACACGCAGCGTGCCCTTCGCCTTCACGTCCTCGAGCTTGACGCGGCCGACGACCTTCTTGCCCTCGTTGATCGCGACACTCAATTGAGCACCGTCGGCCGCGACTTGTCGGTGTGCATCATGGCGCCGTGCTGGAGCGCGAGCTGGTTCAGCACCATCTCGACCCGAACCCGCGGATCGAGCTCGTCGAGCATGGCCTGCCGTGCACGGGCGTCGATCACGAGCTGGAATGCGCATAGATCGGCGACGTGCGCGGCGTCCAGCGTGGCGGGCATCTTGAACGAGAACGTCGGGTCGTGCTTCTTCACCTCGGCCGCGAACATCGTCGCAGCGGCGACGAGCGCGGTGCGATCGTTCTCGCGGATCGAGACCGGAAGGTCCTCGAGGATGGTCGCGCGCGCGACGCGGAACGGCCGAGCCTCGTCGGGCTCGAGCTCGTCGAGGCGCAGGCGAGCAATCCCGAGCAGCACGACGTTCGATCGACCGTCGGCGAGCGGCTGGTGCTCGATGACGACGCCGCCGCCCGAGATTGGCGCGATGCGCGGGCGGCCGTGCTCGTCCTCGCCGGATGCGAGCTGCGCCACGACGAGCGCGCCGTGCGCGGAGAGCGCATGCTGGAGCATCGCGCGATAGCGAGGCTCGAAGACGTGCAGCGGGAGCACCGCCTCGGGAAAGAGGACGACCTGCGGCAGCGGGAAGATCGGGATCGCCGACAGCGAGGCCTCGAGCGTCTTCCGATCGAATTTTCGACTCTCGCTCATGGCCCGAACACTTCGACGCTGCTCGCGTTCATCGCGTCGGGCGCATCGAGCGCGAGGAAGGCGACGGTGCGCGCGACGTCCTCGGGCTTCATGGCCGGCGCGAAGCCGCTTCCCTTGAGCATATCCGTGTCGACCGAGCCGGGCATCACGCACATGGCCTGCAGGCCCGTCCCTCGGAGCTCCTCGGCGAGCGACTTCACGAAGCCCACGGTGCCCCATTTCGCCGCGGAATATGCGCTCTGGCGTGCCGTTCCGATCGTCGACGAGATGCTCCCGATCGCGACGAACCGACCGCGCCGCAGGTCGAGCATGCGCGGCAAGAAAGCACGCGTGACGAGGAACGTGCCCTTCAGGTTCACGTCGATGACCTCGTCCCATTCCTCTTCGCTCATCGCGACCACCGGCGCGCGATGAACGACGCCCGCGTTCGTGACGACGACGTTCGGTACGCCGAGCTCGACGTTCACGCGTGCCGCGGCGTCCTCGACCTCTTTGGCGTTCGCCACGTCGCACGGTACGGCGAGCGCGGTACGACCGGCAGCCACGACGTCCTGCGCAGCTGTCGCAAGCGACTCGAGCGTGCGGCCGAGCAACGCGATGTCGCAACCTCGCGTCGCGAGCGCGACCGAAATCGCGCGCCCGATCCCTCGGCCGGCGCCGGTGACCACTGCGATCATCGACCGACTCCGAGCACCGCGTAGGCACGAGTGAGCGTCTTATTGGAGGCGCCGCGGAGCGCGATCGTCTCGACGCGCGATCCGACGGCACGCTCGCCTCGCGCGATCATGCATGCGTGCGACAGCGCGATCCGGCAGCCGACCCACTCGGGCTCGAGCGCCGCCTCGATGTCGGACACGACCGCCTCGCCGATGCGCTCCTGGAGCGTGAGCCTGCGCGCATGGGCTTCGAGCACCGAGACGAGCGTGCCGATCCCGACGAGACGATCGCGGGCGTGCATCGCGATGGTCGCGGTGCCCGTCGCAGGCAAGAGGTGATGAGGACACATCGTGGTGATCGCGACGTCGCGCACGACGACGAGCCCATCGGCGGCGCCGGGGATCGCGCTCGCCGAGAGGAGCGCGCGCGTGT
This sequence comes from Labilithrix sp., assembly GCA_028287065.1. Lineage (GTDB taxonomy): Bacteria > Myxococcota_A > Polyangia > Polyangiales > Polyangiaceae > Labilithrix. The sequence continues at coordinate 3,118 of JAQBQJ010000165.1, read as the reverse complement.
CGATCGCGTATCCGGCACAGAGCTCGTCGACGTAAGCGTCCGCGACGCGCACGCCGGTGCCCACGAGGTCGGGCTCGTTCGTCGGATCTCTCCCGATCGCACGCAAGAAGGCGTCGATCGCATTCGCGGCGGCCGTGCGGTCGATCGGCATTTCGGGTGAGGAGCTTACCAAGTCTCGTTGACTCACTCTGGCGCAACCCGTGTCAATTCGCTTACGCGGCAGGCGTGCGCAAACGAGAGGAGATCCGAGAAGTCCGAGAAAAGCGCAAAAGCGCGAACATTTTTGATCTGCGGTCGCCTTTGTCTCGACCATGAAATGGTTGCGCTTTTGCGCTTTTCTCGGGCTTCTCGGATGCCTGGCCTCGCCACGCATTGCGCTCGAGCTCCAGAGGCACGACGATTGCTCGTAGCGACCGCGTGCGTCCATTGCCCCTCCTCCTCGGTCTCGGCGTGCTGCTGGCGCCGCTCTCTGCCGGCGCGGGTGGAGGCGCGAGCGCGCATCCGCTGCTCGAGCTCGTCGAGAAGGAGCGCGGGCCCGGGTTCTTCGTAGCGCAGGCGTTCGACGCGGCCGCGTTCCCGAAGGTGCCTCGGCTGCGCGCCATCGGCGCGTCGGCGTCGGCGCTCGACTGCGTGCATGCGAAGCACCACATCCAGCTCGACCCGCGGAGCGGCGCGACGGTTGCGCACCTCGATCTGAAGATCCGCGCGCAGGGCCATGCGCTCGCGGCGATCGGTCTGTCGCTCGACGAAGGCCTGGGCATCGGAGACGTGACCGCGGACGGTCGAATCGCGACCGTCGCGGACAGCGTGTACTCGCCCGCGCGCGTCGTGCAGATCTCGCTCTCGCCCGCGCTGAAGGCCGGCGAGTCGACCGTCGTACACGTCCCGTACGAAGGGACGCTCGCGTGCGGCACCTATCCCGAAGGCGGCGGCATCGTCTGCTCCAAGGGCGAGGATTTCTCGTATTTCGCGCATCAGTCGGTGATCCCCTACGTCTTCGATCCCGCCGATCCGCACGGCGCCGAGCTCGACGCGATGACGCGCGACATCGTCCTTCGCGTGCCCGCCGGCACCGACGTCATCGCGACCGGCGAGAAGGTCGACGAGACGTTCGAGGGCGACGAGAAGATCTCCACGTGGACGATCGATCATCCGCTGTCACGCGCGCTCGGCATGTACGTGTTCGCCGGGAAGCTCGGCATGAAGGCGGTGCCCGGCCGCACCGTGCCGACCACGTTCGTGTTCCCGAACCCGGAGCTCCCTGTCGACAGCCGCCTCGTGTCGTGGTCCGGCGGAGTGCTCGACTTCGTCGAGAAGCTCGGCGGCGGTCCCCTCCCCTTCCAGCGCAGCATGACGCTCGTACGTCTGCCCGCGAACGTCGGCGACCCCGGCACCGCGACGTTCGGGATGACGCTCCTCTCCGACTCGTACGTTCGCGCCGGCGATCTCATGCACGAGGAGACGTGGGCGCACGAGAACTCGCACTTGTTCTGGGGCATCGTGGTGCCCGAGGCGAGCTCGGCGGAGGGCCGCATGATGAGCGAGGGCCTCGCGACGCTCTCGGAGCTCGACTACACGTGGACGCGTCACTTCGCGAGCATGGACCGCGACACGTACCTCGCGCGCCGCTTCGTGCCGATCGGGCTGGATTTGCGGACGCTCGGCAAGGATTTGCCGGCCGTGCAGCTCGGCATGGGCGAGACGCAACCGGAGGGTCTACGCACGTCGCTCTATACGCTCTGGGCCTACTACAAGACGTCCGCGACGCTCGATCACCTGCGCGTCACCGTCGGTGACGAGGCGTTCTCGCATGGCCTCGCCGCGTACGTGAAGCGTTGTAGCTACGTCGGCTGCCGGCCGGACGACTTCCGCAACGTACTCGAGGGGATCACCGGCAAGGACCTCGCGCCCTTCTTCGCGCGCTGGGTCGATGCGACGTCGCGGCCCGAGGTGTCGATCGGCTTCGAGCCCGTGCAGGGCGGCGCGGACATCGAGCTGTCGAAGCACGACGCGCATCCGATGACCCTCGAGCTGTGGCTGCGCCTCGACGATGGGCAGCTCGTGAAGAAGCGCGTCGACCTCGCAGGGCACACCACGAAGGTCCACGTCGCGACCGGCGCGTGGGTGCGCAGCGTGTCGGCGAGCCCGCGCCACGACGTCCTCGTCGACGCGGTCTCCACGGTGAAGGGCGATCTCGACTTCGACGGCGAGGCCGACGGCATCGACCTGCTGCGCTGCACGCCTCTGGTCGGCAAGACGTACCGCTCGTCGAGCGCCGTCGGGCTCTGGAACACGGACGAGCACTTCGACCCGCGATGCGACGTGAACGGCGATCTCAAGATCGACGACGAGGACATCAACGCCATCGCCGCCTCGTTCGGCACGTTCAGGACGGCGCCATGAAGATCCCGCTCCTCGGTTCGGGCCTGCTCGCCGCCGCGCTCGCGCTCACGCCAGGCTGCAACTCGGGCTCGCGTTCCAGCGACGCGCTGGGCTTCGCTGCCGATCCGCCCAGCGAAGCAGGCGCGAGCGTGTTCTTGCGCGCGCAGACGCCCAACCCCGCCGCGCCCGACCTCGTCGTGGTCGACGTCGTCGCGCGTGGCACGCCGGATCTCCACGGCGCCGCGTTCCGCGTGACGTGGGATCCGGAGGCGCTCGGCTTCATCGACGCGAAGAGCGCATCGACGTGGTCGAAGAAGGTGCTCTCGATGGCGAAAGAGGGCTCGCCCGGCCAGCTCGCCGTCGCATGGGCCGAGCGCGGCGAGACCGCACTCGATGCGAGCGGCGACACGTTGCTCGGCACGCTCGAGTTCTATGTCCGCGCGCGCAAGCCCACGGCAATCGCATTCAAGACCGAGCGCTCGCAGGTCGTCGACAAGAAGGGCGCGTCCGTCGCCGTGAAATGGGTCGGCGGCAGCATCCTCGAGCGCTGAGCCTCGCTAACCGGACGAGCACGATTCTCGTCCCTCGAATCGTGCTCGTCCGTTTAGCTTCTACTCAGGTGGGGCCGGAGGCCCCCTCGTTGCTCCGCAACGATCCTCCCCCATCGCCTGCGGCGAAGTCGTGCTGCGCACGACGAGAGCGCAAGAGTGGAGTCTCATCCGTGCGAAGCACGGTT
>JAQBQJ010000131.1 GCA_028287065.1 Labilithrix sp. | reverse complement strand
GCTCAGGCGGGCATGACGTCGTACTCGTCGCCGTAGCGGACGCAGGGCTGTGGGTCGTCGCCGGTGTAGTGGATGCGTCCGTTGACGATCGTCGTGTAGTGGACGCTGACGAGCGGGTCGGTGCGCCATGGGTCGACGAACGCGGCGGCGTCGGCGTAGCTGCGGCGCATGAAGGACAGCGCGCGCTGGAGGACACGGAGGCGTGGGATGGCGGCCTCGGGGTCGACGTCGACGCCGCGGGCAGCCATGTCGTCGGCGACGCCACTCTCGACGAGGTCGGTGACGGCGTTCTCGACGCGCTCGTGTCCTTCGGAGGTGACGTTGACGATGAGGTGGCGTTTGTCACGCGGGTAGATCGTGCGCCTGACGAATCCGAGCGCCTCCAGTGACTTGAGCATCCGGCTGACGGTCGCGCCGGAGACGCCGAGCAGCGCGCGTATCTTCTTCTGCGTGATGCCGTGCGGCTCGTGCAGCATGATGATGCGCATCATGTCGAAGCGCGCGGGCGTGAGATCGTATTTGTAAGCCATCGGCTTGCAGAGCTCGATGATCCGCAGATGCGCGCGCTTGATGGAAAAGAAAATGCGATGCATGCCTCGCCCCCGTCGGTGCGCGAACAAAACGTCGCCGTGCAGCGCGCCCCTGCGCGCGCCGCCCTCCGGCCACCGCCCTGCCGTGCGATGCACGCCCGCAAGCACATCCCGGGCCACCTCCCACCTCCCCCTCCAGGCCCCCCAAAACGGCCTTGAATAGCATGCTAACGAAAGGGGGATTGGGGGGTCGGAGGGGGGGTGGGGGTGGCCAGGACAGTTTTGGGGTGGCCGAAGGACAGTTTGCGACGCGCGCTGTCGCTGGGCGACGCGCGGGCGCGCGGTGACGACGACCAGCACCGACCGGACGCGCCGCACGGAGAGACGGAGAGACGGAGAGAGCGCGCGCAGCGTTACCGCGCGCAGCGCGCAATCAGCCGCAGCGTCGATTCCCGGCGGCCGCCCGACGCGCCCTGGAACGGGTCCGACGGGCTTTCGATGCGCGCGCGCAGGTTGGCCAGAGCCGGGGCGTCGCTCAGCGCGCACGCGGCCACCGCTCGTTGGCGGATCGTTTCGCGCGCGATGCGCGGCGTCGGGAGGCCACGGGCCAGCGCGGCGTCGAGGGAGAGCGCGCCGAGCTCGTAGAAGCCTCGGCCCACGTAGTTGCGGCCCGCCAGGTAGCTCGCCAGGCCGGACGGTTTTTCGCCCGACGACACGCCCAGCTCCACGCCGCCCCAGAACACGTCCGGGCCGTGCTTTTCATCGCCGAGGAGTAGGCCTTGCACCGTGCCGCGCACGTCTTTGTCTCGCGCGCCCAGCGCCTTGATCTCCAGCGTGCGCGCGACGTCTTCGTCGACCGTGCGCTTCGCGAGCGCTTCGTAGCGCGACGCCGCGCCCTCGAAGTCGCCGTCGATGAACTGCGCGTCCGCCAGCGACTCCTCCGCACGGTCCTTGTACGTACGCGGGACTTTTTTCTCGTCCGCCGTCGCCATCTCCGTCAACAGCGCCCTGCCCTTCTCGCGATCGCCATGCCGGCGCTGCACCGTCGCGAGCTCCTTCTGCGAAGCGAAGTCGTGCGCGTCCTTCGCGATCGCCTCGTCGTACAGACGGATCGCCTCGTCGAAGCGCTGCGTGTCGCGACACACGTCGGCTTCATGACGAAGCGCATCGACGACATGCGGGCACTTGCGGCCGAAGATGCCCGGACGCGCGAACTTGGCGCGCGCGAAGCTCTGCGCCTCGTCCGGCAACGCGATCGTCTGCAGGTGGTCCTTGAACGCCTTGTCGAGCGCGTCCCAATCGAGCTTCGTCAACGACTCGATGTCGCCGCCGCCGTACCACGCACGGACGACGTCGAAGCCGAAACGCTCCCCGACCCACGCGATGAACGCTCCCGCCAGCGTGTAGCTCTTCGACGATGCGTCGCCCAGGAAGCCCAGCGAGAAGACATGACGCATGTCGGGCAAGATCCCGATCTGCATCATCGCCCGCGCCCACTGCGCGTCCGTCAGATCCTCGTCGTCCGGTGACGCGGCCACCGCAACGCCCTCGATGAGGCCTGGATTCGGCAAGAGGCCGCCCGCATCGCCCGCGATCTGGAACGGTCCGCGCCCGAAGCGCCCCGCGATCACGTGCGCGAGCTCGTGGCCCAGCACCGGATGCGGATACCCGCCGAGCTGGAGATACACCTCCTCGCGCCACGGCTTCGCGATGTACGTATGCGCCGCGCCCATCAGACGCTTCTTGTCCTCCGCATCACGGAAGAAGAACGCTCGAATGCGCTCCGGCCCCTTCGCGCCCAGACGCTTCTCGACCGCCGCGACCTCCTCGTCGCAGTCCTTCACGAGGAGGTTCGCTTCCTGCTCGCGCGTCGTGTTCGGATACACGACGTCGCACCGCACGCCGTGCTTCTCGCCGCCGAGGTCCTTCGCGATCGTCGCCGACGTGCTGAAGTGACCGAGCTTCGTGCCCGCCAGGATCACGCCCACGCTCGCCGCCATGCACGCGAGACCGAGCGCCGCGCGCGCCCGCGTCGACGCCGTGCGCAGATCCAGCACCAGACCGAACGGGCGATCGTCACGGCGCTCGAGCACCGACGCGAACAGCGCGACCGACGCGAGCGTCGCCAGCGATCCGGCGCGATAGGTGAGTAACGCGGTGCCCGCATCGATCACCGTGTCGTACAGCGTGCCGCTGAAGTAACCGACGAACGGGTCATACGCGAAGATCATCGGCGACGTGATGAACCGCGCGACGCCGATCCCCGCGCACACGACCGGCCCCGCGAGCGCGAGCACCACGGCGAGCACCGCACGCCGCCGCGGCTTCTCCACGCGGCCCCGACGCACCATCGCGGACACGACCTCGCCCACGACCGCACCCCACACGCCGCCCATCACGCAGCCAATCCCGGACGTCAGCGCGAAGTACGACAGCGCGCCCCACAGCTCGCAGATCCCGACGCGCGCCGCATGAAGAAGCGCGGTCAGCAGCGCGACCGCCGCCAGCGCGAGCCCCAGCACCACGCCGCGCCCGACCGACGCCAGCGGCGTCCGTTCGCGCTTCGCCGTGTCGAGCGCAATCGCGATCGCACACGCGCTCGGGACGATCAGCCCCGTCGCGAGCGACTGCTCGTAGCCCGGGCCGCCGAACAGCGGCACGAAGCCGATGCCGCCGAGCAGGAGCGCAACGACGGCGACGGCGACGGCGTGCGGCGGCTTCGGGATCCTCACGCGCCCCCCACGGCCTCAGATCGGCGACGCGAACGCCGGCCGCGAGGACGTCACAGCGCCGGCTCGCTCGGCAGCGTGGGCGGCGTCTCCTGCGACGTCGGAGGCGCGTCGCCCGGCGGCTCGAGCACGATCGGAAGGACCTCGGAGATGTTCTTCACGAGGTTGATCTTCAGCTCCGCGAGGATGTCCTTCGGGACGTCCTCGAGGTCCTTGCCGTTGCGGAACGGCATCACGATCTCCTTGATGCCGGCACGATGAGCCGCGAGGAGCTTCTCCTTGATGCCGCCGACCGGCAGCACCGCGCCGCGCAGCGAGATCTCGCCGGTCATCGCCACCTCTTTGCGCACCGCCGCATGGAGGAGCAGCGACGCGACCGCCGAGTACATCGTCACGCCGGCCGACGGTCCGTCCTTCGGCGTGCCGCCCTTCGGGACGTGCAGGTGGAGGTCGATGCTCTTCAAGAACTCAGGGTCGAGCCCGAGCTGCGTCGCATGCGAGCGGACGAACGACATCGCTGCCGCCGCCGACTCCTGCATCACGCTCTTCAGGTTGCCGGTGACCATGATCTCGCCCTTGCCGGGCATCTTGGTCGCTTCGATGAAGAGGATGTCGCCGCCCGAAGGCGTCCACGCGAGGCCCGTGGCCACGCCCGGGCTGCTCGTGCGCTCCGCGAGATCCGGCGTGTACTTCGGCGGCCCGAGCACGATCTCCGCGAACTCGGAGGTGCACTGGAGATGCACGTCTTCACCGTCGGCGATGCGCATGGCGACATGCCTGCACACTGCACCGATCTCGCGTTCGAGGCCGCGCACGCCGGCCTCGCGGGTGTACGACTCGAGGATCGTCTGGATGCCGCTGTCCTCGAACGTGAGGCGCTCGTCCGTGAGGCCGTGCGACGACAGCTGCTTCGGAACGAGGAACTCCTTCGCGATCGATTTCTTCTCGGCGCGCGTGTAGCCGGGCACCTCGATGATCTCGAGGCGGTCCCAGAGCGGGCCGGGGATCGTGTCCGGGTTGTTCGCGGTCGCGAGGAAGGTGACCTGCGAGAGGTCGAACGGCGTGTCGATGTAGTGGTCCTGGAACGTGCCGTTCTGCGCGGGGTCGAGGACCTCGAGCAGCGCAGCCGCCGGATCGCCCATCATGTCGACGCCGAGCTTGTCGATCTCGTCGAGCACGAAGACGGGGTTCTTCACCGCGACCTTCTTCAGGCCCTGGACGATGCGCCCCGGGAGCGCGCCGACGTACGTGCGGCGGTGGCCGCGGATCTCCGCCTCGTCGCGCACGCCGCCGAGCGCGATGCGGTGATACCGGCGGCCCATCGAGCGCGCGATCGAACGACCGAGCGACGTCTTTCCGACGCCGGGGGGCCCGATGAAGCAGAGGATCGGCCCCTTCTTGTCGGACCGGAGCTTCCGCACGGCCATGTACTCGACGATGCGCTTCTTCACCTTGTCGAGGCCGAAGTGGTCCTCGTCGAGGCAGCGGCGACAGTCCGCCGGCTCCAGCTTGTCCTTCGTGGTCTTGCTCCACGGAAGGTCCGCGAGCCATTCGAGGTAGCTGCGCGTGACGTTGTACTCGGCGGACTGCTGCTGCATGCCCGCGAGGCGACCGAGCTGCTTCTTCGCGATCTTGTTCGCGTCCTCCGGAAGCTGCGCGAGGCGAATGCGCTCGCGGAGCTCCTCGACGTCGTCTTCGTCCGTCTCGCCGAGCTCCTCGCGGATGCTCTTCATCTGCTGGCGGAGAATGAGCTCACGCTGGTTCTTGCCTTCGTCGGCGACCATGCTCGAGATCTCGCGCTTCACGCGAAGGAGCTCGAGCTGCTTCGTGACCATCGACAGCACGAGCCGCACGCGCTCCTTCACGTCGAACGTGGCGAGGACCTTCTGCTTGTCGCCCACCGTGACGTGATCGATCGTCAGGTTCGACGCGATGAGATCGGCGAGCGCGCCGCTCTCGCGCACGTTCTCGAGGATGCCGCTCGTCTCCTTCGGGAGGTTCGGCATCAGGTTCAGGAGCTCGCGCGTGCCTTCACGGAGCTGCGAGCCGAGGAGATCGAGCTCGGCGTCCCGCTCGAGATCCTCCGCGATGCGGCGGACCTTCGCACGCATGTACGGCTCGAGGCCCACCTTCCCGGCGAGGCGGAGGCGCGAGAGGCCGTGCAGCACGACGGAGTAGTTCGAAGGTCCGAGCCGAATGACCTTCACGACGCGCGCGACGGTGCCGACATCGAAGATGTCTTCGAACCCCGGCTCGTCGACGTCCGCGTCGCGCTGGCTCACGATGCCGACGACGGCGCGATCCTGCCCGAGGAGGTCCTCGACGAGGCGCACGCTGCGCGCGCGACCGACATTGATGGGAACGACGCTCGCCGGAAACACCACGCTGTTGCGCAGCGGGAGAATCGGCAAGGTTTCGAGATCCGAACGCGGCTCCTGAGTCACGAGTCGTCCTTTATACTGAGGTCAGAGGTGGAACAACGTAACGCGGATGATGCTCCACGCAGGGAAAAAACAGTTGTCCCGTCGCGAGCTCCTGCGTTCGTTCGCGACGGTGTGCCTCGCGACCGCATGCGGGCCGAGCGGAACCACACAGGTCGCGCTCTCGTCCGTCGCGCCCCTCGCTCCGGCCCGGCCGAAGCCATTCGGGGGCAAGGTCGAGGTGTACTCGTGGTTCGACCTTCCCGACGACCCGCGTAGCCGCGAGCTCTCCGGCATCGCATGGGACCAGGCGACGAAGACGCTCTGGGCCGTCCAGGACGAGACGGCGAACATCGTCCCGATCGTTCCCGATGCAAAGCTCCACGAGTGGGGGTTCGGTCCCGTGATCACGCTGCGGATGTCGTTCCCGCTCGACCTCGAGGGCATCGTGAGCGTGCCGGATGGGTTCCTCGTCGCGAGCGAGAAGGGCCCGCGCATCCTCGAGGTCGACCGCAAAGGAAAGCTCCGGCGCGACGTGCCGTTGCCCGAGCACTTCGCGAAGGCGCGCGAGAACAAGAGCATCGAATCGCTCACCTTGAGCCCCGACGGCGGCCACCTCTTCACCACGACGGAAGAGGCCCTGAGCTGCGATGGCGAGAAGGCCAGCGCAGCGCTCGGCACGCGCCTCCGGTTCCTGCGCATGACCCGCACCGGCGGCGACGCCGAGGAGCACGCGTACGCGACCGATCCTTCGCCGCACGACCGCGGCGACTACGGCGTCGCGGATCTCGCCGCGCTCTCGAGCGACGATCTCCTCGTCCTCGAGCGCGGCTGGGCGCGTGGAGCCGGCAATACGGCGCGCATCTACCGCGTCAGCCTCGCCGACCCGATCACGAGCTGCCTCGCGAATCCGGCGCTCGCGGACGACGCGCCCGTGCTGCAGAAACAGCTCGTGGTCGACCTCGCGAAGGTCGCCGCGCGAGGCCTCCCCGCGACGCGGCAGAAGCAGGACGCGCCGCTCCTCGACAACTACGAGGGCCTGGCGATCGGTCCGGTCCTACCCGACGGTCGCTGGAGCCTCATCCTCGTGAGCGACGACAACGGCCGGAGCGACCAGTTTGCGCGGATCGTGGTGCTGGCGGTCGGCTGAATCCACGTGCTAGTCCTGAGCGCCATGAGCCGCGCCATCCTGCTCGCCGCATGCATTGCGCTGGCCGGCTGCCCTGCACCGAAGGCCGAGGACCCGCAGTCGATCCTCCGCTCGTACTCGCACGCGCTCGAAGAGGGTCGCGCGGAGGACGCCTATCGCATGCTCAGCGAGGAGGCGCGTCGCGGCATCTCGCTCGAGGCCTTCCGCCGGATGGTGAAGGACAACCCCGAAGAGGTCCGCGAGATCGCGAAGGCGCTCGCGCGCCCCACCGCGACGCCCGTCGTGACCGCGACGGTGACGAGCTCGAATGGTCAGGAGCTGCAGCTCGTCCTCGAGAACGGCAAGTGGCGCGTCGAGGCGACGGCGATCGATCTCTACGCGCAAGACACGCCGCGACATGCGATCCAGGGCTTCGTCCGCGCCGTCGAGCGAAAGCGCTACGACGTCGTGTTGAAGTTCGTGCCGGACTCCCACAAGGAAGGCCTCGATCCGTCGAAGCTGAAGACCGCGTGGGAGGGCCACGACAAAGAGGAGATCGAGCAGGTCGTCTCCTCCTTGAAGCAGGCGCTCCCGACCGCCTCGATCGAGGAGACCGGCGATCGCGCGACGATGGCCTACGGCGCCGGCACGATGCAGCTCGTGCGCGAGCGCGGCCTCTGGAAAATCGAAGATTTCGACTGACGCGAGGCGCATTGATTGCCTTGGCCTCGAGCCCCGTCTAATGGGAGAAGATCATGCGTAAGCTCAGCTTTCCGGTCGCTTTCGTCGTTGCCGCCGTCTCCACTGTCGTGACCGCGGGCTGCAGCTTCCAGGTCGGGTCGAAGCCCGATCCGAACACGCCTCAGGGTGGACCCGCCCCCGCGCCGGCCCCCGCCGCGCCCGCACCGGCCAGCGCTGCGAACCCGCCGCCGAAGCCCGTCCTCGCGCTCGGCCGCACGAAGCACCCCACGCCCGTTCCCGGTACGCCGGCCACGCCGGGCACGCCCGCGCCCGCGACCGGCATCCCCGTCCTCGCCGGCACGAACGTGTTCGGTCAGGGCACGGCGGATCCCGCCGGATGGAAGGGCAGCTTCTTCGTGATTCCGCCGGCGACGCAGAAGGTCCCCGCGCTCGCGACGATGACGCCGACGGGCGTGCTCTTCGCGAAGGAGCTCAACGTCCCGTCGAAGGCGATGACGGGCGGCTTCCCCGGCATCGATGCGACGCGCAACGAGAACTTCGCGATCCGCTGGGAAGCGCCGCTGATCGTCGACACCGAGGCCGACTACACGCTCCGCATCGTCTCCGACGACGGCTCGATCGTCTCGATCGACAACACGCCGATCGTCGACAACGACGGCGCGCACAACGCGCAGGAGAAGGCGGGCCCCGTGCACCTCGTGAAGGGCGCGCACGTGATCACCGTCGACTACTTCCAGGGCTCCGGCTCGGTCGCGCTCCAGCTCTTCTGCAAGAAGGCCGGCGGCACCGAGACGATCTGCCCGACGCACCTGCTCTGATCACACGAGCGCACTCGCGCCGCTTCGCATGAACGCATCGCGCCACGCATAGAGCGTGGCCTCGTTCACGCGTGCATCGCTCGCGACCTTCGCCGGCGGAACGCCGCGCAGGATCGCGAGCACGGCACGTACGCGCACGAGCGTCGTCTCCGCGAGCGGCGGCGACACTTCGCGCGCGCGTGATGCCTGACGAGGATCGGCGCCGAGCGGCCGCTCGAGCCACACGAGCAAGCGCACCAGCTCGCGATCGCCCTCGAATGGACCGCGGCCGTGCAGCATGCGGTGATTGCTCGCGACGAGCGCCTCGCCGGCGCGCAGCGTGTGCGCGATGCGAGGCTCGTGCGCGAGCGCCGCCGCGAGCCTCTGTCCGACGTCGTCGTCCGACGCGCCGACCGGCGCGACCGTCCACGCGAGATGACCGCTCCGGCGTGCGATCGTCGGCCCCGTGACGTCACCGAAGTAGAACCGCTGCACGCGATCGACATCGAACAGCGCGCTCGCGAGCGCAGCATCGCCGTGCTCGAGACGCGCCACCAGGCGCGAACCGTCGACGAGCACGCTCTCGCCTCCGCGGGGAGCCGGCTTCACGCACACGAGGATCTGGATCGCGGCGGGCACGCCGAGGAACATCTGGCTGTCCGTGTGCAGCGGCGTATCGACGCGCGTCGACGCGAAGGAGCGTCCGCCGTCGATCGGACGGATCGGCTGGCGCTCGACCATGAGCGGCTCGACGCCGAGCAGCCGTGCCGCGAACGCGTACGGCGACGCCGCTGCGGACTCGCGAAGCGCCTCGGGCGTCGTCGACCACGCGCCTGCGACCGGAACGACGGCGAGGCCTTCCGTCGAAACGCGATCGAGCAGCTCCGTCGACGCCGACACGTCAGCCCTCCTTCTGCAGGGTGAAACCCTCGTCGAGCAGGCTGCGCGGCACGGCCACCACGTCGAGGAGCGGTGCGCCTTCGGCGATGCGAACGCGGCGATTCGGCTGCATCGCGAACACGGCAGGCGTCGCATGGAAGCGATCGGTCCACACCACGCCGCGCATCACGTCCCAGCCGTCGCCTCGCACGCCCTCGATCACGCTCGACCATCCCGGCGAAGTCGACGTGAACGCCCACGGCTTCACGAAGAAATGGGGCTCGCCGTTCGGATGTGGCGTGAAGTACTTCGTGAGGTAGAGCACGGCGCCCTTGTGCACGACTTCCGCGCCCTCGCCGAGCACCTTCGCGATCTCGGCGCGAACGACGTCCGCGCCGCGCTCGAGCACCTTGCGATCCGGCTCGACCGCCAGCGTGTTGCCGTCGAAGTGCGCCGTGAACGGCACGGCGTTGAAGAAGCGCACGACCTGGAGCCCGCGCCGGCCGCGCGCGAGCGGAAGCGGCGACGTGGCCTCGGTACCGAGCACGCGATCGATCGTCACGACCTCGGGGCGCGGTCCCGCGACGTGCGCGACACGGAGGGTGGCGGGAGCTCCGGCCTCGTGTTCGTTCGCGCGCGCCCGCGCATGCGAGACGGTGCGGCGGTACTTCTTCGTGACGTCGCCGCGCTTGGTCGCGAAGTACTTCGCGTCGTAGAACGCGACGTGCGCGTCGACGAGGCCTCGATGCACGGCGATCGGATCGATCGCCACGCGAACGTCGGGGACCACCGCCGCGATCGTGGCGACCTCCCCTTCGAGGCGCGTCTTGTCGTTGGCGGCTTCGATGTCGATCACGAGCGGCACGAGCTCGTCGGTCTCGGCGATCCACGTCGTACGCACCGAGAGCCCGAGGATCGCGCGGCTCCCCGCGCCCGATACGCGCAGCCACGTGCCGCTCCGCGGTCTGACGAGGAGCCCCGTCCACACGCGCAGCACGCCGCGCTCGATCCACCACCACTTCTTCCGGAGCTGCGCATCCCACGCGCCGCCGCTCCGCAAGAAGCCCTGCGCCACCAGGAACGGAACCGCCGCACGATGCGCGCGATCGATCTCCTCGAGCTCGCGCGTCGGCTCGAGCCCACGACGCGCGAGCGCCGACCGCACGACGAGCTGCCGCGCGAAGACGATCTGATGACCGAACGCGTTGCCCTCGAGGAGTGGAACGCACGCCTGCGCCACGCGCAGCGGAACGGAGCCGTCGAGCGTCTCGTCACGCTTCGTGAGCCGCGCGAGCGGCTCGAACGCCGCAAGCGCCTCGAAGCCGCTCACCCGCCGCAACCTCCACCACCACCGCAGCCGCCGCCCCCGCCGCATCCTCCGCCGCCCCCGCAGCTCGAGGAGCTGCAGCTCGAGCTCGATGACGAGCCGTAGCTCGCGCCGCTCGTCGCATACGCGGTCGCGAACATCGTCGGTGACATCGATACGAACATCGGAGCGGCGGCGATGCCGACCAGGCCGACCACCGCGACGCTCGTGGCGACGTCCTCGGCGGTCGCGCGCCGACCGCTCGACACGTCCATGCGCAGCGAGGTGGTCGCGCCCTCGAGCCACTTCAGGTAGCGCTCCGCGCGGCCGCTCCGAGCCCGCGCGCGCGCCCGAGTCGCCACGAGCACCACGACGGCGAGGATGATCATCTCGATGACGAGGAACCCAACCGGACGCCCGAGCGCGATCCCTCGCGACATGCGGAGCCATCCGATGGTCTCGGCGAACAAGCCGGCGGAGAGCATCGCGAGCACCGCGGCGGTCTTCACGAGCCCACCGCGACGGAGCCCCGCCTGATCGAGGCTCGCCTCGAGCGACGCCGCATGGCTGCGCGCGACGTTCAACGTGGTCACGCGCACGTCGGCATACGACGACACGCCGCTCCCGAGCCGGCCATGGAGATCGGCGAGCAGCGGATCCTTGGGACAGCCCCCGACGTTGATGACGAGGTTCGGGCCCGGGCCCGTGATCCACCCGAGCGCGGTCGCTGCCGCGAAGAGCGCCTCGGCGACGCCCTTCTCGCCGTCACGCAGGTACGCGATGGGCCACACGTCCTCGGCCTGCGGCACCCATCCGATCGCGAGGCGCCGTCGTGCCATCGGCAGACCTGCCTGACGGTACGCATGCGGCGGTCCCGGCGGGATCACCGGACCGACCGGGATGCCCGCGGCCTCGCCGCTCTCGAACATCGCACCCATCACGCTGCCGAACAGGCCCGCCGCAGCGAGCGCGATCGCGGAGATGAAGAAGAAGACGATGATGAAGAGCGGACCGCTCTCCAGGTCGATCGGCCAGACCCCGTACAGCTCGGTCATGACTTGCTTCCTCCAGCAGGTTCGGTCTCCATCGCATTCACGTCGTCGATGGTCTTCGTGAGGAGAGCCACGAATGTGGCGTGCGCGACGTCCGGCGCCTCACGCGCCGCGCGGAGCGGCGCGACGTCGATGGCGTAGGTCTCGCCGATCTTCGCGAGCACCGACGGCAGGTCCGGCGTGCACGCGATCCCCTTCAGCGCGAGCAGCGCATGCAGCGGCGCACGCACCTGCTTGATCTTGCGGACGACGGCGCCGCCGATCGCTTCGCGCGCGCCGAACGCGTCGGTCACCGCGCGCCGAAGCCGGATCTGCGCCTCGCGGAGCTCCTGCTCGATGCGCAGGCGGCGGTGCGTGTCGTGCACCTCGACGGCCGCGAACGGATCGCGACCGCTGAGCAGGATGTGGCGCTGCTTGATGTCGTCGTAGAGGAGCGGGAACGCGTCGCTCGCGCCGGCGATCTCGACCTCGGTCAGGATCATCGCCTCGATGCGCGCCGAGTAGCGCGCGAGCTGCATCGCGTTGCCGATCGCTTCGAGGTGCGCGAAATCGGCCTTGTCGAGGACCACGATGACGTCGACGTCGCTCTCGCCGGGCCGGTACTCGCCGCGGACGACGCTGCCGTGAACGAGGATGCCGACGAGGTCGTCGCCGAGCGCGGTCTCGAGGCTCTTCGTGAACTCCTCGAGCCGCTCGCGAACGCCCGACGGCAATGCCTCGACGCCGGCCTTCTTCTCGGTCTTGTTCTCGCTCATCGTCTCGCTCCTCGTTCGATCACGCGGACGGGCGCGCCCTGTCCGAAGCCCTTCAGCACCCAGACGGCGTGGCCGTCGTTCGACTGTTCGCGCCCGACGTACGGCATCGCACGCGGACGCGGTCCGGTCGGCCCGTCGGCGAACCGAGCGCGCAGGAGCGCGCCGTCGCGCATCGCGAACCGCGCGAGCTCGGGCACGTCGCGAGCCGCATCGGCGATGCGCATGGCGTCGGCGACCGCGGTCATCGTCGCGAGTCGCGGCACCTCGGCAATGCGCCCGAGCGCGAGCGCGTCGTGCGGAGCAATGCGCGCGGCGAGCTCGGGCAAGAGCGGCAACGCATCGTCGGCGCGCTTGCGCTCGAGGATCCCGCGCGCACGCAAGACGGCCACCGAGGCATCGCGAGGATCGGGCCGCGTCAGCGCTTCGGCCAACGTGGCTTGGGCGAGAAGGAGATTTTTACCCGGAAGCTCGGAAGCTCGGCAAATTTCGTTGATTTTCCGAGCTTCCGAGCTTCCGTGTGAATCCTCTCCCCGCGCGAACGTGCGCAGGCGATCCAGCTCTGCGATCAGCTCCGCCTGCGCTTCGTAATTTGCGTCGCGCTCCAGCAGCACCGGGACATCGCGCATCGCCAGCACTCGCTCCACCAGCGCGAACACGCCGTCCGGCACCGCATGCGCGTGCGTGTCGAAATAGAACCCGTGCTCCATCACGCCGCCCGCGACGTGCAGCATGGCGACATGCTCGAGTGGATACGACGCCAGCACCGCGAACGGGTCGAGCCCCGCGTTGACCGCATTCGCATGTAGATTCCCCACATCCAAGAGCAGCTCGCAGCCCGTCGCCGCGACGACCTCCGCGTGGAACTCGCCTTCGCTCATCTCGTGATCCGCGTCCGACCACACGAACGCGCGGGCGACGTTCTCGAGCAAGAGCGGCACGTCCGGCAGCGCACGCCGGAGCGTCGCGACGTTTCGCGCCACGACCGCCACGGCCTCGCGCGTCATCGGCAGCTCGGTGAGATGACCGATCTCGCGACCGCCCGCGCGCACGAACGACACGTGCTCCGAGACGAGCGGCGCACGCAGCTCGCGCGCGAGCCGGCCGAAGTCGCGCGCGCGGCCCTCGTCGATCCCCTCCGCGCTCCCGAGCGAGAGCTTCACGCCGTGGGGCACGACCGGCCACACCTCCGCGAGCGCGGCCGCCTCGCGTCGCTGGGCCGGCTCCCGGCATGCCTCGGCGACGACCTCGACGAAGTCGACCGCCTCCGGGCGAGCGAACAGCGCATGGGCGAGCTCGCGGCGATATCCGATCCCTACTCCTCGGACGGGCCTGTGGTTCATCGCTTCGTGCCGCTCAAGTTGGGTTCCGTTTCTCGGTCGTGAAGGCGGGCTTCGCAGGCGTCACGCCGAGTTCACACGACGCGTGGCACGGTGATTTCCGGCTCGCGAACATACGCCGGCTCGATGGCGTCGGCATCCGTGGCGGTACGACCGCGCGCGGCGAGCGCGATCCCTCGCGCATGCGGGAGCGCATGCTCGGCCTCCTGCATCCGCACGACGCTCCAGGGCTCGCCGAGCGCGATGCGCGCGGCGCCTTCGCCGACGAGCACGACGGCGCGCCCGCCGCTCTCCGCGCTCGCGAACGACGCGAGCCACGCGCTCACGTCCTCGGGCTTCAGGCAGACCGGCTCGGCGACGCGCGCTCCCCTCGCCTGCACGAACACCTCGCCGCGGATCGCCTCGACGACGGACACGATCGTGCGCGGCTCGGCGGCTGCACCGCCGCTCGCGAGTGCGATCTCCGCCGTTGCCGCGAGGGCGTCGAGCGACGTGACAGGCACGACCTCGGCGCCCGTCACGAGCGCGATCCCCTTCACCGTCGCCACGCCGATGCGCACCCCGGTGAACGAGCCCGGGCCGATGCCCACCGCCCAGCGCGTCGCGTCGGCGGGCTTCCATCCCGCCTCGACGAAGATCTGGTCGATCATCGGCATGAGCGACTCGCCATGCGCGTTCGACACGCGTCGTGACATCTCGGCGACGAGCACGTCGTCGTCGTAGAGCGCCACCGACCCGAGCGCCGTGGACGTATCGAGCGCGCAGAGCTTCATGGACCCTTCGCCACGACGGTGGCCTAGCCGCGCGACTGGAGGTATTCGCTGATCTGCTCGATCGTCGCTCGAACCGCGCGCGCCGGCAGGCTGTCCGCCCACGACGTGTTGTAGCCGCCGACCGTCGTCGACGACTGGCGCTTCGAGTTGCCCATCACGCCGAGCTTCGCGGCGATCGCGCCGTCGCGCGTCTTCAGCACCACGTCCGCGTGGAGCTCGGCCTCGCCGCCCGCATTGAACATACGCGCGCCCTTGCTGCCCTTGTCGAAGTCGACGACCGTCACCTCGAACATGAAGTCCGGGTTGTCGCCGTACTTCCAGCCGTGCGCGGCGAGCTCGTGGTGCAGGCCCTCCTTCAGGTGATCGGCGTCGGCCTGCCACTCGGGGTTCATGACCTTCACGATGACGCCGACCGTCGCCGTCTTCGGGAGCTTCTGCGCGAGCGGCTGCTGCTCGACGACCGAGCCCGTCTTCACGCAGCCCGCGAGCACCGCGATGCCGAGCATCGCAACGAACGCCCACTGGATCATCGATTTCATGAATTTCCCCGCTTGACGAAAAGAGATCAGAGCTGCGCGAAGCGACCGCTACGGAACGCGGCCTCGAGCAGCTGGTCGACGCGCTGCACGAGCTCCGGTGCGCGCGGATCGGGGGACGCGCCGAGCGCCGCCTTGATCTCGTTGAGCGCCTTGAGCTGGCTGAAGAGCTGCACGTCCGACAGACCGCCGCCGCCCGTGAGGACCTGACGCACCCGATCGATCTCGCCGGCGAGCGCCTCGATGCCGATACCGGCCGCGCCGACGCGACGTGCGTTCGGATGATCGCGGTAGTGCGCCTCGAGCATCGGCGTGACGATCGACTCGAGGATCGCCGCTTGATCCTCGTTGTTCCAGATGTGCTTCAGCACGAAGAAGTCGCTCGCGTCCGGCTGCTGCCGGCCGTCGAGGTAGGCGCTGGCCGCGAACAGCTTGAGCAGCTTCACGACGCGACGGTCGGAGAGGCTCACGCCCTCGGCGCGGATCTGGAAGACGAGGCCCTTGTACTGGCTGAAGAACTCTTCGGTGAAGCGCATGCGCTGCGCGAACGCGCGATGCAGCTCCTGGATCTCGCGCGCCGACGCGAGCGGCTGCACCGGCGCATCGGTGAGCGAGTGGATCTCGTGCTGCACGCCCTTCGTGAGGAGATCCTGGAAGTGGTACGCGTCCAGATTGTCCGACCGGATCCGGAGGAGGAAGCGGTCGAAGATCGCCGTGAGCGTCTCGTCCGTCGGGACCTCGTTCGAGGCGCCGAAGCACGAGAGCAGCGGGCACTTCATGACGACGCCGCCCGACGTGTAGCGACGCTCGTTCAGCAGCGTGAGCAGCGAGTTCAGGATCGCGGAGTTCGACTTGAAGATCTCGTCGAGGAACACGATCTCGGACGCGGGAAGCATGCCCTCGACGCGACGCTGGTAACGTCCCTCGCGGAACGCCGCGATGTCGACCGGTCCGAAGAGCTCGTTCGGCTCGGTGAAGCGCGTGAGCAGGTACTCGAAGTAGTTCGCGTGGAGCAGCCGCGCGAACATGCGGATGAGCGCGCTCTTCGCGGTTCCCGGCGGTCCGACGAGCACGGCGTGCTCGCCCGCGACGACGGCGATCAAGAGCAGGCGGATGACCTCGTCCTTGCCGAGGAAGCGCGACTCGAGCGCACGCGCCATCTGCGCGAGGCGCATCGGAAGAGCAGCTGCGGCGGGCGGGTTCTGACTCTGAACCATACGGCCCGCTACGTTACAGGATTTCCCGGGCCGCTGGGGATCACGTCGAGGCGGCCGGAGGCGCGTCCTCGGCGTCGCTCAGCGAGGGCGTGGGCGCCTTCGATTCCTTCGCGCGGTCGAGCGCGACCTTGAAGAGGATCGGGCCGACCATCTCGTTCAGCGCGACGCACGCGATCGCGACGTCGCGAAAACCCGCGCCGAACGCCGGGAATTTCGCCGCGATCACCGACGCGATGCCGATCGCCACGCCGGCCTGCGAGATGAGAGGGCCCCAGCCGTACTTCTTGATCGAGGGCTCGTCGTTCGCGAGCTCCGCGGACAGCCGCGCGACGCCGATCGTGACCGCCGCGCGCGCACCGGTCAGGAGGAGCGCCGTCGGCCAGAAGTCCTTCAGGAGCGGCACGTTGAGGTGCGCGCCCGCGCTCGCGAAGAACACGACGTACACGACGCCGCCCGTCTCCTCGATCGCGTGGATGAAGCGATCGCCTTGCTTCGACAGGTTCTGCACGACGAACCCGGCGACCATGAACGTGAGCAGCGGCTCGTAGTTCAGGTAGTGCAGCACCTCCGTCGCGCCGAAGCCGAGCGCGATCAGCACGACGAGCAGCTGCCGGCCGCTCACCTTGAGGTACGCGGCGAGCACGAGCCCGAGCGTCGTACCGAGCGAGACGCTGCCGAGGATCTCGTGGCCGAGCGAGCTGAACGCCGAGAGCGAGAACGTCGAGCCGGGCTCGAGCAGCGGCCGCGCGACGGTGATCGCCGTCGCGAGCATGACGACGACGACGACGTCGCTCGCCATGACGAAGCCGAGGCTGAAGCGCGCGAGCGGGCCGGTGGCGCGCGTCTGCGAGAGCACGCCGAGGCACGCCGACGGGCTCCGCGTGATGGCGACGACGCCCCACAGGATCGCGACGCCCAGCAACGGCAAGGCCGTCATGCCGTTCACGAACGCGGGCCGCGCGACGAAGAACACGAGGGCCATGAGCCCGATGCCGAGGAACGTCTGGAGGCCGAGCGCGACGAGCAGGCCGCGCAGCCCGCGCTTCAGCGTGTCGAGCCGCAGCTCGGCCCCTCCGGCGAGCGCGATCAGCGCGATCGCGAGCGTGTTCACCGGCTCGAGCCGCTTCACCGACTCGTGCTCGACGAGATGCAGCACGTGCGGGCCGGCGATGATGCCGGCAAAGAGATAGCCGCTGAGGTGCGGCATGCCGAGCACCTCGACGAGCTCGCTGAGGAGCGTCCCGGCGAGGAGCAGGAACCCGAGCGCGGCGACGACCGCAGCCTCGCCCTTGTAACCGGGCGCCACGTAGGTCGCGCCCCACATGATCGCGAAGAGGATGCCGAGGCTGAGCGTGTCGATGCCTCGACCGAGCCACGTCTTGCCGTGCTTGCCGCCCGCGCTCACGTGAGCTCCCGGCCGGAGCTCGGTGCAGGCGGGATCGACGACGTGCGATCGTCGTGCGCCGCGGGCTCTTCGACGACGGGCGCGGACGGCGGCGCGACGACCGCGGGCGCGACGACCGTCGCCTCGCCGAGCTGGGTCAGCAGGTTCTTCAGCGCGAACGTCGAAACGAGCTCTCCGAGCACTGCGGACGCGGCGGCGCACACGAGCAACGTGTCTCCGACGCGACCCGGGAAGCGCAGCGCGAACACGAAGCCGCAGCTCACCGACACCGGACCGGACGAGAGGAGCACGATCCCGAAGAGCGGCCCCGCCGGTCGCGCCGCAGGGACTGCCGCGCGGAGCACGAAGCCGGAGAGGAGCTTGCCGACGATGCGCGCCATCAGGACGAGCGCGACGACCGCGACGAGCTTGTGATCCTCGAGCAGCGGACGCGCGTCGAGATGTGCGCCGGCGAGCAGGAGCATCGGATAGAGCACCGCGCGCTCCGTGGGGCTCACCATGCGACGGAGCGCGCGGCGATGCGGCGACACTCCCGCGAGCGCGATGCCCATCACGAACGTCACGAAGATCGTGCAGAACCCGAAGCGCGTGGCCGTGCCGACCCCGAGCAGCAGCGTGCCGATGAGCGCGCCCCACACCGCGTAGCCTTCGGCACCGCGCAGCAGGAGCGCGGTGACCGTGCCGAGCAGTCCGCCGAGCGACAGGCTGAGGAGGAACCATCCGCCCGCGGGCATGTCGAGGCTCACGTTCGTCGACGGCACGAACGCGAAGATCGCGCCGGCAGCGACGAGCGGCGCGAGATCGTCGGCGGCGGCGATGTTGACGAGCAGGTCCGAGACCGGACCCTTCACGTTCCAGCGAACCGCGACCCATTGCACGACGAAGCGCGTCGTCTCCGCCGTGACCGCGCCCGCGCCGGCGGCGAGGAGCAGGCCGCCCGTCGCGTCGATCCCCGGGATCGCGACGATCGTGAGCATGCGGTTGACCACGAACGCGACGGTGCCGCCGGTGAGCACGGCGCAAGACACGCCGAGGACGAGCGGCTTCGTGCGCACGCGACGGCCTCCCGCGCGCCCGAAATCCAGGCCTACGACGAAGGCGAGCCAGCCGAGCGCGACCTGCACGATCGGCTCGAACTCGTTGATCATCGAGCGCTCGACGAGGCCGAGCGCATGAGGACCGACGGCGAAACCGAGTCCGATGAACTCGACCCCGGACGGCAGACCGTGCGCGGTCCGACCACCGATGATCAGGCTCCCCACGTACGAGAGGAGGAGCAGCCCCATCAAGAGCGCGATGGCGCTCACGTCTGCTCCGGCCTCGCGCTGGCGTCCTCGCTCTTGCGCGCGGCGGCGCTCGCGTTGCCTCGCCCGAGGCCGACGCCGAGCTTGGCGAGCGCGTCCTGCACCACCTTCGCGAGCGAAACGTCGTGGCGCATCGAGGCGCTCGTCACGCGCCAGTGCGCGCCGGCGCCGTCGAGGTACACGAGCTCGACCCGGCCGCGCGAGCTGTGCGCGCGTGCGGCTGCGAACAGCGCGCGTTCGACGTCGTCCTGCGCAGCGCCGGCGTCGACGACGATGTCGACGGTGGCGAGACGGGCATGACGGAGAACGCGTGTAGGATGCACGAGTCCGAGGAGATGCGGCACGCGCACCTCGGCGAGCGCGTCGTCCTCGATGCGGACGTCGAGCAGCGTGACGTCGAGGACCTTGCCTTTGCGCCCGCCGACCTCGACGTCGTCACCGCGCTTCATGCGGCGTCCGAACACCACCGTGATGCCGACGACCGCCGAGGCGAGCAGCGGCGTCGACGCGAGCGCGACGGCGATGAGCGCGATCAGCCCGACGCGAGAGATGACGCCGTCGGTCTCGCCCGTGATGAGCGGCGACGCCAGGATCAGCGCGACGACGATGACGCCGAAGCGCGCGAGGACGCTCGTGGGGCGCGCGAGATCGCGCGACAGCCAGAGGACGCGCGTGTCACCGCGGCTGATGCTGTCGAAGAACAGACCGACGAAGCGCACGAGCACGCTGACGGCGAGTACGGCGAGCGCCGCGACGACGATCAGCGGAAGCGCGCCGCCGATGCGGGCGGCGAGGCCGTACAGCGGCTTCACGACCATGCCGGTCAGCCGCTCGGTATAGCCGCGCGTCGCTTCGAACAGCGACAGCGCGAAGATCAGCCAGCCATACGCGATCGCGATCTGGATGAATCGATGCCCGAGCGCGAGACCGACGGAGAGCGTCCCGCGCGCCGCGCCTGCGCTGATGAACTCGATGTTCCCGAGGCGCAGCGCGGTCACCTTCTCCGGGTTGTCGCCGATGCGCGTCCTGACCTTCGCCGCGCCGTCGGAGAGGCGGTTCAGGAACAGGAATGCGAGCAGCGCGGAGAAGATGAGTAGCGAGAACGAGAAGACCGTCGTCGCGATCGCGCTGCGCTTCCGCTCCGTCGAGACCGCTTGACCGAGGTGCGCGGTCATCTGCGCGGCGAGCACGTTGAGCGACGCCTCGCCGGAGGCTGCGACGTCCTCCTCGCCGAGCGTGACGATCGGGGTCTTGCCGACGAACACGACGGCCGTGCCTTGCGTTTCGTCGAAGCGCGCCTCTCCGATGTCGTCGGTCTGGGCGAGCAGACCTTCGAGCGCGCTGTTCGCGGCCGTCGCGCGCTCCTGTGCGGACTTGCCGGCGCGCGCCGCGCGGAGGACGAGGACCGTCTTCTCGTGGACGCGGATCTCGCCGGGCGCGGCCGCACGTGCAGCCGCCGCCGAGGCCGATGCGGCGACGCGCGCAGAGGGGGCCGGTGCCGGCGTGGAGGCCGGCGAAGCGGGAGCGGCGTGATCGGTCGCGG
>JAQBQJ010000118.1 GCA_028287065.1 Labilithrix sp. | reverse complement strand
CATCGCTGTTACGTGGTTATCCAGGCAGCGTGCTGAGAGGCCTCCTCGTCTTCGCGGTGACGTACCTGCTCGTCGCGACGAGGCAGCTGAAGTTTGCGCGTCTCGATCGGCCGGCGGGCGCGATCGTCGGCGCGGTGCTCGCGGTGGCGGTGGGCGCCATCACCCCGGACGAGGCGGCGAAGGCGGTCGATCACACCACCATCGTCCTGCTCTTCGCGGTGATGGGGATGGGCGCGTTCCTCTCGCTCGACGGCTTCTTCGAGCGCGCCGGTCGCATCATCGTGGGGCGCGCGAAGACGCGGCGCCGCCTCGTCGCGTACATCGTGTGGGGCTCCGGTCTCCTCGCGGCGGTCGTCACGAACGACGCCGTGTGCGTGCTGCTGGCGCCGCTCGTGGTCGAATGGATCCGGAAAGACGACCTGCCGCGGCTGCCGCTGCTCGCCGCGCTCGCGACCGGAGCGAACACGGGGAGCGTCGCCACGCTCGTCGGCAATCCGCAGAACATGCTGTGCGGCAGCCTGGGAAAGCTGCACTTTGCACCCTTCTTGCTGCACATGCTGCCCGTGGCGCTCGTCGGGCTCGCGATCAACCACGCCGTGCTCGTGTTCGTCTTCCGGCGCGACCTCGACGGCGATCTCCCCGACGAGCCGAGCCCGCCGAAGCTCTTGACGCTCCGGTCGGCCGTCACGCTCGGCGTCATCGTCGCGACCGTCGTCGTGTACACGCTCGGCGGCAGCCTCTCGTTCACCGCGCTCGCGGGCTTCGCGCTCCTGCTCGTCGTCCACCGCCGCGACCCGGCGACGGTCTGGGAGCGCATCGACTGGTCCGTGCTCGTGTTCTTCGGCGCGCTGTTCGTCGCGGTCGACGCGCTCGCGCGGAGCGGCGCCGCGGAGTGGGCGTTCACGCGGTTCCCGCTCGTGGGCGACCGCCCGGGGCTCGCGGAGTGGCTTCGCGCAACGGCGATTTTCCTCGTCGGCTCGAACGTGGTCACGAACGTGCCGTTCATCCTGATCGTGCGCTCCGAGATGCCGAAGCTCCCCGATCCCACGCTCGGTTGGGAGCTCCTGGCGATGGCGTCGACCTTCGCGGGCAACCTGACGCTGATCGGCTCGGTCGCCAACGTGATCGTCGCCGAGAAGGCAGAGCCGGTGGGCGGCCTCCGGTTCCGCGAATACCTGCGCATCGGCGTCCCGGTCGCGCTCCTCACGACGTTCGTCGGCGCCGTGATCCTCGTCGTGCTCCGGTTCTGAGCGGGGCTGACGCACTGCGCCGATAACAGTGGGCCAAAGAGCCGTCCGGGCATTAACCTTCCAGGCCGTGTCCGCGCCGAAGCTCGAAGGTCGTGTCCTCGGCGGGCGCTACCGCGTCGAGCGCCTGCTCGGCGAGGGAGGCATGGGCGCCGTGTACTCGGCGGTGCAGGAGAACCTCCAGCGCCGCGTCGCGGTGAAGGTGTTGCTCGGCGAGCTGTCGAGCGATCACGTGATGCGTTTTCGCCAGGAGGCGCTTGCGTCCGCCGCGCTCGGACATCCGAACATCGTGCAGGTGACCGATTTCCAGGCGCCGGCCGGCGAGCCGCCGTTCCTCGTGATGGAGCTGCTCGAGGGCGAGTCGCTGCGCGCGTTCATGGGGCGGCACGTGCGCGTCACGCCGGAGCGTACCGTCTTCATCGCCGTGCAGATCCTCGCGGCTCTGTCGGCCGCTCACAAGGCCGGCATCATCCATCGCGACATCAAGCCCGCGAACATCTTCCTGTCGCGCACGCCGGCGGCGAACGACTTCGTGAAGATCCTCGACTTCGGGATCGCGAAGGTCGTGCGCCAGGAGGCAGGGCAGGGGCCGCGCACCGAGATGGGCGCGGTGCTCGGGACGCCCGCGTACATGGCACCGGAGCAGGCGCTCGGCCTCGACATCGACCATCGCACCGATCTGTACGCGCTCGGCGCATGCATGTACGAGATGCTCACGGGCCGGAAGCCGCTCGTCGCGGCGACGAGCGGTGAGCTGCTCGTCGCGATCGCGCGGCAGGTGCCGGAGCCCGTCGCGAGGCTCGCGCCGAAGGTCGATGCGCGCCTCGCGGCGCTGATCGACAGCTCGCTCGCGAAGGATCCACGTCTCCGGCCGCATGACGCGCTCGACATGATCGACGCGCTCTCTCCATGGGCGCGCTCCGCGGTGAGCCGTGCGAAGCGTCGTCCGGGCGAACGCAGCGGCGAGCTCGTCGACGGCGACTACGTGCCGGAGACCGCGAAGGTGCCGCCGACCATCGGCGCGCCAGAGGCGGCGCTTGCGGTCACGACAGGCACCGGAACGGCAACGATGGCGCCGATCAACGCGCCCACGACCGTCACGATGGCCGCGTCGCCTTCGTACCCGCCGCGCGCCGGCGCCGCGACGCAGCCGCTCGTTCCACCTGCGGCTCCTTCCGGCTCTTCGCTCGCGCCCGTGAACACGCCTGGGCCGGTGCCGGTGCCGGTGCCTGCGCCGAGCGGAGGCCTTTATCCGTCGCACCCTCCGCAGGCGCCGAGCACGACGTCGCGGCCGCACGGACGCGCGACGCCGCCGATGCCTTCGACGGTGGCGCGCGCAAAGCGCGCCTCGTCGTTCGTGCTCGTGATCGCCGTGGTCGCGATGATCGTGATCGTGCTCGGCGGGATCGTGGTCTTCATCCTCGATCGCCTGTCGCCACGCTGAAAGCGCCGGCGCGGCGGCGTCGCGACTAGAGCTTCACGAGGTCGGCGTACGCCTCGGGACGGCGATCGCGATAGAACTGCCAGGTCTTGCGGACCTCCTCGATCATGTCGAGGTCGCACACGGCGGAGACGAGCTCGCTCTTCTCCTCGGATGCGGTCGCGAGGAACTCGCCCTTCGGGTTCACGATGTAGCTCGTGCCGTAGAACTTGCCGATGTTCCACGGGGCCTCGGTGCCGACGCGGTTGGACGCGGCGACGAAGTACCCGTTCGCGACGGCATGCGCCGGCTGCTCGAGCTTCCAGAGGTACTGCGAGAGACCGGCGACCGTCGCCGACGGATTGAACACGATCTCGGCGCCGTTCAGGCCGAGCGCGCGCGCGCCCTCGGGGAAGTGGCGGTCGTAGCAGATGTACACGCCGACCTTGCCGTACCGCGTCTGGAAGACTGGGAAGCCCATGTTGCCGGGCCGGAAGAAGAACTTCTCCCAGAACTGGTTCGTGTGCGGGATGTGATGCTTGCGGTACTTGCCGAGGTACTGGCCGTCGGCGTCGATGACCGCGGCGCTGTTGTAATAGACGCCGGCCTGCTCGCGCTCGTAGAGCGGGACGACCATCGCCATCTGTTCGACGAGCACGGCGCCCTTGGCGCGCGCTGCGTCGATGCTCGCCCACTCGTGGCCGGCCACGATGCACCACTCGACGGCGTTGCGCATCGTCTTCACGGCATCGAGCGCCGAACGAAGGCT
>JAQBQJ010000115.1 GCA_028287065.1 Labilithrix sp. | reverse complement strand
CCACGCACGCTCCTCTCGTGATCGATCACGAGGCTCGCGCCCGCGCCGCCCTCGCGCGCGTGTCGCCGTTCGCGGCCGCGCGTCATGCGGCGCTCGTCGCGACCGCCGCCGATCGCTTCGGTGACGGAGAGACGATCGTCCGCTTCGAGCAGACGCACAACGGGCTGCCCGTCGTGGGTCGCGGCGCCGCCGTCCGCCTCACGAGCCGTGGCGACGAGCTCCTCACCACGCTCGATCTCGAGGAGGACCTCCCGCCGACGGTCGCGGGGATCACGCCGGACGCTGCCGCCTCGATCGCGGCGCACGTGTCCGTCGGAACGACGTCCGCCGCCGACGCTCACCTCGTCGTGTGGCCGCTCGCGGGCGGAGGCTCGCGCCTCGCGTACGCCGTGCTTCCGCAGATCCCCGCGGGTCTCCCGATGTCGCCGCGCGTCATCGTCGATGCGCAGACCGGAAAGGTCCTCCAGGCCCGCGATCTCGTCCGCTTCGCGAAGGCGAGCGTCTTCGAGTTCAATCCGATCAAGACGGCCACTCCCTCGATGTTCGATCTCGGGCTCACCCCGAGCGCGGCGGCCTCGGGCCACCTCACGAACGACTTCATCACGTCGTCGAACTGCATCGATCGCAAGAGCGTGCGCGATCTCGACGTGCAGGGCTTCAAGGCCAAGGTGCACGTGTGCGACGTCGAGCAGCTCGCGACCGCGAACGCCGACGGCGACTTCATGTACACGCCCAGCGACACGGCCGGAGCGATGTCGTCGCGCAGCGACGAGTTCTCCGAAGTCTCGATGTACTACCACACGGCCAAGGCCTACGAATTCTTCCGGACCCTCCAGGGCAACGCGGACGCGCAGGTCGCCGTCGACAAGCCGCTGCGCGTCGTGGCGAACCTCCAGGTGCCCGCGGGCATCGCGTCCGGGAACTTCGTCGCCGCGGCTGATCCGAACACGCCGCTCGACACGTTCCAGAACGCGTTCTTCTCGCCGGCCGGCGGAGGCCTCGGCGCCATCTTCCAGCAGCTCTACGGATTCAAGGGCGGCGGGCTCTGGTTCGGTCAGGGACCGCAGCGCGACTACGCGTACGACGGCGACGTCGTCTATCACGAGTTCACGCACGCGGTCGTCGACGCCACGCTCAAGCTCGAGGCCTGGCATCTCGACGCGCGCGGCGCGATCGACGCGCCCGGCGCGATGAACGAAGCCCTCGCCGATTACTTCTCGTCGGCGATCACCGGCGATCCGGACGTCGGCGAGTACGCGTCGAAGGACATCTCCCAGAACTCGGGCGTGATCCGCACGCTCGCGAACGAGGATACGTGTCCGGGCGCCGTCATCGGCGAGGTGCACTTCGACTCGACGCTCTTCTCGGGCGCGCTGTGGCAGGCACGTGCGTCGCTGCCGCAAGCCGACCGCGCGAAGTACGACGCGGCCCTCTACAAGGCGATGCGCACCAACCCCGGCCGCGGCGATCTCGGCTACGACGATCTCGCGAAGCTGTTCCTCGCGACGCTCGGCACCGATCTCCCGGCTGGCGCGACGGCGCTCGACACGGCGATGAAGGCGCGCGGCGTCCTGCCGTCGTGCGAGCGGATCGTCGAGCCGAAGAACGGCCGCGTGAAGGCGCTCGAGGCCGTCATCGGCGGCTTCGCATCGCCCGGCCTCCAGTCGATCCCCGATGCCGGCGATCTCGTTCCGGGCATCATCCAGGTCCACGAAAAGGTCGGCGCCACGGATACCAAGCTCGTGGTGTCGTTCGCGGCGCGCGCGAGCAGCGGCGGAGGCGCGAATCCGCTCGGCGGCGGCGGCACGCCGTTCACGCCGGTCGCGCTCGTGAAGTTCGGCAAGGCGATCACGTGGAAGAAGACCGCGGGCTCAGCCACCCACGACGCCGACAAGGCGATCGACCTGACGACCGGTACGCGACCGACCGCTACGTTCGAGGTGCCCGCCGGGACCGCGGACGTGTTCGTTCAGATCGCGAACAAGGGCGACAGCGACGGCGCGTACGACGACCTCACGATCGAGCTCGCCCCGGAGACGGTCGTTCCGCCCGCCTCCGACGACCCGGCCGCCACGCCGCCCGCCGACACGACGACCACGGAATCGATCAGCGGTTGCGGTTGTTCGACCCCGGGTGCCCAGCGTGAACAGCGCTCTTCGTCGATCCCGCTCGCCGGCCTCTTCGCTGCCGTCGGCCTCGCCGCCGGCGTCGTACGCCGTCGCCGTCGCTGATCCCCCCCGGGCGAAAAACCCCCGCCCGTTCGTTTGCGGTGTGGGCTCCGCTGTTCTACCGTCACCCCCGTGAGCCCGCTCTCAGAAGTCCGCTTCGTCGCGCAACGTGAGCTCCGAAAGAGCTTCCGCAGCGCCAAGGGAATCGTCCTCCTCGTGCTGTCGCTCCTCGGCGGCACGGCGGTGACGTTGCTCCTCGCCTGGGTCCAGCAGCTCAAACGAGAGAAGCTGACCAACGTCACGCCCGAGATGATGGAGTCCGCGCGTGAAGACGCGATGACCCAGGCCTTCGGCGATCCGGCGACGGGCAAGCTGCTGGCGCACACCCCCGAGGTCCTCCTCGCGGTGTTCTTCATCACGATCTGGCTCACGCCCCTCCTCATCTCTCTGCTCGGCTTCGACAACGTGTCGGGCGACATGCAGCACAAGAGCGTCCGTTACTGGACGCTCCGCACGCGTCGCGCCTCGTACATGGTCGGCAAGTGGCTCGGGCTGTGGACGACGGTCTCCGCGATCACGCTCACGATGCACGCGGTCATCTGGGTCGTGTGCATCGCGCGCGGTGAAGCGCCTGCGGGCACCGCGATCAACTGGGGCCTCAAGCTCTGGATCATCACGCTGCCGATCAGCGCGGTCTGGTGCGGGATCTCGACGCTCGTGAGCTCGATCTTCAAGACACCGATCCTGTCGCTGCTCGCGACGTTCGCCGTGTTCTTCGTGCTCTGGGTGACTTTCCTGATCGGGCTGCGCTTCAACGTCGACGCGCTCACGTACGTCTACCCGAACACGTACGACGGCTTCCTGATCAACGCGCGCATCGATCGCACGATGATCGGCCTCGGCGCGTGCATCGGCATGACCGCGCTGTATGTCGGCGCGAGCTCGTTCCTCTTCACGAAGAGGGACCTCTGATGGGAGCGACGGATGAGGCTGGTCTCGAGACTGCTTCCCCCGGCATGAATGCCGGGGCACCGGGGCAGATCGAGAGCGAGAGCGAGAAGAAGAAGAGCGAGACGCCCGGCATGAATGCCGGAGCGGGAGGCACGAGCGCCGGAGCGGGAGGCGTGAAGGCCGAGACCAAGTCCGATGCTCCTCCGATGTCGAATCCCTACGCCAAGGATGCTCCGGCTCCTACCGGTGAGGTGTTCATCGCCGAGGGCGCGAAGAAGCGGAAGAAGAAGCCCGTCGAGGTCGCGATCCGCCTCACGAAGGTGACGAAGCGCTTCGGCGTGAAGACCGCCGTCGACGGCGTCTCTCTCAAGGTGCGCGCGGGCTCCGTGTACGGTCTCATCGGTCCGAACGGCGCCGGCAAGACCACGACGTTCTCGATGATGGCCGGGTTCCTCCAGCCCACCGAGGGCGTGCTCGAGGTCCTCGGCTACTCGCCCATGCAGGTCGACGAGCTGCGTTCGCGCATCGGCGTCCTCCCGCAGGACGCGCTCCTGCCCGGCGCCGACAAGGTGGGCGAGTTCCTCGTGCACATGGCGCGCCTCCAGGACATCCCGTCCGATGCCTGCGAAGAGGCCGCGCGCGGCGTCCTCGCCGAGGTCGACGGACGCGACTGGTGGAACGTGAAGTGCGGGAGCCTCTCGCACGGCATGGCGAAGCGCGTGCAGCTCGCGCAGGCGCTGATCGGCGATCCCGAGGTCGTGCTCCTCGACGAGCCCACCGCCGGTCTCGATCCGCGCGTCGCTTACGAGGTCCGCCAGCTCATCAAGTCGCGCAAGGGCCGCTGCACGCTCATCGTGTCGAGCCACAACCTCCAGGAGCTCGAGGAGATCTGCGACGGCGCAGCCATCCTCGATCGCGGACGCGTCGTCGCCTCGGGCTCGATGAACGAGCTCACTGCGTCGAGCGAAGAGATCCGCATCAAGCTCTCGCCCGGCCCTTCGCCGATCCCGCTCGTCCGCGACCTCCCCATGGTCAAGCGCGTCGAATGGGACGACGAGCGACGCGAGCTCGTCGTCTACTTCGATCGCGGTCAGGGCGTCGACGCCGAGCAGGTCATCGGCGCGGTGCTGTGGGTCCTCTTGCAGAACCAGGCTCGCATCAGCGCCGTGTCGAAGGGCCGTGGCCTCGAGCAGCGCGTGATGGAGCTCACGGACTAGCTCCTCACTTCGTCACTTGCACACGAGGAGCGCGCTGCACGAGCCCTCGCAGCACGGCGACCCGCTCGGATCGCATTCGGCGCCGAGCGCGCCGACACACAGCACCTCGGTGGTGTCGACCTCGGCGACCGCCCCGGTCGTCGCACGCGCACGCACGGCCACGGCGTACGTACCCGTCATCGGGTACGTGAAGCTGTTGGTCGGCTCCTTGGTGTCGACGGGCGGGGCATTGCCGAACGTCCACGTGTACGTGTCGACGGTGACGCCTTCGGAAGCCTTCACCTCGTACTTGCACGGCACGTTCGCGGCGCACGCGACCGTCCGCGGGATGTTGACGAACGAGAGCGCGAAAGGCTCGGCCCCTTCGCGACAGATCCCATTGTCGCAGTGCTTGTCGGAAGGGCACGTCCCGGCCGTGCCGCCGCACTGCTGCCGGCACTGCGGGATCGCGTCGAACGTCGTCGCATCCGTGCGTGTGCAGAGCCAGCCTTCGCGGCACGACGAGCGGCCGCGGCAATCGGAGCCTTCGCACGTGCAGTCACTGCCGTCGCACGTGCCGGTGCTGCTGCAGTGCCCGCTCTTGCAGTCGCCGCCCTTGCTGCACGAGTCACCGTCCTCCGCCTGCGACGAGCAGGTGACGAGCCACGTGAGCGCGACGAGCGACAGCGCAACGAACCCCGACCGCGAGGCAGGTATGGCGTTCATCGCGGAGACCTTAGCACCGCAGAGAGTGCTGAACGCGCGAAGCGGTAGAAGCAGGTACCGGAACGTACCGGCCAGTTAAAAGGCTCTTTTCGCCTCGGGCGACCCTTGACTCAGACGCTTTGGGCCCCGATAGTTCGTACACTAACCTTTCAGTCGTCAACTGCCGTCAGGAGTGCTCATGTCTGATCTCCGCTTCGACAACCGCGTCGCCATCGTCACGGGTGCCGGCAATGGTCTTGGTCGCTCGCATGCGCTCCTGCTCGCGTCGCGCGGGTGCAAGGTGGTCGTCAACGACCTCGGCGGTACCGCGACGGGCGGCGGCAAATCGAGCGCTGCGGCGGACAAGGTCGTCGAGGAGATCAAGGCTGCGGGCGGCGAGGCCGTCGCGAACTACGACTCGGTCGAGGACGGCGACAAGATCGTCCAGACCGCGCTCGACACGTGGAAGCGCATCGACATCGTCGTCAACAACGCCGGCATCCTCCGCGACACCTCCTTCAAGAAGCTGACCCCGGAGGACTGGGAGCTCATCTATCGCGTGCACGTCAACGGCGCGTTCAAGGTCACGAAGGCCGCGTGGGACCACATGCTCGAGGCCGGCTACGGCCGCATCGTCATGACCGCGAGCGCCGCCGGCATCTACGGCAACTTCGGCCAGGCGAACTACGCGATGGCCAAGCTCGGCCTCGTCGGCTTCGCGAACACGCTCGCGATCGAGGGCCTGAAGAAGAACGTGCGCGTGAACACCATCGCGCCGATCGCCGGCTCACGCCTGACCGAGACGGTGCTCCCGAAGAACATCACCGACGCGCTGAAGCCCGAGTACGTGTCCGGCCTCGTCGCGCTCCTCTGTCACGAGGGCAGCGAGGAGACCGGCGGCCTGTTCGAGGTCGGCGGCGGTCTGTTCGCGAAGCTCCGCTGGGAGCGCACCGAGGGCAAGCTCTTCAAGCTCGGCCGCCCGATCACGCCGGAGCAGGTCAAGAACAACTGGAAGCACATCACCGACTTCTCGAAGGTGACGCACCCGACCAACATCAACGAGTCGATGGGGCCGATCCTCGGCAACCTCGAGACCAAGGCGCAGGGCGGCAACGAGTTCATCGATGTCGACACGGCGCTCGGATACGAGTTCCCGCCGCAGAAGTCGCAGTACGACGAGAAGGATCTCGCGCTCTACGCGCTCGGCGTCGGCGCCGGCCAGAACCCGACGGACGACTCCGAGCTGCAGTACGTCTACGAGAACGCGCCGAGCTTCCGCGCGCTGCCGTCGTTCGCCGTCGTCCCCGCGCTCGCGATGGTGTTCGACGCCGCCAAGCGCGGTGAGACCGCGCCCGGGATGAACTACGGCTTCGATCGCATCCTGCACGGCGAGCAGTACACCGAGGTCCTCCGCCCGCTGCCGACCAGCGCGAAGCTGACGCACAAGGCGAAGATCAAGGAGATCTGGGACAAGGGCAAAGGCGCGGTCGTCGTCATGGCGATCAAGACGACCGACGAGGACGGCAACGAGCTCTTCTACAACGAGCTCTCCACGTTCGTGCGCGGCGCCGGCGGCTGGGGCGGTGATCGCGGCCCGAGCGCCGAGCTCAACGTCGCGCCGGATCGCAAGCCGGACGCCGTCGTCGAGGAGAAGATCAGCGAGGGCCAGGCTCTCCTCTATCGCCTCTCGGGCGACATCAATCCGCTGCACGTCGACCCCGGCTTCGCGAAGGCCTTCGGCTTCGAGAAGCCGATCCTCCATGGGCTCTGCACGTTCGGCTTCGCGACGCGCCACGTGATCAAGTCGTTCTCCAAGAACGACCCGCGCTTCTTCAAGAGCATCAAGGTCCGTTTCTCCGAGAGCGTGTTCCCCGGCGAGACGCTCGTGACCGAGATGTGGAAGGACGGCGATCAGAAGATCATCTTCCGCTGCAAGGTGAAGGAGCGCGACAAGGTCGTCATCTCGAACGCGGCCGTCGAGCTGTACAAAGAGATCCCGAAAGCGCCGGAGAAGAAGAAGCCGGTCGCAGCGGCTGCCGGCAGTGCAGCGGCAGCGCCGAGCGGCGAGCCGACGAGCGCGGAGGCCTTCGCGGTCATCAAGGACTACATCGAGAAGAACCCCGGCATGGCCGCCGAGATCGGAAAGACGTTCCTGTTCCGGCTCAGCGGCCCCGACAGCGCGTGGACCGTCGACCTCAAGAACGGCAAGGGGTCGGTCACCGCGGGCGGCGACAAGGGCGACTGCATGCTCGATCTCTCCGACGCGGACTTCTGCGCGATGGTCGCCGGCAAGGCCGACCCGATGAAGCTCTGGACCGAGAAGAAGCTGAAGATCGGCGGCGACGTGATGGCTTCGCAGAAGCTCATGTTCCTCAAGAAGATCGATCCGAAGCAGGCGGCCGAGGTCGTCGCGAAGATGCGCAACGCGGGCGGCGGCGTTCCGGCACCGGCGGCTCCCGCCGCGAGCGGCGAGCCGACGAGCGGCGAGGCATTCGCGGTCATCGAGGACTTCATCGGGAAGAACCCGGGCATGGCGGGCGAGATCGGAAAGACGTTCCTCTTCCGGCTCAGCAGCCCCGACAGCGCGTGGACCGTCGACCTCAAGAACGGCAAGGGCGCGGTCACCGCCGGCGGCGACAAGGGCGACTGCGTCCTCGATCTGTCGGACGCGGACTTCTGCGCGATGGTCGCGGGCAAGGCCGATCCGATGAAGCTGTGGACCGAGAAGAAGCTGAAGATCGGCGGCGACATCATGGCGTCGCAGAAGCTCATGTTCTTGAAGAAGATCGATCCGAAGCAGGCGGCCGAGGTCGTCGCGAAGATGCGCGGCGCGGGCGCGCCGGCTGCGCCGGCGGGCACGGGCACGGGCAAGGGCACGGTCACGGGGAAGACGAAGCCCGCGCAGGCGCCCGCGATCATCAAGGCGCTGACCGAGCGCATCACCAAGACGCCCGGGCTCGCGAAGGAAGTGGGCGCCGTGGTTCAGGTGATCGTCACCGACCCCGACACGAGCTTCGTCGTCGACCTCAAGAACGGCGCAGGCAGCGTGAAGGAAGGAACCGGCGCGGCGGACGTCACGCTCAAGCTGTCCGACGACACGCTCGCGGCGCTCGCGAAGGGGGAAGCCCTGCGCGACCACTATCAGCGCGGCAACATCCGAATCGACGGCGACGCGCGGGTCGCCCCGAAGCTCAGCATCTTCAAGGGTCTCGTCTGAGACCGACTGCCAGACATAGGACAAGGAGCAATCACCATGGGTCGTAGGGTCAATGTCATCGGCGTCGGCATGACGAAGTTCCAGAAGCCTGGAGCGAGCGACGAGTACAACGTCATGGCCGTCAACGCCGCCAAGGCGGCGCTCGCGGACGCGAAGATCGAATACAAGGAAGTGCAGTCGGCGTACGTCGGGTACGTCTACGGCGACTCCACGTGCGGACAGCGCGCCGTCTACGAGCTCGGGCTCACCGGCATCCCCGTCTTCAACGTGAACAACAACTGCTCGACCGGTTCGTCCGCGCTCATGCTCGCGAAGCAGGCGGTCGAAGGCGGCATCGTCGAGTGCGCTCTCGCGCTCGGCTTCGAGAAGATGGAGAAGGGCGCGCTCGCCTCGAAGTTCACCGACCGCACGAACCCGCTCGAGTGGTTCGCCGGCCTGATGAGCAACGTGCAGGGCTTCACCGCAGCGCCTCCGGCCGCGCAGATGTTCGGCGGCGCCGGGCGCGAGTACCGCTTCAAGTACGGCACCAAGCGCGAGACGTTCGCGAAGATCGCGAACAAGGCGCGCAAGCACGCGTCGAACAACCCGTACGCGCTCTTCAACCAGGTGCTCTCGGTCGAAGAGATCCTCGCCTCGGACGAGGTGTTCGATCCGCTCACGCGCTTCCAGTGCTGCCCGCCCACGTGCGGCGCCGGCGCAGCGATCCTGTGCTCCGACGAGTTCGCGAAGAAGCACGGCATCACGAAGCCCGTCTACATCGCGGCCCAGGCCATGACGACCGACTTCGACTCCTCGTTCAAGGAGGAGTCGATGATGAAGATGGTCGGCTACGACATGGCGAAGGCCTGCGCGAAGAAGGTCTACGACGAGGCCGGCCTTGGCCCCAAGGACGTGCAGGTCGTCGAGCTGCACGACTGCTTCACGGCGAACGAGCTTCTCACCTACGAGGCGATCGGCCTGTGCCCGGAGGGCGGCGCCGAGAAGTTCATCGAGGACGGCGACAACACCTACGGCGGCAAGTGGGTCACGAACCCGTCGGGCGGTCTGCTCTCGAAGGGCCACCCGCTCGGCGCGACCGGACTTGCACAGTGCACGGAATTGGTCTGGCAGCTCCGCGGTCAGGCCGACAAGCGCCAGGTGCCGAACGCGAAGGTCGCGCTCCAGCACAACCTGGGGCTCGGCGGCGCGTGCGTGATGACGATGTATCGCGCGGACTGATGCGTCGTGGTCAGAACGCGCGGTGGCGCATGATGCGCTTGCCGCCGTTCTCGATCCAGTAGACGCATGCCTCGTCCGCGATGAGCGACGTCGCGTCGCTCGCCACCGTCGTCACGCGTACGGGCGTCTTCAGTGTCGTGACGTCGACGCGCTGCAAGCTCGTGCCCTCGATGTAATAGAGGAACGACTTGTGCGCGGTAATGCTGCGCGGGACCACGCCGGCGAGGATCGGCGGATCGTGGTAGGCGTCGGTGACCTTGGCGCTCGGGATCATGTGGATGCCGGCCAGGGCACCTCCGAGGGCGACGAAGAGCGTTCGGTTCGCGACCCCGATGTCGGGATTGGGTTGGCGGTTTCCGAGGGCTCCCACGACGTCCGGGCTCCCAGGCTTGAAGTGGTAGAGCGTCGCTCCGCCCGCGACGCCGTACCAGTCGCCGTCTTCGTCGACGGCGACCTCGAGCATGCTGCCAGGTAGCGCAGGAGCACCGAGCGGCCGGCCGCCGTTGTCGAACGCGAACGAGTAATACGCCGGGGTGCCGCTGCCGCCGGGTGCGGCCAGCGTCACGCCCACGACCGCCGGTCCGGAGATGCCGATCGCCTCACTGGGTTCGTTGCCGTAGCCCGTCGTCATGGCGGTCCCGCCGACGGGCTCGCGATGGATCAAGAGGCTCGGCACGAGCTGCATGAAGGCGGTCTCGGTGTCGTTCGCCGCCAGCGCGATGAGCCCGGGCACCGACCGCGGCGGCTTGGCCGGACCGCCGCGCGCCGGCACCCGTCGTATCTCCGGCCCTCCCGCGGGATCGAAGTTGCCGTACACGAGATAGCCGCCCTGCATGAAGAGCTGTCCTTCGGCGGCCTGGTTTTCGGCCACGACGGTCGGCGTCGACTCGCACGCCGGCATGCCGTCGGGCGCATCGACGACGGCGTCGGCGCTGGCATCCGTGCCGCCGTCAGTGTCGACGGAAAGATCGCCTCGCTCGCGCGGACAGCCCAACTCCGTGCAGTCCGTCGACGGCGTGCACGTTCCGAGATCACACGTCGTCTCGCTGTCGCACGGGACGCCGATGCAGCGATCGCTCAGGAAGACCGGCACGCGCAGCGACTTGTGTGGGCGGAACGAGACGCGTCGCCGCGCGACGATGCAGTTGGCGACGTTTTCGGAGCGACACGAGGATGCATCCACGCCGACGCCCGCGACGACCTGCACGTCGAACTGGTCGTCGCGCGCTCCGCTGGGCACGATCGAGAGCGTCCCCACGTCCGGCCCGCATTGACGCGTGTCTGCCGCCGGCGCGGCCCCGAAGTCCTTCGTGCCGCGCGGCGCGGTGAAGATCTGCGTCTGGATCCCCTTGTCGCAGCGCGCGTTCGTCGTGACGCCGACGGTGATCTCGGTCGGGCCGAAGCACGCTCCGAGCGCGCCCGCGGCAACGACGAAGGCCGCGGCGACGGCGAGCGATCGCGATGTCTTCATTTTGCGCGCTTCGTGACGACGATCGCCGGCAATCGCTTCATCGCCGTCACTGAAGATAGCTCGACCGACTCGGGTTTGGGAGCGATCTGCGGCAGCTTCCCTCAGCAGCCCGGTCACGAGCCTGCGGCATGCGCGTGATAACCTCGAAGCGTGGCCTCGGACCGTCCTTCGAACAACGTCGTCGCCGGCGAGCGATCGTCGTCCGGACGCCTCGGCGGCGGACCTGTCCGGAGGGACTCCGCTTCGCTCCGCGCGTCTCGCGATCCTCTCGCCGACGTCGGCGTGAAGACCGGAACGCTCGTCGGCGGCACGTATCGCATCCAGGGAGTGCTCGGTGTGGGCGGCATGGGCG
This sequence comes from Labilithrix sp., assembly GCA_028287065.1. Classification (GTDB taxonomy): domain Bacteria; phylum Myxococcota_A; class Polyangia; order Polyangiales; family Polyangiaceae; genus Labilithrix. The sequence goes on along the minus strand of JAQBQJ010000115.1, from coordinate 2,411 downwards.
TGGTCGCTTCGGCGCTCGACGAACGCCTCCAGCGACGCGTCGCGATCAAGTTCGTCAAGTCGTCGATGATGAGCTTGCCGCAGATGGGCGATCTCTTCGCGGAAGAGGCACGCGCCATGGCTCGCCTCTCGCACCGCAACGTGCTCGCCGTCTACGCCTACGGCGAGCACGGCGAGACGCCGTACTTCGCGATGGAGTACGTCGACGGGCGCACCGCCGAGCAGTGGCTTGCAAGCCATCCTCGAGGAACGCTGCCGAGCGTCGACGACGTCGTGAAAATCGTCGAGCAAGCGTGCACCGGCGTGGACGCCATCCACGCGACGGGCACGATGCACCGCGATCTGAAGCCGTCGAACTTGCTCATCGACAAGACGTTCCGCGTCGCCGTCGGCGACTTCGGTCTCGCTCGCGCGCCGGAGCCGGGCGGCGAGCCCGGGCCGCTCGTCGGAACCGCCGCGTACATGGCGCCGGAGGCCGCGTTCGGAGAGGAGACCCCGCGCGAGCAAGCACGCGACATCTACGCGCTGGGGTGCATCGCCTACGAGCTGCTGTGCGGACGACCTCCGTTCGTCGGCGTCACCGACATGAACGTGCTCACGCAGCACGTCCTGCAGGCGCCCGTCCCGCTGAGCGAGCGACGCCCCGGCCTGCCGACGGTCTACGACGACGTGATCCTCAAGGCGCTCGCGAAGGACGTCGACGAACGCTTCCTCAGCGCCGGCACATTCCGCGATGCGCTGCTCGCCGCGCATCGCGGCACCGCCGATCCCACGCGTATCCTCGTCGCCGACGACGATCCGGACTGGCGTCAGATCCTCGTGGCGGCGCTCGTGGCCCGCTTCCCGCGATCGGTCATCGATCAGGTCGGTGACGGCGCGGCTGCGCTCGAGGCCTTCTGTGACAACCCCTATTCGGTCGTGCTCGTCGATCTCGAGATGCCCGAGATGGACGGCACGAAGCTGACCGGGTTGCTGCGCGCCATCGACAGCGCGCATCGCACGCCGATCATCGTGCTCACGGCGGCGGGCGGTCCGAGCGAGTGGAAGCGCTTGTCCGCGATCGGCGCGGATGCGTTTCTCGTGAAGCCGGTCGATGCCGAAGACGTCGAGCTCGTCATCCGTCGCACGCTGCGCGCGCGACGGGCGAGCGGAGGGGCTTCGATACCGCCGCCGCCGGCGGCGCCGTAGGCCTGTTCGTCGCCTTCGTCGGCGCCGTCGTGGTCGCTTTTGTGGGCGCGCACCCCATCGCACGCCGGAGCACCCGTTTTCACGGCGTTTTTACGATGTTCATCGGGTCGCCATAGGGTGACGGCCGTGTATGATCGGCGGACGTGAATGGCCGGTGGACAAGCTCGTCTATCCGACCGGTCCTGCGGCAGCCGTTGAAATCGGGAGGGTTGATGAACTCGCATCGTGCGCGTCTCGGGGTGTTCGCGGTCGTCGTCTTGGGGTTCGCAGCGGGAAGCGCAGCGCTGCCGCGGGATGCGCAGGCACAAGGCTGGGGAGCTCCCGCCGGCGCTTCCGATCGTGACAAGGACGGCGTTCCCGACAGCCTCGACGCATGCCCGGACGTCGCCGGCGTGAAGACGAACGAGCCGAAGACCAACGGCTGCCCGAACAATCCGTGGGGCGCGCCGGCCGGCGCCTCCGATCGCGACAAGGACGGCATCCCCGACAGCATCGACGCATGCCCTGACCAGGCCGGCGTGAAGTCGGACGACATGCACAAGAACGGCTGCCCCGCTCCGGCGAACGGACCGTGGGGCGCGCCTCCCGGCGCTCCCGATCGCGACAAGGACGGGATCCCCGACAGCCTCGACATGTGCCCCGACCAGGCCGGCGTGAAGCAGGACGACGCGCACAAGAACGGCTGCCCGCTTCCCGCGAACCTCGGCCCGTGGGGCGCGCCCGTCGGAGCTGCCGATCGCGACAAGGACGGCATCGCCGACATCCAGGACGCGTGCCCCGACGTCGCCGGCGTGAAGTCCGACGACATGCACAAGAACGGCTGCCCGGCGCCGAACAACCCGTGGGGTGCGCCCGCGGGCGCTTCCGATCGCGACAAGGACAACGTCCCCGACAGCATCGACGCATGCCCTGACGTTGCGGGCGTGAAGACCACCGAGCCGAAGACGAACGGCTGTCCGAACAACCCGTGGGGCGCACCCGCTGGCGCCGCCGATCGCGACAAGGACAACGTCCCCGACAGCATCGACGCTTGTCCCGACACCGCCGGCGTGAAGACGACCGAGGTGAGCACGAACGGCTGTCCGGTCAATCCGTGGGGCGCGCCCGCAGGCGCTGCCGATCGCGACAAGGACGGCGTGCCCGACACGCTCGACGCGTGCGTCGACGTCGCCGGCGTGAAGACCGCCGATCCGAAGACCCACGGCTGCCCGGCCGGGAAGACCG
>JAQBQJ010000112.1 GCA_028287065.1 Labilithrix sp. | reverse complement strand
TCACACGGCCGACGCGACGCTCTGGTTCTTCCACGCCATCGATCGCTACCTCGCGGCAACGAGCGATCGCATGACCCTGCAGCTCCTGCTCCCGAAGCTGAAGGAGATCTTCGAGAAGCACATGCAGGGTACACGCTTCGGGATCCACGTCGATCCGAAGGACGGCCTGCTGAGCCAGGGGCAGGACGGCTATCAGCTCACATGGATGGACGCGAAGGTCGACGACTGGGTCGTGACCCCTAGGCGCGGCAAGGCCGTCGAGCTCAACGCGCTCTTCTACAACGCGCTCCGCCTGCTCGCGCGATGGCTCGGCGAGGAAGAGGGCGACAGCGCGGCGCAGGCGGCGACCGCCGCCGCCGATCGCGTGCATGCCTCGTTCAACCAGCGCTTCTGGTACCCCGAAGGCGGGCATCTCTACGACGTGCTCGATGGTCCCGACGGCAAGAACGATCCGGCGCTCCGCCCGAACCAGATCTTCGCGATCTCGCTTCCTCATCCCGTGCTCGACGAGACGCGGTGGCGCCCCGTCATCGGCGTCGTCGAGCGCGAGCTCGTCACGCCGGTCGGGCTGCGGTCGCTCGCCCGCAACCATCCCGACTACAAGCCGCGCTACGACGGCGATCTCCGCTCGCGCGACGCCGCCTATCACCAAGGCACCGTGTGGTCGTGGCTCGTCGGCCCCTGGGTGGATGCGTGGCTCAAGGTCCACCCCGGCAAAGAAGAGGAGGCGGGGAAGTTCCTTGCTGGGTTCGGCCCTCACCTCGGAGAGGCCGGCCTCGGCTCGATCAGTGAGGTCTTCGACGCCGAGCCTCCGTACACGCCGCGCGGGTGTGTCGCTCAGGCGTGGGGCGTCGCCGAGGTGCTCCGCGCGCTCGCGATCACGCGCCGCGGTCGCTGAAGGGCTATCATCCGGCTCGTTGCTGACGGTATCCGGGGGGCTCGCGGTTTCGAGGCGCGTGCTGGGCGTTGCGATGACGCTCGCCGTGGCGTCGTGCGCTTCGGGCGCGGCGCGTACGAAGCCACTCGGACCTCCCGGCGCGCTCCCCGAGCCCCGCCGCGCCGCCCGGTTCACGGTCTTGCCCGAGTGGTACTGGGAGCCGGTCGAGGTCGACACGCGCGCCGCCGCGAAGCCGGTCGAGCTGCCGGTCCCCGAGTCGTCGGTCGTGCGCGTCGAGGGCGCGACGCGCGTATGGGATGACCTCGGCGGCGAAGGCCGCGAGCGGCTCCTGCGCGACGGCCTCGTCGTGAACGGGGCTCCCGACGCGGCTCGTGCGCGGATGGGTGCATTCTACATGGACACGCGTGAGCAGCGCGTACCGTACGTGATCACGCTCGATGCGCTCGCGTATGCGGTTCACGTCGCGTTCGAGCGCGCGCTCGCGGAGGTCGACGACGCCGTGCTCGCGCCGGCGCTCCATGCGTTGACGTCGAAGCTCGACGTGCGCCTCGCCGCCGAGCAGAAGGGCGCAGGCGTGGAGATCGGCGAGGCCCTCCGCCTCGCCCGCGGCATCATCGCCGTCGCACGTTCGCTCGCGACCGACGGCGCCGCGGTGCCGTCCGCGGAGCTCGGTCCCGAGGTGCCGCAGGAGCTCGCGCGGATCACGGCGCACAGGGAACGAGTGCCCAGCGCGCTGCTCGGCGTGCCGATGGACTACGCTCGCTTCGCCGTACCGAGCGGCGCCGCGAGGCCCGGCTCGTTCCGCGCGCTTGCGTGGCTCGCGACCGCGCCGCTCGTCCTCGTCGCGCAGAGCGAGGCGCCCGGCGGATCGGTCGGCGTCGCGACCTCGCGGCTCCATGCGCGCGCGGCGATGCTGCTCTCGCGCGTCGTGGAGCGCGAGGTCGATCCCGAGATCCACGCGGCGTGGTCGCGCATCTCGCGTCTGCTCACGTTCCTCTGGGGACCGTCCGACGACCTCGCGCCCGGCGATCTCGCCGACATCGCATCCGCGATCGGCGTGACGCTCGAGGATCCGAAGCACGTCGCGAACGTCGTCACGATCGACCGCTTGAGGCGGCGCGCGGCGCGCGGACGAGAGCCGCTCGTCTACGACGGGACCGGAGCGCCTGGACGTGCAGGCATCGCGATGCGCCTCTTCGGCGGACATGCGCCCGCGGACTCCGTCGCGCTCGCGGCGATGGCGGCTGCTCACGAGACGAGGATGCCCTCGTCGCTCGATCTGGCGGTATGGCTCGGCGCTCCGGAGGCCCGCGCATCGCTGCACGACGAAGGCGGAGACACGTTCGCCGGCTACGACGCCGCGCTCGCACGCGCGATCGCCGTGCGACCCGGCGACGATGCGCCGTCGCGGCATGCGTCGGTCTACGGCTCGCTGCTCGATGTGTTGATGACGTGGCTCGAGCCCGCAGAGGACTCTCCGCGCCAGCGGGCTTCGCCCGCCGCGAAGCGCGCCGCGATCGAGTCCGCGCTCGCGGCGTGGACGTACGCGCGCCAGACCTCGCCGCCGCTCGGTCGCGCGAAGCCGCCGAAGGCGAGCGCCGCGCCGAAGGAGCTGAAGGTGACGGGCGCCGCGCTGCCTGCGTTCGTCGAGGCGGCGCCGGACGTCGTCGCGCGCATGGTCGCGACGCTCGCGCAGATGCGACGTGGGCTCGGCGCGATCGCCGGGCTCCCGCCGGCTTCGCCCGCGATGACCACGCTGGCCGAGGTCGAGGACATCCTTCGCGTCGCGATGCGCGTGGCGTCGCGAACGGCGGACGACGAGGCGATCTCCGCGGAGGACACCGCCGCGCTCGCCTCGATGCCGGCGCGCTTCGCGAGGCTCGAGGAGGCCGCGGAAGGCGAAGGCGCGGCGCACCGCAAGGTGCCGCTGTTCGCGGAGGTGTTCGTCGACGCGTCCGGCGAGCACGTGCTGTTTAGCGCGGCGGGGCTCGTCGAGCCCGTCGTGATGATCGTGCGCGAGCCGTCGACGGGGCGGCTCGTGGTCGCGGTAGGCGCACACGTGGCCCATCACGAGGTCGTCGAGCCACGCGGAAAAGCGGTCGTGGACGGGACGACACTCCCCCGCGGCGCGTACGTGTCGACCTTTCGTATCGCCGCACGCTAATGTTCCTGGTCGCAGTCTTCGCCGGCGCGCCGCGCGCCGCCCTCGGCTGCCAGGGGTCCTTCCGTCATGTCGATGAGTGTCTCTGCGCGAACCGCCGCGATCGCGTTCGCGCTGCTCTCGGTGCTCGTCACCGGCTGTCCGACGGCGTCCGATCCGGTCGATCCCGGCGACGACGGTGGCGCCGACGCCGACAACGGGCCGTGCGGTCGCCTGACCACGCCGTGCCGCGCGGGCAGGCCGTGCGAAGGCTCGCCCGACTGCGCTTCGGGGCTCTGTCGTGACGGCACGTGCAACGACATCGACCCCGCGGACGGCGAGAAGAACGGCGACGAGACCGACATCGACTGCGGCGGCACGAAAGCGCCTGCATGCGCGGACGGCAAGGCGTGCGCGATCGCGTCCGACTGCACGAGCAGCGTGTGCAAGGCGGGGCTCTGCCAGGCGCCGTCACCGACCGACGGCGTTCGCAACGGCGACGAGACGGGCCTCGACTGCGGCGGCACGAAGGCGCCGAAGTGCAAGACGGGACAGGGCTGTCTCGCCGACGGCGACTGCGACAAGGTCCGTTGCGATACGGCCGCGAAGATCTGCAAGGCCCCCGCGCACGACGACGGGATCAAGAACCTCGACGAGACCGGCATCGACTGCGGCGGTCCGACGACCACCGTGAAGCGCTGCCCGACGGGCGAGACGTGCGTAGCGACGAGCGACTGCGACAAGGCCCTGTGCAACGACGCGACCAAGGTCTGCGATCCCCCGACGAAGGTCGACGGAATCAAGAACGGCACCGAGAGCGACATCGACTGTGGAGGAGGAGCGCCGACGAACGCGCCGAAATGCGCGATCGACAAGGCCTGCACCGCCTCTACCGATTGCACGACCGGCGGCTGCTCCGGCGGCCTCGGCAAGAAGTGCTCGCCGCTGTCGTGCGCGACCGCCGAGATCGCAGGCATCAACTCGTGCGGGGCGAACGAGACCGGTCAGGCCGGCGCCGTGCACGAGAGCTGCTGCAAGTCGCTGGTGCTGCCGACGCGCACGACGAGGCGCATGGACAAGTACGAGATCACCGCGGGGCGGTTCCGCAGCTTCCTGACGAGCATCGGCGCCACGGGCAACGTGCGGAAGTGGGTCGCCGATTACGTCACCGCGAACCCGACGTCGCAGCTCGCGAAGATGATTGCGAGCTTCCCGGTGCTCGCGAACCTCTATCCGGCGACTGCTCACGGCCAGCTGAGCCTCGCCGCTCACATGTCGCTCGACATCGACAACTACGACGGCATCCGCGGCTGCGCGAACTACGACGGCTCGTACAGCGCGAACACGTACTGGATGGACTACGACCCGATGGACTTCGGTCTCCCGAAGCGACCCCTGCCGCGCTCGGTCTCCGACGAGAAGTCGATGAACTGCGCGATGCCGATCATGTTCGCCGCGTTCTGCGCGTGGGACGGCGGCGAGATGCCGGTCTACGACGACTACCTCGACGTCTGGACGCAGGCGTACCCGTGGGGTCCGAACAACACGAACCGCCCGACGTACAACTGGTGCAACGGGACGTTCAAGAACGGCGGCTTCCAGTGCCAGTGCGACGGCGTGAACAACCCGACGCTGCCGCCGGGCGAGACGTGCCCGGCCGGCGGCTTCGCGACCAACGGCGAGAAGGGCGTGTTCTACGAGTTCCCGATCGCGACCGATCGCTCGAAGGACAACGAGCCGCTCATCGCCGCGCCGGGCCGATTCCAGACCGACATCTCCGCGCTGAAGAGCGGCGGCGAGTCGTGGTTCGATCTCTACGCGAACCTCGCCGAGTACACGGCGGACTTCGCGCCGAACCCGAATGCTGCCCTCAATAACTTCTGTGATCTGTCCGCGGCGCCGGCTGCTGGCGCGACGACGTGCACACGTAAGGAGCCCGTGCCGCCCGGTTCCCCACCCATCATCAAAGGGCCCGGGACGAGCTACACCGGTATCCCGCAGGTCGGCATGGTCGGCCAGACCTGGGAGGGCCACCAGTACGGCAAGACGAACAAGGCGAGCAACACCCCGGCGACCTTCCAGTACGGGAAATTCGGGGCGCGCTGCGTCCGGCCGTCGACGCCGTACTGACCGACCACGCTGGCGCTCCGACTCGCTCCACGCCCCGATCCACGCTAAGGAACGGCCATCATGGCCTCGTCCTCAGATTCGCGCGCCCAGCCTCATCCGTATGCGGACTTCGTGCATCGCGTCGAGAAGCCCGCGCGCTACCTGGGCGGTGAGTACGGTGCGGCGCGGAAGGATTGGCCGGCCGTCCAGGCACGCATCTGCCTCGCGTTCCCGGACGTCTACGACATCGGGATGAGCCATCTCGGGTTCAAGATCCTCTACAAGATCCTGAACGAGGACCCGCGCACGCTCGCCGAGCGCAGCTACGCGCCGTGGGTCGACATGGAGCGCGAGCTCCGCGCGCGAAAGCTTCCGCTCGTGTCCCTCGAGAGCGCGCGACCGCTCTCGGACTTCGACGTCGTCGGCTTCTCGCTCCAGTTCGAGCTCACGTACACGAACGTGCTGACGATGCTCGATCTCGGCGGCATCCCGCTGAAGAGCAAGGATCGCGGAGAGAGCGATCCGCTCGTCATCGCCGGTGGTCCCACCGCGACACATCCCGAGCCGCTCTCCATGTTCCTCGACGCCGTGTGCGTCGGCGACGGCGAGGAGCGCACCACCGAGATCGCGCTGCTCTGGACCGAGCTGAAGGCGAAGGGCGTTCCACGTCGCGAGCGTCTCGTCGCGCTCGCGAAGCTCCGCGGCGTGTACGTGCCGTCGCTCTACGAGGTCTCCGCCGATCCCGACACGAGCATCGAGGTCGTCACGCGCGCGCTCGAGCCGGGGCTGCCGCTGCCCGTGAAGCGCAATCTCGTCGAGGACCTCAACAAGTTTCCGTTCCCCGACGACGGACCGGTCGGCGGCCCCGAGGCCATCTTCGATCGCATGTCGATCGAGATCGCGCGCGGCTGCACCGAGGGCTGCCGCTTCTGTCAGGCCGGCATGATCTATCGGCCCGTGCGCGAGCGCGACCCCGAGCAGATCGTCGAGACCGTCGCGCGCGCCGTGAAGAAGAGCGGCTACGACGAGGTGAGCCTCACGTCCCTCTCCACCGCCGACTACTCGTGTATCGCGCCGCTCATCGAGAAGGTCACCGCGCGGCTCGCGCCCGAGAAGGTGTCGCTCGGTGTGTCCTCGCTGCGCGCCTACGGTCTCGAAGAGACGGTGCTCGACGACATCCGCCGCGTCCGCGCGAGCGGCATCACGTTCGCGCCCGAGGCCGGAAGCCAGCGCATGCGTGACGTCGTGAACAAGAACGTCACCGAAGAGCAGCTCATGACCACGGCCGAGCGCGTGTTCTCGCGCGGCTGGGACGGCATGAAGCTCTACTTCATGATCGGCCTCCCCACGGAGGAGGAGACGGACGTCCGCGAGATCGTGAAGGTAGGCAAGCGCGCGCGCGACGTCGGCAAGAAGGTCCGCAAGGAGTCGAACCAAGGAGGACCGCCGAAGGTCACCGTCAGCGTCTCGACCCACGTGCCGAAGCCGCACACTCCGTTCCAGTGGTGCGCGATGGACCGCGAGGAGAGCGTCCTCACGAAGCAGGGCTGGCTCCGCGAAGAAGTGAAGAACAGCGGCGTCGATCTGCGCATGCACGACTCGCGCACGAGCTGGCTCGAAGGTGTGTTCGCGCGCGGCGATCGCAAGCTCGGTCGCGTTCTCGAGCGCGCGTATCACGCGGGGTGCCGCTTCGATTCGTGGGAGGACCAGCTCCGCATCGACGTGTGGGCCGACGCCTTCGACGCCGAGGGCATCGAGCCCGCCGCGTACCTCGGCACGATCCCGGTGAGCGCGCGCTTGCCGTGGGATCACATCGATGTCGGTCTCGAGGACGGCTTCTTGCTCCGCGAGTACCGGAAGGCCGTGAAGAGCCGCCTGAGCCTGCCCTGCGGGAAGGTCGCTGGCGCGTTCATCCACGAGACGAACGTCGAGGACGCAGCGAAGGAGACGCGCAAGCTCGTTTGCTACGACTGCGGCGTTGCGTGCGATCTCTCCGCGATGCGCACGGAGCGCATGGGCTACCTCGTGAAGCTCGGCGCGAAGACGAAGCGCGTCCCGAAAGAGAAGGCGCCGCCGCAGGTCGACGCCGAGGGCAACCTCGTCCGCGTGCGTCCGCCGAAGGTGGTGCAGGGCGAGGGCCGTCGCTATCGCTTCCTCTTCGCGAAGGTCGGGCCGATGGCCTTCCTCTCGCACCTCGATCTCATTCGCGCCCTGCCGCGGTCGTTCCGGCGCATCGAGATGCCGATCTTCTACTCGTCCGGATTCCACCCGAAGCCGGACTTCACGTTCTCGCCGGCGCTCTCGCTCGGCGTCGCGAGCCTGGCCGAGTGCCTCGACGTCAAGCTGATCACGGACGGGGACATCGACGCCGACGAGCTCGCGGAGTCGCTCTCTCGCGTGTCGCCGCCCGGCCTCGTGTTCAAGCGCGGTCTCGCCCTGCAGATGCACGACCCGAGCATCGCGAAGGTGATCGACGGCGCGCGCTATGCGGTGGGGATCCCGCGTCGTGCGCTCGACGCGATGGGCGGCGAGGCGCGCCTCCGCGCCGAGGTCGAGCGCGTGCTCGCGACGCCGGAAATCAAGGTGGTTCGTCGATTCGAGCGCGGGCTCGCGAAGTCGGTCGACGTGAAGCGCTTCCTGCGGACGCTGACCGTGGGCGACGACCGCGCCGCGGCGTTCCTCGAGGAGGCACGCGTGGCGGGCGACTTCGTCCCGCTGCTCGCGGACGTGAGCATCATGGGCGACGGCGGCGTGAAGATCGCCGAGGTCATCGAGGCGCTCTTCCCGGAGACGAACGCGAAGCTCGGCACGTCCGCCGAATTCAACGTGAACGCGATCCCGTACCATGCGGTACGCGCCGAAATGGGCCTGTCGCACGAAGGCGGCTACGTCACGCCCCTGGAACTGAAGAAGGTGATGGAGCTCCGCCCCCCTCCGCCGCCGAAACCGAAGACGCCTCCCGCCACCATCGAGGCCTAGAGGTTTCGAGAAGCCCGAGAAAAGCGCGAAGTTTATTTTGTGTGTTGGCGAGCGACCACCGACCACAGAAATCTTCGCGCTTTCGCGCTTTTCTCAGACTTCTCGGATCTCTAGAGTGCGCCCGTGACGCTGCCGGTGAACGTCGTTGCGCTGCTGGCGCTTGCTGCGTTCGGGGCTGGGCTCGTCGACGCGATTGCCGGCGGCGGCGGATTGATCACCGTGCCCACGTTGCTCGCCGCAGGGCTGCCGCCTCAGGTGGCGCTCGCGACCAACAAGGGACAGGCGGCGTTCGGCGCGGTCAGCTCGTTTACGTCCTTCTGGATGCGCGGCGGTATCGATCGCAAGCGCGCGCCGATCGGATTCGTATTCGGCTTCTTCGGCGCGCTCGCCGGTGCGGAGGTGCTGCTGCTCGTGCGGCCCGAGCCGCTCAAGCCCGTCGTGCTCGTGCTGCTCGTCCTCGCCGCCGCGTTCGTGGCATGGCCGCGCAAGCCGAGCGAAGGACGACCGCACGCTTGGGCGATGTTCGCGCTCGTCCCCGTCGCGTCCGTGCTCGGCTTCTACGACGGCTTCTTCGGACCGGGCGTCGGCTCGATGCTCATCGTCGCGTTCGTGCTGATGTTCGGCGACACGCTCACGCGTGCATCCGGCAACGCGAAGGTCGTGAACCTCGCGTCGAACCTCGCCGCGCTCGCGCTCTTCGCGTCGCGCGGTACCGTGCTCTGGCGCATCGCCCTTCCGATGGCCGCTGCGAACGCCTGCGGCGCATTCGTCGGTGCGCGGCTCGCCGTGAAGCGCGGCGATCGGCTGGTGCGTGTCGTCGTGCTCGTGGTCGTCGCCGTGCTCGTGCTGAAGATCGCATCCGATCTCGTTCGCGGCTGATCTCCGCTACGATCAGGGCGTGACGGTCCCTCGCATCGTCTTCGGGCTGGTGGTGAATACGCCCGGCAGCGACCTGCCGGCGCGCGTCGATCGTCTCACCACGATGATGGCCGCGCACGTCGGCGTCGAGGTCTCACGCTTCGATGCGCTCACGTACGAGGCGCTCGCCACGGAGGTGCGCGAAGGCCGCGTCGACGTCGCGTGGCTTCCGCCGATCGTGTTCGTGCGTCTCGCCGATGCGGTCACGCCGCTCGGGAGCATCATGCGCGACGGCAAGAGCGCGTACGAAGCGGCGCTCGTCGTCCGCAGTGACTCGAAGCTGCGCACCATCGACGGCCTTCGCGGAACGCGCGCCGGATGGGTCGACCCGTGGAGCGCCGCCGGCTTCGTGCTCCCGCGCGTGAAGCTCGCGTTGCTGGGCGTCGACCCACGCACGATCTTCCGCACCGAGACGTTCCACGGCTCGCATCGCGCCGCGATGAAGGCGCTCGCCGAAGGCGCATGCGACGTCGCCGGCACGTACGCGCAAGCCGATGCCGACGGCAAGGTCACGGCGGGCGCGTGGTCCGAGATCGAAGGCGCCGACGTGCGCGTGCTCGCGACGTTCGGCGCGATCCCGCCCGACGTCATCGGCGTGCGGGAGGGCTACCCCGCGGAGCTCCGCGAGAAGGTCCTCGATGCGCTTCGTGCCGCGTGCACGAACGAAGCGACGCGCCCGATCGTCCGCGAGATCTTCAATGGCGACGAGCTGCGCGAAGGCCTCGCGTCCGGCTACGAGTCGCTGCGGAGCGCGCTCGAGATGGCCACGGCGCGCGGTCTGTTCGATTGAGCGCGAGAGATCAGTGCTTCGCGACCGGCGTGCGCTTGGGCCCGCCGAGCGTGCGGAGCGCGCGGCACACGTCGGCGTCGTGGCAAGGCCCCACGCTGCCGCCGTGGGTCGGCCACGGCGTCTCCGCTGATTTCACGGTCGTCGCGTCGCGGAGGTCGGGCCCACGCCACGGCGGCGCGGAGTGCGGGAGCTTCGCCTCGCGCTCCGAAGACGAGCTGTCGCCCGACAGCGGCGCGAACGGAAAACGGATCTGCGGCACGAGCCCGACGCGCTGCACCGGCGTTCCGTCCGGCAGCGCATACACGAGCGTCGTGAGTCGAAGCACACCGGCGTGCGCGTCGTCGTCGACGTACTCCTGCGCGCAGCCCTTGCCGAACGTCGCCGTCCCGACGGTGGGCCCGCGCTTGTAGGTCGCGAGCGCGCCCGCGATCATCTCCGCGGCGCTCGCGGTCGTGCCGTCGACGAACGTCGCGATCGGCCCTGTCCACAGGTCACGCTCGCGAGGCACCGGTGCGCGATCGATCTCGATCGTGCCGTCGCGCCGCTTCATCGCGAAGAGGGGAGCGCCCGGCAGGAACAGCGAGAGCGCTCCGAGCGCGCCGTCCGTCGAGCCGCCGCCGTTGCCACGTAGATCGAGCACCACGCCATTGAGCTTCCGCGCGCCGCGCTCCCGCTCCGTCGCGATCAGGCCGGCGAGGTCGTCGCCGAGATCGTCGCGCACGTCCTTGATCTCGACGAGGAGGATGTCGCCGTCGCCGAAGGCGATGCGCTCGTTCGGCAGCTCGCCGCCGGCATGCGCGGGCGCGCCGGCGTCCTCGGTCTTGCCGAGCTCCATCGAGATGATCTTTCCGCCGCGCAGTACGCTCGCGGAGAGCGGACTCTTCGCGTCGCTCGTCGCGAAGCCGAGCTGGTCGACCTGCTCGAGCGGAAGACCGGCGGTCGCGATCCGCGAGACGGAGAGCACCACGTCGTCGACGGCGAGCGGCGGCGCAGCGCCGTCCGTCACGCGCACGCCGATGGCCGTGGGCACCGCGCGACCCCAGAGCCGCGACGGCGGACGCGATGCGAGATCGACCTCGTAGATGCGAGACTCCTCGTCGAACGGCGCCCACTCACCGTGCGGATCGACCAGCGGAACGTAGGCGCGCACCGCGGACGCGAGCACGACGCGCGCCCATCCGGCCTTGTCGAGCTGCGGGAAGAACCGGCGGCGCGCCTCGTCACCGAACGTCTTCGCCTCGTCTCCGTGCGCCGCCTCGAATGCGCCGACGCGACGTCCGATCTCGAGCGCCACCTCGCGCGCGAGCCCCGTGGGCGGGAGCGGCTCGAGCGTCGCCACCTTCACGTCGAGACCGGCGGGCGCGCGCCGGCCGCGATCGAACGCGTCGCGGAGCTCGTTCGACCACTGTTCGAGGGTCGCGCCCGGCGCGAGCGCGGACTCGCACGAGCGCCGCCGCTTTCCTTCGATGTCGGCGATCAGATCCGGCGCGGCACGCGCGATCGCGCGAGACGTCGGCGCGTCCTTCGCGAGGCTGAGGAGCCCGTGCGGATCGAGCCAGTCGGATGCTGACGTGGCGAACGGCGCAGGACGCACGCTCTCGGGCGCATACGCGAGGCCCGCGCGCACCTGGTCGACGATCGTGCGTGCCTCCTCGCAGGAGAGCGCGGTCGGCTCGCCGGACGGGATGCGGAACACGTACGAGCGCTCGTCGTCGTGACTGTCGTCCGACGGATCCATCTTCGGCGTCGGAGGAGGCGCGGGCGCCGAAGCGTCGACCGACACGACGACGGGCGCGTCGACGTGCGGCGCATGCTGCGCATGGAACGCGGCCCACGTTGCCGCAACGGCAAGGGGCGCGATGCCCGCAGCAAGCCAACCCGTCTTCCGCATGCGAAGATCAGGAAGGGTAGCAGCCCGCACGGGCCCTCGCGAAAAATGGGCGTGCGGCGCGGAGGCGTCGTCTTTCGTCTACGCGACGAGCTCGGCGAAGGCGTGCAGCTCGCCGCGCAGCTTCGAGCGTGCGCGCTCTTCGAGCTGGCGAACGCGCTCCTTGCTCACACCGAGGCGATTTCCGAGCTCCTGGAGCGTCGGCGGGTCCTCGGTCATCAGGCGCGCACGCACGATCATCTGCTCGCGTTCGTCGAGCTCCTCGACGGCAGCACGTACCGCGCGTCCGGCCTGCGCGGAAATTTCGTGCGACGACGCTTCGTCTTCCGGCGACATCGCGGTGGTCGGAAGGCGATCGATCGCGGCGGGCATGTCGTTGGTGCTCGCATCGAGGCTGACCTCGCGACCGGCGAGCAGCGGAAGGAGGAGACGGATGCGCTCCTCGGGAAGCCCCGAGATCTTCGCGAGCGCGGCGGCGTCGGTCGTCTTCGAGCGTCGATACGCGCGGAGCGCGCGTCGCTCGCCCTTCGTCGTACCGAGGCGCACCACGCGGAACGCGCGCACGACGTACTCGCGGATCTCTGCGCGGATCCAGTACGCGGCGTACGTCGCGAGGCGGCACTCGCGTTTCAGGTCGATCTTCTCGGCCGCCTTCAGCAGGCCGAGATTACCCTGCTGGATGATGTCCTCGAGCGGAACACCCCAGCGGCGGTACTCCAGAGCGATCGAGACGACGAACGGCAGGCACGCCTCGACGATCTTGGCACCGGCGTCCTGATCACCGGCAATCCAGCGCTTGGCGAGCTCGCGCTCGGTCTCACGGTCGAGCGCGTGCACGCCCGCAAGGCTGTCGCGATAGGCGCGAAGCGACCCTCCGTCCGACGACATGGCGATGTCCTTTTCGTCGCCATCGAGCGGCTGCCGGGAAGAGGCGCAGCGCGGCGTGCGACGAGTCCGGTCGCACGAAGTGCACGCCCGATGCCAGCTCCGTCACCGCGAATCCTCGCGGATTTTGCACATGCGCGAACCCGTTGCGCGCAAACGCGTGCTGCCGGCCGCAGGAGCCGCGCAAGGCTTTCGCGTTTGCGCGGCTCGAGCGCGACTAGAGCTCGATCGTCAGGCCTTCGCGAGCGGCCTCGCAGCTCGCGAAGAGCTCGCGCGCGCGGCGCTCCTTCTCGGCGACAGCGGCGTCGTTCTGCATGGGATCGTGATGGTAGAGGACGAGCTTCTTGGCCGACGCCGTCTTGGCCAGCTTGACGGCCTCGTCGAAGGTGCTGTGTCCCCAGCCCACCTTGGAGCCGCCGGAGCCGGCCGTGCCCGAGTACTCCTCGGGCGTGTACTGCGAGTCGTAGATCAGGAGGTCGACGTTCTTCGCGAGCTTGGCGAGCCGCGGATCGACGACCGCGTAGTGCTCGGTGTCGGTCGCGTACATCACCGAACGACCGCCGTGGTCGACGCGGTACGCCCACACGCCGTTCGGGTGGTTGCCGCGTGCCGAGGTGATGACGGCCTTCGTTCCGTCGCCGGCGTCGAGCTCGAGCGGGTGATCCTCGATGACGTCGTGGAAGTGCATCTTCGCGCCCATGTCCGTGAGGTGGACCGGGAAGCTCGGGTGATCCATCTGACCGGCGAGCGTCTCCTCGAGCGTGCGCGAGACGTTGTTGCCGCCATACAGGTTGATGACGTTGCCGGGCACGAAGGCCGGATCGAAGAACGGGAACCCCTGGATGTGGTCCCAGTGCACGTGGCTGAAGAAGAGATGTGCCGTGATGGGCATCTCCTTCAGCAGCGTCTTTCCGAGCAGGCGGAGGCCGGTGCCGCCGTCGAAGATCAGCAGGAGCTTGCCTGCGCGCACCTCGACGCAGCTCGTGTTGCCGCCGACGCCGACGGTGTCCGGTCCCGGGCTCGGGATGCTCCCCCGGACGCCCCAAAAGGTGATCCGCATCGCCTTCTTCGAAGCCTCCAAGGGTGAGAATCCACGGATCCCGGCGCGGAATCCACGAGAAAAAAGGCAATAGGACCTTTGCGAGTGGTGCGCAAGCCCCGCGCCAACGCGCTATGAAGGCGGGACGTGCCGAGCTCGCCCTCCCCGCGCCGCCCGTCCGAGCACGCCGCGCCGAACGCCGCGCGTGTCGTGTGCGTCCTCGGGTGCCGCGCCGGCAGCGCCACGCTGGCACGCCGCGCGAAGGCGGCCGCGGAGATCTACCACGCGCGCGGCGCGACGATGGCCGTCGCCTGCGGCGGACGCTCGTGGAACGGCCTCGTCGAGGCGGACGAGCTAGCCCGGATGCTCTCCGAGCACGGCGTCCCCGAAGCCGCCATCGTGCGCGAGCGCTGCTCCCTCGACACCCGCGACAACGCACGATTTGCGGCCTCGCTGCTGCGCCGTCGCGGCGTGTCCGAGGTCATGATCGTGACCTGCACCTGGCACCTTCCGCGTGCGGAGCGGGCTTTTCGCGCGAGCGGTCTCGTCGTCGAGGGGCTCGGCGTCGATCCGCCGGACGCGACGCTGCTCCAGCGGCTCTACTGGCATCACCGCGAGCGGCTCTCCTCGTGGCACGACGCGCGACGCACGATGAGGATCGTGTGAGCGGGTCGCGGCCTCTGCCGGCCGTCGCGCTGGGTGCGCTCGTCGCGCTCCTCGCCTGCTCCAAGCCGAGCGCGGACTCCGCCGATGCGGCCGCCGTCACCGAAGGAGGAGCCGCGGCGAGCACGAACGCCGCCGGAGCGCTCGATTCGCTCGCCGTCGCGAGCGCCGAGGACCTCCGGCGCGCGAAGGACGTCCCCGCGGAGGCGCGCACGAGCCACGACGTCGCGTCGCGCCGTCGTAGTGCACGCGCCCTCGCGCGCATCGCCGACGCCGCGAGCGTCGAAGGATTGGTCGCGCACCTCGCCGACGAGGACGGCGAGGTCGTCGCGTGGGCGGCGTACGGCCTCGGCCATGCATGCAAAGGGCGTGAAGACGCGCACGTGAAGATGCTCGCGGCGCGCGCCGCGACGCTCGGCGGCGACGCCGGTACGTCGGCGCGTCCCGCCGGGCGCGGCGTCCTCGAGATCGAGCCGCGTACCGCGATCGCTCGCGGCATCGGTCGCTGCGGAGGGACGCTCGCCGAGCAATCGCTCGTGTCGCTGCTGAAGATCGGAGGCACGTGGCAGGAGCCCACACTGCTCGGCCTCGGCGATCTCGCGCGGAGCCGCAAGCAGATCGGCGCGGACGCGATGACCGTGCTCCTCGACGCGGCGTTGCCACGCACGACGGCAGGAGCCTCGCCGCTCGCCGCCGACGGCGCGTTCTATGCGCTCTCGCGCGCCGACGCCGGCGAGGCCTTCGGCAAGCGCGTGCTCGAGGCAGCGAGCGCCGCGCTCGTGCGTCCGGGCGATGCGCGGATCCTCGCGATCAAGACCGTCGGTCGCGCCGGGAAAGATCTCGCGAAGGAGGCCGCGCCGCAGCTCCTGAAGGTCGTCGCCGACGCAAAGAGCTTCACGTACGCCGAGCGCGCCGAGGCCGCGCGCTCGCTCGGTCTGCTGTCGGAGCCCGGACAATCGGCCGCCGCCGATGCGCTCGCGAGGCTCGTGCCCGACAACGACGCGCTCGCGATCCAGGGGCTCATCGGCCCTGATTTCCACGTCCTCCACACGCTCGTCGGCTCGCTCGGCAACGATGCACCGAAGAAGGCCGAGCCCGCGCTGCGTGCGCTCGCGAACATCACCGCGCCCGCCGAGCCGAAGCCCGCGCTCGCACGCAGGCTCGCCGAGCTGCGATGTGCCGCGGCGCTCGCGCTCGCACGCGGCGTGTACGACGCGGAGATCCTGCGCAAGTGCGACGTCGAGTCGTCGGAGATCTCGCAGCACGCGCGGCTCGCATCGCTGCTGCGCCGCCCCATCGTCGGCGAGCGCAAGGCCGTGTTCCGCACGTTCGCGAAGAGCGAGCATCTCCGCATCCGCGAGATGGCCGTCGAGGCCGTGGGACAGCATCACGAGCTCGGCGATGCCGCTGCGGCGATCCTCGCCGAGGCGCTGCTCTCGAAGAAGGCAGGCCTCGTCGCGACGGCGGCCGACGTCGTCGATCGACATCCGGATCTCGCGATGGTCCTCGCCGACAGCGAGAAGCGCGCCGCGCTCGATCCGCGTGCGCCCCCGCCGACCACCGATCCCGCGCAGGAGCTGTCGCGCGACGTGGCGAAGGCGCTGACCGTCGCGCTCGCGGAGAAATGGCCCGAAGATCGCTTCGAGACGCGCATCGCGCTGATCGAGGCCGCGGCGAGCGTGCGCCACCCGCAGGCGAAGGCGGCTGCGATCGTCGCATGCAACGACGCCAACGTCGTCGTTCGCGAGCGCGCGCAGAAGGCGCTCCGCACCCTCGGCGAGGCCGTGGCAGCGTGCGACGCTCCCGACCGCCTCGCCACGCCCGCGCCGGAGCTCGGAAAAGCGCTGCGCGGCGCGGTCCGCATCTCGTTCACGACGGATGCCGACGTCGGGCCGCTCACGTTCGCGCTCGAGCCGGAGCTGTCGCCGATCACCGTCACGCGGATCGCTTCGCTCGTGCGTTCGGGCTTCTACGACGGCATCGTCGTGCATCGCGTCGCGCCCGGCTTCGTCGTGCAGTTCGGCGATCCCGAGGGTGACGGATACGGCGGCTCCGGCACGTCGCTGCGCTGCGAGACCTCGCCGGTGCCGTTCGCACCGCTCGACATCGGCATGGCGCTCGCCGGCCGCGATACCGGCTCCAGCCAGGTCTTCGTCACGCTGTCGCGTACGCCGCATCTCGACGGCGAGTACACGCGCATCGGCCGCGCGGAGGGGGCGTGGGCCTCGCTCGCGCAAGGCGATCGGATCGCCGGCGCGAAGGTCGTCGAGTAACTAGTTTCTTGCTGTAAAGTGGCTCCCACGATGCTGCTCGCCATCGACGTCGGGAACACGAACATCGTCTACGGGCTCTTCGACGGGACGCGCCTCGTCCATCAGTTCCGCGTGGAGACGAGCCGGGGCCGCACGGCCGACGAGTACACCGTCATCCTGCGGCAGCTCCTCGCGATGCGCGACATCGAGGCCGAGGACGTGAAGGCCGCGATCATCGCGAGCGTCGTGCCCGCGCTCACGGAGCCGATGCTGGAGCTGGTCCGCCGCGCGTTCGGACACGAAGCGCTCGTCGTGGGGCCGGGGATCCGCACGGGGATGGCGATCCTCTACGAGAACCCGCGCGAAGTAGGCGCCGATCGCATCGTGAACGGCGTCGCCGCCTACGAGCGGTTCCGAGGTGGTCTCGTCGTCGTCGATTTCGGCACCGCGACCACGTTCGATTGCGTGTCGCCGAAGGGCGAGTACCTCGGCGGGGTCATCGCGCCGGGCATCCAGATCAGCGCCGACGCGCTCTTCGCGCGCGCCGCGAAGCTCCCGCGCGTCGAGATCGCGCGGCCGCCGCGGGTCGTCGGTCGCAACACGCAGCACTCGATGCAGTCGGGCATCGTCTACGGCTACGTCGCGCTCGTCGACGGGCTCGTCGATCGCCTCGTGGAGGAGCTCGCGTTCCCGTGCTCCGTCGTCGCTACGGGCGGGCTCGCACGCGTGATCGCGCCGCTCTCGCGTGCCATCAAGGAGGTCGACGAGGACCTCACGCTGACCGGGCTGCGCATCCTCTACGAACGCAACGTGGGATGAGCGCAGGCAAGGTCCTCGCGCTCTGCGCGGTCGCGCTCGTCGTCGCGATCGTGCTCGGCGCGAGCTTCGGAACGGACCCCGTGTCGGTCGTCACCGCGGTCCTCGATCCGTCGTCGCGCGATCACGACATCGTCTTCGAGGTCCGCCTTCCGCGCGTGCTCCTCGCGGCGCTCGCCGGTGCGGGGCTCTCCGTCGTCGGCGTCGCGCTGCAAGCCTTGCTCCGGAATCCGCTCGCGGAGCCGTTCGTGCTCGGCGTGTCCGGCGGCTCGGCATTCGGCGCGACGATCGCGATCCTCTTCGGCCTCAGCGGCGCGACGATCCTCGGCGCATCCCTCGTCCCGATCGCGGCCCTCGCCGGCGGGGTCGGCGCGACGATCCTCGTCCATGCCTTCGCCGCGGCAGCGCCCGGCTCGCGAGGCACGAGCGTGCTGCTCTCCGGCATCGTCGTGAATGCGATCGCCTCCGCGGCGATCACATTCATCAAGACGCTGATCGTCCCGGCCAAGGCGCAGGAGCTGCTGTTCTGGCTGATGGGCTTCCTCGACGTGCCGTCGCGTGCGTCGCTCGTCGCGCTCGCTGTGTACGGCGCGATCGGCACGGCCATCCTCCTCTACGACGCCGCGCGGCTCAACGTGCTCTCCCTCGGCGACGAGGCTGCCGAGCATCTCGGCATCCGCGTGCGCGCCGTCGAGATCCGCACGCTGCTCGCGAGCTCGCTCGTCGTCGGGGCGATCGTCAGCGTGACCGGCCTGATCGGATTCGTCGGGTTGATCGTGCCGCATGTGCTCCGGCGCGTGCTCGGTGCGGACACGCGCGTGCTCATGCCCGCGTCGCTCGGGCTCGGCGGCGCGGCGCTCGTCATGTGCGATCTCGTGAGCCGCGGCTCGTTCCGCTGGGTGCACATCGAGCCGCCGGTCGGCGCCGTCACGGCGCTGGTGGGCGGTCCGCTCTTCTTGTTGCTGCTGCGCCGCCGCTTCGCCTGACGCGCGCGCGCACACTCAGAACGACGCGCCGACCATCCCGCCCGCGGAGGCCGGGCCCGCCCACGGCGTGAAGCGCAGCGCGCCCGTTCGCTCGGAGCCGGTCGGCTCGAGGAAGTGCCAGAGCAAGCCGCCTGCGGCGACGCCGAGGCCGACCGCGCCGATGATCAGACCTTCGATGGGCTGCCCCTCGGCGCGGGCGGCATCTTTTTGGCGCTTCGCGAAGTCCGAGTCGGACTCGTTGTCGGCGCGCCGACAGGTCTGGGTGGCCTGAATGCAGCCGGCGGGAAAAGCAGGGGAGGTCGCGATGACGATCACGCCCGCGGCGACCGTCGCGACCCCGACGCCGACGACGATCCACGGGAACACGGTGTGCCCGCCCTCGCTCGTTCCGGCCGTCTGCCTGCCGCGATCGCCGCCTTCGCCGTGCGGGCCTTCGGCCACCACGGCGGTGCCGACGTCCGGGAAGGTGACGGTGATGACGCGCGTCTTCTCGCCTTCTTTCACGAGCGCGCGCTCGATCGCGGGCGCCGCTCCAGCCGACTCGAACTTGAACGTGTGCGGCCCGGGATCGACGGCGACCGACTTTCCGTCGAGCTTGCGGACCAACGTCTCTCCGTCCATCGAGACCGTGACGTCGAAGAGATCGCGTCCGCCCTTGTCCTTCGCGCCGAAGACCACGCTCGGCAGCATGCCGATGACCTCGCCCTGCCACTGCGCGCAGTCGCGCCTCACCATCGCCGGGCAACCTTCGCTCCCGCAGAACAGGAACTGATCGCGTGCCTCGCGGAGCTTGCCGGCGGCTCTCCCGCGCTGTCCCTTCTCCGAGGCGGCGAGGCATGCCTGCACGTCGGCGCTCGCACGCAGCGGCGCGAGCACGGAAGCGACGACGATGGAGAGGCCGAGGAGCGTGCGGACGTTCGTCATCTCAAAATCGGAGCACGGCGAGCGAGCCGCCGCGCGGCGACCCCGTGGAAGGTTGCAACGAGGGACGGAGCGCGCCGGTGCGCGAGCTGCCGTTCGCGTGGACGATGAAGAGGATGACGCCGGTGACGAGCAGCGCGCCGCCGACACCGGCGGTGACGCCCGCGAGCGTGTACCTCGACTGGATGTCGTCGACGTCGCTCTGGTTGCAGTCGGGCGCGCACGTGTCGCGGAGGCCGCGCGCGTCCGAGCTCGCGGCGAGATCGAAGTAGAGCGCCGCTCCGAGCGCGGCGATCCCGAGCCCGCCGAGCACGTAGGCCACGATGGGCGGCGAGCGGTGCGGTGGCTCTTCCGGCGGCGCGCCGGTGCCCGCGCCCGAGGTGGCACGGCCCGCAGCGGCGGTCGCGCGCTGCTCGTCACGGCCGTCGGAGGCCATCGTGACCGTCACGATCCGGTTCTTTTCCCCGGGCTTCACGACGACCTGCTCCTTCGCGGTCACCGTCCCGCTCGTGCCCTTCGCCTCGAAGAGGAACGAGTGCACGCCCGGATCGATCACGATCGGCTTCCCGTCGAGCCGCTCGGTCGCGACCTTTCCGTCGACGGTGAGACGGACGTCGACGAGGTCACGCCCCTTTCCGTCCTTGGCCGCGGGGACGACCGACGGCATGCTCGCGAGCACCTCGCTCATCCACTGCGTGCAGTCCTGCTGGATAAGCTTCGGGCATTCCGCGCGGCCACACACGTTGAGCTGGTCGCGTGCCTCGCCCAGCTTGCCCGCGCTTCGGAGCTGCTGCGCCTTCTCCGACGCGGCCACGCACGCCTGCTTCTCGTCGCGGGCTTCGGTCGCGCGCGCGGCCGGCGCGGCGAAGGAGACGATGGCGAGCAGCGCAGCGCCCGCCATGACGGCGCGGGCGCGGGCGCGGGCGACGTCGTGGCCCATGCGCCTGATCCTACTTCATTTGTCGAGGCACTGCGGCTTGTAGTGCTTCACGCCTTGGGCGTCGAACCACACCGGCGTCGTGCAATCGGCGCCGGAAGAAGGAGGCAACTTGGTCTCCGCGGCGGGCGGCTTGATCGGCGCGGGAGGCTGCGTGCGCGGACCGGTCTTGGGCGGCAGCTTCGGCGGCGTGGCGGCGACGGGCTGCGCCTGTGTCGCGCCCGCGCCGGTGGGCGTGCCGCTCCCGTTGTTCACCGGCGTCGTGTCGGCCGCGACGCCGCTGTCGACCGCGTCGACCGTCGGTGTGCTCGTCGTCGTTCCGTTCGTGGGAGGCGTGACGAGCGCGACGCCATGCGAGCCGGGCGGTGCGTCGCTCGTCTCGACGGTCGCGCTCGTGGCCGCCTTCGCTTTGTTCTGCTGCGTGTGGCGATAGACGAGCGCCGTCGCGAGCACGGTCGCGCCGAGCATGACACCGACGAGCGCCGCAACCGCGGTCCGATGTCCGCCGGGCGCGTCGTCGTGCGCGCGCGACTGCGTTCCCGATGCGACGGAGATCGAAGATGGCTGCGTGA
>JAQBQJ010000090.1 GCA_028287065.1 Labilithrix sp. | reverse complement strand
TTGATCGACGCGATGTGAGCCGAGCGCGCGTCCAGTCAGCGACGTGGGTTAGGCCCCGGGGCTTGCTGTTGGCGCGCAGTGCCGTCGCCTGGAGTCGTCTACGAGCGTCGAAGAGCCGCGACCGGTGTTCGCTGCTAGATTGGGAGGGGCGATGAGCTTCTTCGAATGCCGCGGATGTCGTTGCCTCGTGAAGGCCGCGGACGCGGTCTGCCCTTTCTGCGGCGCCGACGGCAACGAGAGACCGGGGAGCGAGATCGGACGTGCAGGTTCCCACGTGAGCCGCGCGGCGTGGCTGGCGGTCGTGTCGACGGTCGCCACCTTCGCAGCGCTCGCGAACGGCTGCGCACGTCGCGAGGCCGACACGAAGGAGGCTGACGTCGATGGCGCGGCGGCAGTCGATCCCGATTCCGGTGCAAGCGACGGGTCTGCAACGCGGCCGCCATGTCCCATTCTCGACACGGGACCTACCGCGTGCGGGAGCAATCAGTGCGAGGTCACGACGGAGTATTGCGACCGCGTCGTGACCTATCACTTGGTCAGATCCGGCAATGATTGCTCCGTCGAGCAGAGCGAATCAGCGACGTGTAAGGACAGGCGCGACGTGACGATGCAGCGCTGCTGCGTGACGTGTGACTGCCTCCTGTCGCGGACCTCGCCCGAGGAGCTCACGAAGACCGCTTGCACGGGAGACACCGGCGGCCCGCTCATCGTCACGCACACCCCGCAGTCTCCGAACATTCCGTTCTGCGGCGCCTGCTACGGCGCGCCGCCCGCCCGTCTCGAGCGCCATGCACGCCTCGTTGCATGACGCGCGCGCACCGCGCACTGCCGATCGCGCCAGTCGGCCGCCGACATCTTCCGCTGGCGGAGTCGTCGCGTTCGGTCGATCGCGAGGTTCGTCCCGTCAACGCCATCTGGGAGCTCACGCTTCGCTGCGACCTCGCGTGTCATCACTGTAGCTCGCGTGCAGGGCGCGCGCGTCCCGACGAGCTGTCGACCGCAGAGGCCCTCGAAGCCGTCGACCAGATGGCTGACCTTGGCGTGCTCGAGGTCACGCTCATCGGCGGAGAGGCCTACCTCCACGAGGGATGGGGCGCCGTGGTCCGCCGCATTCGGGAGCGCCGGATGGAATGCACCATGGTCACGGGCGGGCGGGGCATCACGGAGGAGCGAGCGCGCATCGCGAAGGAGTCCGGGCTCTCGAGCGTCTCGGTATCGATCGATGGGAGAGCGCAGACGCACGACGCGCTTCGTGGTGCCGTAGGAAGCCACGCGTCCGCGATTTCGGCGATGGCGCATCTGGTTGCCGCGGGCCTTCAAGTCTCGGCGAACACGCAGATCGGCCGTCGCAACAAGCGCGAGCTGGAGGCGATCTTCGACGAGATCTCCGCGGCGGGAGCCCACTCCTGGCAGGTGCAGCTCACGGTCGCCGCAGGCCGCGTGACCGATCATCCCGCGCTGCTCCTCGAGCCGTATCACCTGCTCGAAGTCATGCCTTCGGTTGCCCGCATCAAGCCACGCGCCGATCAGCTCGACGTGCGGATCTGGCCGGGAAATAACTTTGGATACTACGGACCCTACGAGTCACTGCTCCGCGCCGAGTGGCCGCTTGGTCGCAAGGGCTCGTGCGGTGCAGGGCGATTCATCGTCGGGATCGAGGCGAACGGCGCCGTGAAGGCTTGTCCTTCGCTGCCGACGCAGACGTATACGGGCGGTAACCTCCGTGATGACTCGCTTCGCGACATATGGGAGCGCGCCGAGCCCTTGCAATTCACACGTAACGCCCGGGGGCGCGAGCTCTGGGGCCACTGCAAGGGCTGCTACTATGCAGAGGACTGTCTCGGGGGTTGCTCCTGGACGGCGCATTCGCTCTTCGGGCGCCGCGGGAACAACCCCTTCTGCCATCACCGCGCGCTCGACTTGTTGAGGCGCGGCCGGCGCGAACGGCTCGTGCTCGTCAGCGCGGGGTCCGGTGCGCCCTTCGAGCACGGCATCTTCGAGCTCGTCGAGGAGGAGTGGCCCTCGATCGAGCTCGAACGGGCGCGCGCGATCGTGGCGGGGGCGGAAGAGTGGCTTCTCGAGCAGTGACGCTGGACGGCTACCGGCTACGACGAACACCATCGACCAGTAGGAAGTCATGAAAATACGTGTCCTTTGGTTTGCCATCCCGACTTTGGTCCTCGTCGCCTGTCAGGGTGCCGTGGCGACCTCCGATTCACCCGCTTGTCCGACCGCGGTCGACGGTGGTCCGGACGGCGGGTCCCCGGCCGGCACCGTCCTGTCGAATAGGCAGGGCTTGCCGCGCGGTATTGCCGTCGATGCGACCGACGTTTACTGGACCAACACCGGCGCGGGAGCGATCGCAAAGTGCGCGAAGGCCGGATGCGGTGGGAACCCTACCGTGCTCGCCGCGAAGCAAAAACCCTGGCGCATCACCGTCGATGGCGAGAACGTCTACTGGACGAATCGTGACAGCGGCAGCGTCATGCAGTGCGCGAAGACAGGCTGCGCTGGTGTCCCGATTGTCCTCGCCTCCGCACAATCGTATCCGTACTCGATCGTCGCGAGCGGCGGCAACGTCTACTGGACGAATTCGGGCAACGGCGACGGCGGTGGCCAGGTGATGAAGTGCGCGGTCGGCGGTTGTGGCGGTGCGCCGACCGTGATCGCGGATGTTCCGATCGCCGTACGAGCGCTCGCCGTCCACGGCTCCGAAATTTACTGGGCCAGCCGCATGGACACCGGCGGCGCCATCCTGCACTGCCCGACGTCCGGTTGCCCGAGCGGAGGACCCATCGTGGTTGCTTCAGCGCAGCGTGGCGTCGAGGCCATGGCGATCGACAATGCCAATGTGTATTGGTCGGCACCGTTTGGTGGAGGAGTCTTCAGCTGCGCCTTGAGCGGCTGCGAAGCCGGTCCGGCGCTGCTCGCTCAGTCGTTCGCTGTCGACGACATCGCGGCCGACGGGACTCACGTCTACTGGAATGCCCCGAGCTATCGGGCGAGCGACGAGGTTCGGTTGTTCAATGTCTTGAGATGCGCAGCCGGCGGATGCTCTAACCACCCGGAGGTCGTCGCTTCGGACTCGTTGCTCGCGGCGACGGTCAACGGCATTGGCGTGGAGCTGACGACGGGCGTCGCGGTCGACGAAACGAGCGTATACGTCGGAAACGTGGACGGGACCGTGATCGCGATCTCACCGAAGTGAACGCCTAGGCTCAACGTCGAAGTCGAGCTCCTCGAAGGCCAGCCATCGGGCGCTACCTTGGGCTACTCGCTTCCGCGAGGGCATGGACAAGCACAAGTCCGGTGCGTACGACGATCCCTCGACGGCGCGCTCCGACAAGGTGCGGCTCCAGTCCGACTACGACTCGGCGCGCCGTCCGCCGCCTCGAGCTCCGTCTCCGCATGCACGGTGCCGTACGCGGAGCGAACCACGAAGCGCGTCGCACGCAGCGGTCTCACGTACCACCCCGGCGGACCTCCAGATCGCGTTCGTCACGGCCGAAATGGCGCGGCTCATCAACGACGTGGCGGACGAACGAGAGCGTCTGCACGACGCTTCGTCGTGTGATTCTCGTCCCAGGCGATCGGGAAGGACACGCCTCGTGCCTTGCGCGCGGAGGGGGACGGATGACAATGGGAAGTACCTCGGGCTGGGTGCCCTGAGGAGGGTTCAGCAAAGAACCGTGCGCACATCTACCTTCATGAAGGTAGACTCCCCGGATGCTCCCCGTGACGGTCTTGACCGGCTTCCTCGGCGCCGGGAAGACGACGCTGCTGAACCGGTGGCTCACGGAGTACCCACGTGGGGACGTCGCCGTCGTCGTCAACGAGCACGGCGAGGCGGGAGTCGATGGCGAGCTCCTCGCGGCGCGCGTGCGGACACTCGTGGAGATCACCGGAGGGTGCGTGTGCTGCACGACGCAGCACGACCTGGTGCGGACGCTCGGCGAGCTGTCGTCGCGGCAGCCGCCGTTCACGCGGATCTTCGTCGAGACGTCGGGTGCGGCATCGCCTGCGGGTGTCCTTCGTGCGATCGCCCGCGCGCAGGCAGAGCCACCGCTCGTGCTGGACGGTGTCGTGACGGTCGTCGACGCGACACGTTTGAGCGTGCTCGCGGAGCACGAGCTCGCGATCGAGCAAGTGGGCTATGCCGACGTGATCGTGCTCTCGAGGGCCGACGCGTGTGATGCGGAGGCGCTCACGCGCGCGGAGCAGGAGGTCGCCGATCGGAACGGAGCCGCGGTGATCGGTAGCGCCGCGCGGGGGGAGCTCATGGGACCGCAGGGCGACACGCTCGAGGCTCTGCTCGCCCGACGTCGCGCCGACTTGCCGTCGCCGCGTCCGGTCCCCGCCGCTCCCGCGAGCCACGTGTACGAGTCCGTGTCGCTGCAGCTCGATGGCGAGGTCTGCGGTGAGCGCTTCGCAGAGTTCGTCGAGACCGAGCTCGGGCGGTTCGCGGGTCGGCTACTGCGCACGAAGGGCATCCTCGCGGTCGAAGGGCTCGAGGCCCGCATGATCCTGCAAGGCGTGGCCGACCTCGTCGAGCTGACGTTCGGCGAGGACTGGGGCTCTGCGCGTCGCGTCTCGCGCCTCGTCGTGGTCGGCTTCGGCCTCGACCGCACTGCGCTGACCGCGGCGTTCGCGAGCTGCGCGACCGATCCCGCCGGATGATCATGAACGACCTAGACTCACGCACCGTGCGGAGTCGACTCATGCTCAGCTAGCGGGGTGAGGGTGGGTCGTCCGACGTTCGCGCGCGTCGCCATCGTGAGCTTCGTCGTCAGCCTCGGGCTCGCGGTGAGCGCGCGCGCGAAGGCCGACACACCGTCGCTTCCCCTCGAGCTCACCTGGGACGTCCCCGCCGAGTGCCCGCCGGCGTCTCATGTCGAGCGGCGCGTCGCGCAGATCCTCCAGGGACCGCCGCCTGCAAAGAGCATCGTCGTCGCCGTCGCGAGGATCCGCAGGGCCGACGACTCGGGGCGCTTCGAGCTTTCCCTCTCCATTCGCACGGGTGACGTCGAGGAGAGCCGGACGATCGATGCGGCGTCGTGCTCGGCGCTCGCCGAGGCCTCCGCGGTGGTGATCGCGCTCGCGATCAATCCGGAGAAGGAGTCGCCCGCCGAGACGCCGCCCTCGCCGACGCCGGCGTCCACCGCCATGGCGCCGATTCCTCCTCTCGTCCCGCGACCGCCGCAACCGCCGCGACCGCCTCGCTACCACTACGCGCTCGGGCTTGGAGCGGCCGTCGACTCTGGGACGCTGCCTGACGTCGGCGCCGGCATGCTCGCGTCGATCGCCGTGAGGATCGATCGCGTACGCCTCGGCGTGCTGAGCACGCTCTGGTTTCGCCAGGAGCCCACCTTCGATGCGAGCGGACAAGCCGGAGCGTCGTTCGACATGATCGCAGCCGGAGCCTTCGGCGGCTACATGGTCGCGCTGGGTCCGGTCGCGCTGGGTCCGGTCGCGAACCTCGAAGCGACGTTCGTGAGGGTCCGCGGTTTCGGCATCCGCACGCCGCGCGCTTCGTGGACGGGATGGCCAACGGCCGTGCTCGGCGGCAGGGCCGAGCTTCGCGTGTCGAGCTGGCTCGGCCTCTTCGCGCGTGCCGACGCCGCCTTCGCAGTGGCCGCGCCGACGTTCACGCTCGGCAACGCCGAGAGCGGTCTTTCCCTGCATTCGCCGGCGATCCCTGCGGCACGGCTGGGCTTCGGAGCCGAGATCGTCATCCCCTG
The DNA here is from genome assembly GCA_028287065.1 of Labilithrix sp. Taxonomy (GTDB): domain Bacteria; phylum Myxococcota_A; class Polyangia; order Polyangiales; family Polyangiaceae; genus Labilithrix. Next base: position 9,634 of record JAQBQJ010000090.1, on the reverse strand, counting down.
ATCGCTTTTCGTGACGGTTTGGTGAATGGCCGGAAGTGTTGGGCCGATGACTGTCACGTGGAGTGGTGAGGCCCCCGAATCAGCATCGGCTTCGGGGCCCAACGCACTAACGTCCGCTCACGCGCCAGCGCCCGAGTCCGGCATCCAAGTGGTCGCCGTTCGGCTCGCGTCTGCGGCCGCGGCAACGATGGACTTCGCCGAGCTCTACCGCGCGCATTTTTCCTACGTGTGGAAGACCGCGCGCCGTCTGGGCGTGAATCCCGGTGAGGTCGACGACGTGGTGCAGGAGACGTTCCTCACCGCGCATCGCTTGCTCGATGCGTACGAGGCGCTCGGGTCGTACCAGTCGTGGCTCTTCTCGATCTTGTTCCGTGTCGTGCAGAGACACCGGCGCTCGCAGCGACGACGAACTGCGCTCACCTCCGACGGTCTCGACGTCGAAGCGTTCGCGGGGTCCTCGGCGCGCGCGCCTGACAAGAATGCCGAGCACCAGGAGACGGTGCGTGTCCTCGAGGAGATCCTCGACACGCTCGACGCCGACCGGCGCGCGGTGCTGGTGCTCGCCGATCTCGAAGAGAAGCCCATCGCCGAGATCGCCGAGATCCTCGGCATCAACGTGAACACCGCCGCGAGCCGCCTCCGTGTGGCGCGCGAGCACGTGGAAGCAAGCATGGCGAGACATCGCGCTCGTGACGGCTGGAGATTCAAGTGAGCACCGAACCCGAGAACAAGTCGTCGCTCCTCGCGCCGCTCGAAGACGCGTACGAACCGTCGCAAGACGATGCCGATCGCGTCTTCGCGAAGATCCAGGCGTCGCTGCTCGCCGCGCCCGCGTCCCCGAGTGCGCCGCCCGCGCGCGCGCTGCCCAAGGCCGCGGCTCTCGGTGGCCGGAACCTCCTCATCGTCTCCGCCTCGTGCGTGCTGCTGGCACTGATCGGCGCGGTGATCAGCCGGTCGCGCGGAGGAGACCACGCGCCCGTCCCGACGCTCGCGCCGCCGTCGCCGCCCGCGGATGTCGCGGCGCCTCGCGGTGAGGCCTCGGGCGCGGCGAGGGCGGCCCCCGCCGTCACGTCGATTCCCTCGATCTCCGTCGATGCGCTGCCGAGTGCGAGCGCAGCGCGGCCCGCGTCGCCCTCGGCCATCACGTCGGCGGCGGCGCCCGCGGCCGACACGCTCGAGCGTGAAGCACGTCTCCTCGCGGACGCACGGCGCGCCGTGCAGCGCGGCGACAACACCCGCGCGCTCGCACTGCTCGACGAGCATGCGCGCGTCTTCCCGAAGGGGTGGCTCGCGAGCGACCGCGCCGCGGAGCACATCGTCGTCCTGTGCAACCTCGGCCGGCGGGCCGAGGCCAAGGCGGAGGCGACCGTCTTCCTCGCCGGCCGTGCCGAGAGCCCTCTCACGCGTCGTGTGGCCACGAGCTGCGCGGGACAGCCGTGACGGCACCACGAATGAAGCCATCGAGAGCCCATCTGGCATGGTCCTTCCTGCTGGTGCCGCTGGCGCTGGTCCCGGCATGCGCCATCGACGAGCGGGTCTCGGTCGGTGTCGACTGCGAAGCCGGCTTCTGCCCGGCCGAGGCGGGCGCGACGTTCACGCCTCCTCCCGCGGCGGATGGGGGCGAGGGCGGCGCCGTCGCATCACCGATCCCCGTGCTGACCTGCGTCGGCACGCAGTGCCCGGCACCGTACGTGACGTGCGGGAGCACCCCGACATTCCTCTGCCGGACGAATCTCGAGAACGATGCCAACAACTGCGGAGCGTGCGGCGTCTCGTGCGCCGGCTTCGAGGGCATCAACCTCGGCTCGCGCTGCGTGAAGGGCGCCTGCGCCTTCGAGTGCATGATCAAGAAGGGGCCGATGAACGAGTCCCACCAGTTCAGGGACTGCAACTCGCTCCTCGACGACGGCTGCGAGATCGACGTCACCGCGGACCCCGCAAACTGCGGCGTGTGCGGGAATGCCTGTCAGGCCGGACAGCGCTGCATCGACGGCAAATGCGGGTGCCCGGGCGGCAAGACCGATTGCAACGGCACGTGCACCGATACGCGCTTCGACGACGGCAACTGCGGGACGTGCGGAACGCAATGCGATCCCTATCAGTGCGGGAAGAAGCTCGGCGTCCACGTCACGGTGAAGAACGACACCGACGTCAATCCGACGCGCCTCACACTCTCGCTCACGGATTTGAATCACATCGCCGACGACGACGCCGATTGGCGCACCCTGCTCCAGGAGGCGCTCGCGCCGCGGTTTCCCGATGCGCAGATCGATCTCGTGAACGACGGCGAGCAGGCGATCGCCGCGTTCGAGAAGCATCCGTACTCGGTCGTGCTCGTGGATCTCCAGATGCCCGAGCTCGACGGTATGGAGCTCACCGCGCGCCTTCGGTCGCTCGACGCGTCCGATCAGACGCCGATCATCGTGATGACGGCCGCCGGCGGGCCGGGCGAATGGAGGCGCCTCTCGCAGATCGGAGCAGACGCGTTCCTCGTCAAGCCCGTCGCCTTCGACGACGTCGCCATGCAAATTCGGCGCACGATGAAGTCGCGACATCGTAAGAGCTGACCGGCGCAGGCTCCTGTAACCTGTCGGGCGTGGACGATTCCGATCCGCTAGCGCAGGAACGCGTCGGCAGCGTCCTCGACGAGAAATGGACGCTCGAGCGCCTCCTCGGCTCCGGCGGCATGGGCGCGGTCTATGCCGCGCGACACCGCAATGGTGCGCGCGCGGCAGTGAAGGTGCTCCATCCGGAGCTCGCGCGGCGGTCCGACGTCCGCGAGCGGTTCCTCCGCGAAGGATACGCGGCGAATCGCGTGGAGCATCGGGGCGCGGTACGCGTGCTCGACGACGACACCGTGAAGGAGGGGCCGGACGAGGGAACGGCGTACCTCGTCATGGAGATCCTCGAGGGCGAGTCGCTCGAGGATCGGATCCGACGTGGGCCGAAGCTCACCGAGATCGAGCTCCTCGAGATCATGAACGACGTGCTCGCAGTCCTGGAGGCCGCGCACGAGCACGGCGTCATCCATCGCGATCTCAAGCCGGACAACCTGTTCCTCAACAAGGACCCGGCGGGCCCGGGCGTGAAGGTGCTCGACTTCGGGCTCGCGCGTCTCGAGGAGGCGAGGTCGGTGACGGGCGTTGGGCTCGCGCTCGGTACGCCGTCGTTCATGGCGCCGGAGCAGGCGAACGGCCACACGAAGGACATCGACGCGCGCACCGACATCTTCGCGGTCGGTGCGACCGCGTTCATGATCATGTCGGGACGCGGCGTGCACCAGGCGGACGGCGTGCTGGAGCTCGTCGCGCGGATGGGCACGTTGCCCGCGCCGAAGCTGCGCGAGGTCGCACCGCAGGTGTCCGAGGTCGTCGCGCGCATCGTCGATCGCGCCGTCGAGTTCAAGCGCGAGGATCGTTATCCGTCTGCGAGCGAGATGCGCGCCGACGTTCAGGCCGCGCTCGCGGCGCTCGCCCCTGCAGCTTCGCCGACGCTCGTCGACGACAAGCCCGCGTCTCTCCGCTCGGTCGCGGCGACGACGGGCGTGAACGACGCGCCTCCCGCGCGACGCCGCTCGCTGGCCCCGTTCGTCCTCTTGCTCCTCATCGGCGCGGGCGTGGTGCTGGTCGTGTTCCCCCAAGCGCGCGACCGCACGCTCCCGTCGTCGGTATCCGACCTGTTCGCATCCTCGTCCGCCTCCGCGTCCGCTCCCGTCTCCACCATCGCGCCCGCCCTCGCGCCCGCAAACGCGTCCGCCTCCGCCTCCGCCCTCGCGTCCGCGTCCGCCCTCGCATCCACGGATCCGGAAGACGCCTCGACGGATCTCGACGCCTCCGGCGACGCCTCGTCGCTCGACGCGTCGCTCGACGCCTCCCTGGACGCCTCCGATGACGAAGAAGAAGACGACGACGACCCGGACGCGTCTCCTCTCATGGGTCCCGTCACGCTCCCCCGCGACGCCGCGTCACCACAAACGGTGACCCACGCCCCGCCAAAGCGTCCGCGCCCGCCAGGCAAACACAAGCTCCCGCGCAAACGCCGCCGCCGAAAATAGACGCTCTCGACGGGGCCGAAGTTCAGGGCACCACGTCGTTCGACGTCGACGGCAAGCTGATCACGACCGCCGCTCCCGCCGTTCCTCGTCGCCCCGGCGGCAGACGGCTCTGCTCCACGGCCAGCGTTCCGCCGTGCGCGCGCAGGATCTCCATCGCCATCGACAGCGAGAGCCCGAGGCCTCGCGCCGACGATCGCTTGACGAACCGACGACCCAGCGTCGCCGCGGAGTCCTCCGCGAACCCCGGGCCGTCGTCGTCGACCCGCAACGAGATGAGACCGTCCGCGACACGCAGCGCGACCTCGACGCGCGAGCTCGCGAGCTTGAGCGCGTTCCCGATCACCTCGCGGAACACCACGAGCAGCAGGCGCCCGTCGCCCGCCGTGAGCACCGGTCCGGAGGGCAGATCGCATGCGGCGACGACGTCCTTGCGACCGTCGATGGAGAGCGCTTCGTCGACCGCCTGCTTCGCGAGCGCGCGCAGATCGGCAGCCGCGAGCTCCGGCTCGAGCGGTCCGCTCTCGAGCTCCGCGACGAGCGCGAGGTGCTCGGACAGGCGCATCAGCCGGCGAAGGCTCCGCCGCGCCATTGCCACGAGCTCCGGCCGCGGGTTCTCCGCGTTCGCGAGCTCTTCGAGCACGGTCAGCGTCACGCCCGTGGGCGACGCGATGTCATGCGCGACACGGCGCAGGAACTGCGTGCGCAGGTGCTCGGCGGCGTCCGCTTCGTCGGTGCTCGGGCTCATCTTTTTCGGAGGCGGTGCGGGATTCTCGAGGATCGATCGGACGGTCATGGGAAACGGCAGCCTCCGGCAAACGCAGCGGCGCTTGCTCAAGCACGTTCCGGTCCACGCACGCCGCGCGGCCTCGAGACACGCGCAGCACGACGCGGGGGCGCGCGCGAAGGGCGAAGAGCGACGTCTCGCGGCGCCGCGCGACGCGTAGCGGATTGCGCCAGGCGGGGCGCGATGGCCCCTGCCGCGTGACCAAAGCGCGCGGAGCCACGTTGCTCCAACGCTGTATGTGCGACGTGCGCGCCACATGCCGGATCTTCGAGCGCGAGCATGCCGTGCGATCGCGCGACGCCGGTTTTCCGTGCCCCGCAGCGGCTTTGCATGCGCTGGCACGAGATAGGCAACCGAGTCCTTCGTCACCGATGTACCGCCTGCCGCTCCTCGGGATCGTTCTCGCCGCCGGACTCGGCGCTGCGGTGATGGGATGTCGTGACGACGCGGAGGCGAAGCGTCGCGCCTCGGAGCGAGCGACGGCCGAAGCCGAGCAGATGGCGCAGGCGCAAGAGACGTCGCTCACGAGCGCGTCGATCGAGACGAAAGCCGACGCGCAGACGTCCGCCGACGACGCGATGCGTGCGCGCGGCGAGATGATCGCGGCTTTCCGTCTCGAGCAGTCCGACTATCGCGCGCGGCTCCAGCGCGCCCTCGATCAGCTCGACCAGGCGCTGGTCCGATCGCGAAAAGCATCTCGTGGCGACGCGCGCGTGACGGAGCTCCGCGCGCGTCGCGATCTCTTGAAGTCCGATCTCGATGCCGTCGGTCGTGCGACCGAGCCGGATTGGGCGACGCTGCGTACGAAGGTCGAGCGCGATCTAGAGAGCGGTCGTCCCGGAGCGCAGATCCTGCCGCGGACCGACCGAACCCCGGGAGAAGCGCCATGACCACGAAGAACCTGCATCGGACGTCCGTGCTTCGTTCCGCGTCCCGTCGCGCTCCCGCATCGAAGGGGCCCGCACGCGCGAGGCGCCGCGTGGCGTTCGCCGCCGCGCCGGCGCCGAGCATCGATTCGATCGCCGCACCGACGCTCGATCTGCTCCGCCGTGTCGCTGCGGCCTCGTCGAGCCTCGCCCTCGGCTTCGAGGTCACCGCGCGGAATGCGCGCGAGGAGCGCTTCGCCGAAGAGACGGCTTGGCTCGCCGCCCTCCATCGTTCGCTGTCCGAGGAGATCGCCGCGGCGGTCGGATCGGCCGGCCTCGCTCCGCCCCGGACGAAGCCGACGTGCGGTGAACGTCTGCGATGGGAGTGGCTCGCGTCGGCCGGTCGTTTGATCGACGGCGCGTCGGACGCGCGGCTCGTCGCCGAGTGTGCGCGCATCCAGCGCGAGGCCGACGGTGCGGCAGCGTCGCTCATCGACGATCCGCTCGCTCGCGCGGCCCCGACCCTGAGGCGGATGCTCGCCGCCCTCGAGCGCGTCCGTGCCGCCGGCGCGCGCGTCGCACGCACGGCTCTGCCGCTCGATCCCGTCGTCGCGCGGAGCTGAGGCGCTCTCGTACGACTGTGGCAAAAGCGGACCCGCCAATGCGACGGACCGCCTCGCAAACGGGGCTTAACGCAGCGGTGTGACATTTGCAGTGGGCGCTCCCGCCCATCGGAGGGGCTAGATCGTGGCGGATATCGACCTGACGCAAGGGCGCAAGAAGCGCCGCTCCAACGGTTCGCGTAGCGGTAACGGCGGCAACGGTGACGGGAACGGGAACGGCGGGGGGAGCGGACGCTCCCCGAAGAGCGCCCGGCCCGCGAGCACCCGTGCGCTCACGAAGCAGACCGAGACCGAGCTCCTGTCGACCGCCCTGGAGTCCCTCCATCGCGGCGAGTTCAGCTTCCGACTTCGTCCTCGCGACGGCGTTTCGCGCGAGATTTCCGAAGCGTTCAACGATCTCGCCGAGCGCCTCGATCACTCGGCCCTCGAGCTCGCGCGCCTCACGCGCGTCGTCGGTCGCGACGGCGAGATGGGCGAACGCATGCGCATGGACGGCCTCCGCGGAGGCTGGGAGACCATCGGCGACTCGTTCAATACGTTGATCGGCGACCTCACGCGCCCGACCACCGAGGTCGCGCGCGTCCTCATCGCGGTCGCCGAGGGTGACCTGTCGCAGAAGATGGCCCTCGAGATCGACGGCAAGCCCGTGCGAGGCGAGTTCCTCCGCATCGGTATGACCGTCAATCGGATGGTCGATCAGCTCCGCGCGTTCGCGAGCGAGGTCACGCGCGTCGCGCGCGAAGTAGGAAGCGAAGGCAAGCTCGGTGGACAGGCGCACGTGCCCGGCGTCGCCGGTACGTGGAAGGACCTCACCGACTCCGTCAACGGGATGGCCAGTAACCTCACGACGCAGGTGCGAGGAATCGCCGGCGTCGTCACCGCGGTCGCGAACGGCGACCTCTCGAAGAAGCTCGTCGTCGAGACCCAGGGCGAGATCCTCGAGCTGAAGAACACCGTCAACACGATGGTCGATCAGCTCAGCGCATTCGCCCGCGAGGTCACGCGCGTCGCGAAGGAAGTCGGTACCGAAGGAAAGCTCGGCGGCCAGGCGCACGTGCGCGGCGTGTCCGGTACGTGGAAGGACCTCACCGACAGCGTCAACGGCCTCGCTGGCAACCTCACGGTGCAGCTCCGCGACGTCTCGAAGGTCGCGACCGCGATCGCCTCCGGCGACCTCACGCAGAAGATCACCGTCGAGCTGCAGGGCGAGATGCTGCAGATCAAGAACGTGATCAACGGCATGGTCGACTCGCTGTCGACGTTCGCCGCCGAGGTCACGCGCGTCGCTCGCGAGGTCGGCAGCGAAGGAAAGCTCGGCGGACAGGCCAACGTGCCCGGCGTCGGCGGGACGTGGCGCGACCTCACCGACAGCGTCAACGGGATGGCCAGTAACCTCACCGGCCAGGTCCGCAACATCGCGCTCGTCACCACCGCGGTCGCGAACGGCGACCTCGCCCAGAAGATCACGGTCGACGTGAAGGGCGAGATGCTCGAGATGAAGAACACCATCAACACGATGGTGGATCAGCTCCGCAGCTTCGCCGCCGAGGTCACGCGCGTCGCTCGCGAGGTCGGTAGCGAAGGAAAGCTCGGCGGCCAGGCCTTCGTGCCCGGCGTCGGCGGCACATGGAAGGACCTCACCGACAGCGTCAACGGGATGGCCAGTAACCTTACCGGCCAGGTCCGCAACATCGCGCTCGTCACCACCGCGGTCGCGAACGGCGACCTCTCGCAGAAGATCACCGTCGACGTCAAAGGCGAGATGCTCGAGCTGAAGAACACCGTCAACACGATGGTGGACCAGCTCCGGAGCTTCGCCGCAGAGGTCACGCGCGTCGCGCGCGAGGTCGGTACCGAGGGCAAGCTCGGTGGTCAGGCGTTCGTGCCCGGCGTCGCCGGCACGTGGAAGGACCTCACCGACAACGTCAACAGCATGGCCTCGAACCTCACCACGCAGGTTCGCGGCATCGCGAAGGTCGTCACGGCGGTCGCCAAGGGCGATCTGTCGAAGCGACTCGTCGTCGAGGCAAAGGGCGAGATCGCCGAGCTCGCCGAGACCATCAACGACATGACCCAGACCCTCGGCATCTTCGCCGATCAGGTCACCACGGTCGCGCGCGAGGTCGGTACGGAAGGCAAGCTCGGTGGTCAGGCCCGCGTCCCCGGCGTCGCCGGCACGTGGAAGGACCTCACCGATTCCGTCAACAGCATGGCCTCGAACCTGACGACTCAGGTGCGCGGCATCATCAAGCTCGTGACCGCGGTCGCGAGCGGCGACCTCTCGCAGAAGTTCACGATGGACGCGCAGGGCGAGATCGCCGCCCTCGCCGACACGCTCAACACGATGACCGACACGCTCCGCGCCTTCGCGAGCGAGGTCACGCGCGTCGCGCGCGAGGTCGGTACGGAAGGGAAGCTTGGTGGTCAGGCGAAGGTCGCCGGCGCCGCGGGAACGTGGCGCGATCTCGTCGACAACGTCAACCAGCTCGCCGATTCGCTCACCAACCAGATCCGCGCGATGGCCGAGGTCGCCACCGCGGTCACCGAGGGCGATCTCACCCGGAGCATCACCGTCGAAGCGCAGGGCGAGGTCCTGCAGCTCAAAGAGCGCGTCAACCAGATGATCGTGAACCTGCGTGAGACCACGCAGAAGAACCGCGAGCAGGACTGGCTGAAGACGAACCTCGCGAAGTTCTCCGGCATGATGCAGGGCCAGAAGAGCCTCGAGAGCGTGTCGCGCATGATCATGAGCGAGCTCACGCCGCTCGTTCAGGCGAGCCACGGCGCGTTCTTCGTCATGGACGAAGGGGAGGGGAAGACGCTCCGCCTCCTCGCGACCTACGCGTACAAGGATCGCAAGCACGTCGCGAATCGTTTCCGCCTCGGCGAGGGCGTCGTCGGCCAGGCGGCGCTCGAGAAGAAGAGCATCCTCCTCAGCCGCGTGCCGCACGACTACATCCAGGTCACGTCGGGCCTCGGCGAGGCGCCGCCGCTGAACCTGATCGTGCTGCCGGTCCTCTTCGAGGACGACGTGCGCGCGGTGATCGAGCTCGCGAGCTTCGAGCCGTTCTCGCAGATCCATCGGCTCTTCCTCGAGCAGCTCACGGAGAGCATCGGCGTCGTCCTCAACATGATCGGCGCGAACATGCGCACCGAGGAGCTGCTGAAGCAGTCGCAGTCCCTCGCCGACGAGCTGAAGGAGCAGTCGAGCGAGCTGCAGCGCCAGCAGAACGAGCTGAAGCGCTCGAACCAGGAGCTGGAGCAGCAAGCGCAGACGCTGAGGTCCTCCGAGGAGATGCTGCGCGAG
>JAQBQJ010000071.1 GCA_028287065.1 Labilithrix sp. | reverse complement strand
AGAGCATGTCGCCGTCGACCCACGGGAAGATCGCCGCCGGTTTGCCCGCGAGGGTCCGGACCATCGCGCCGTCGCGGGCCTTCACCGGCGAGGGCGTGGGGACGCCGGCGGCCGCGAGATGAAGGAGGAGGCGCGCCTCGACCTCGGCCCCGGCCAGGGGCTGCTCCTCGTAGATCCGCAGGAAATAGCGGCCTTTTTCCATGTCGAGCGCGTAGCTCGAGTTCACGGTCCCGGCTTCGATGCCCTTCGCGGCGCGCGTTTCACCGAGCTCGTACGCGTCCAGGAAGGTCTGGAGCTCGTCGTCTGCGGGGACGGTGAGGATGGCCATCGGCGGGCGGACTATACAGAGGCAGCGCAGGACGAGCGCGACAGAAGGGAGAACATGACCCCGGAAGACAACGATTTCTGGACGGCGCGCCGCCGACAATGGTATGGCCGCGCGTAAGTGATTGTCCGGGTCGAGCCCTCGGGACCTTCCGCAGGCGCGGAACGGTAACCAACGGTCGCGCGAGACATTTCGCGCACCGGACTACCCTTATGAGCCTGACGGAAATGGCAGCGACGAAGAAGCCTGCGAAGGGGAAAGCGGCCGAGGCGAAGGGCTCCAAGAATGGAGCCAAGTCCGGCGCTGCGAGTGGGAAGGCCGACAAGGCCGCTGCTGCGGAGGCGCCCAAGCGCAAGCTGGGTCTCCGTGGTGCAGCGCCATGGGCCGCGCGCCACGCCGCGAAACATGCCGCGGAGGCACGTGCCCGAGCGGCCGAGCCGCCCTTGCCGGGCAGCGCGCGCGCGACGATTCGCACGCCCGCGATGGCCGAGGACATCAAGGCCAAGATCGGGGAGCTTCACAACTCGCTCCAGCAGATCAAGGGCCTGCGTAAGAACCTGGCGAAGGGTTTTTACGACATCGGCGTCGTCCTCAAGGACATCCAGGCCCGCCAGCTCTATCAGGCGAAGGGGTTCGGGACGTTCGAGGCATTCCTCGAGCGCGAGACCGCGGAGCTCGGGAAGACCACGGCGCTGCGCCTCGTGCGCATCGCGGGGCTCTTCATGAAGGAAGGCGCCCTCGAGCTCGGCATGGATCGCATCTTCATGGCGCTCATGTCGATCGAGGCGGGTGACGGCGTCACCCCCGAGGCGCGTCCGAGCGGGAAGATCCCGCCGCCGCCGCTCTCGTCGTCGGTGCTGCCGCTCAAGCCCCCCGGTAGGTGATCGCTCGCTGATCGCCCATCTGGCCCACGTCTCTCCAAGTAGAACGTGGGCCTGAGCCGTCCGAGACCAAGCGCGCGCCGGTATCGCGCGGCTATGGCCCGCGTTCTCAGCGGCCCATCGGGATCGACACGGTCACGCGCGCACCGTGACCGCGTTCGCTCTCGATGACGACGTCACCGCCGTGCTGATCGACGATCTTGCGGACGATCGACAGCCCGAGCCCCGTCCCTGCTTCCTTGGTCGTGAAGAACGGATCGAAGACGCTGGCGAGGACCGCGGGCTCGATTCCCGGCCCGTTGTCCTCGAACGTCATCACGACGCTCTCTCCGGCAGGTCGCACGCTGGCCGTGAGCACGCCGCCCTGCTTCATCGCCTCGAGCGCGTTGACGACGATGTTGATGGTCACCTGCTTGAGCTTCTCGCGATCGCCGATCGCGACGCACCCTTCGGCCGAGATCTGACGGACGATCTCGATCCCCTTCCCCTTCGCGCTCTCGCCCTCGAGATCGAGCACCTCGTCGACGAGGCGCGGAAGGTGAACGGGCTCGCGCGCGATGCCGCGCGGCCGAGCGAGCTCGAGGAACTCCGTGAGGAGGCGGTTCAGGCGGCCGATCTCGTCGCCGACGATGCGGACGCGGTCCTTCAGCGCGACGCGCGTGGGCTCCTCGGCGTCGAGGCGATCGAGGTTGCGGTTCAGGAGATGCAGCTGGAGCACCGCGGCGTTCAGCGGGTTCCGGATCTCGTGCGCGAGGTTCATCGCGAGCTCGCCCATCGCCGAGAGCGCCTCGGCATCGGCGGCTCGCTTCTCGAGCGCGCGCCGCTCGGTGATGTCGATGCCGATGCCGTACACGAGCCCGGTGGGATCGGGCGATCGCGAGAGATGCCAGCGCACGCGGCGCCGCGCCGTCGAGGGGACGCTCTGATCGACGAAGCCGGTCTCGACCTCGTATGCGCGGTGATGGTGATGCGCGGCGACCGCGAAGCCGTCGCGCGTACCGGCGAGCGCGGTGCGCATCGCGCCGCGGTCTTCCTTCGGGATCCACGACTCGAGGAACGGGCGGCCGAGCGCTTGGTCCGGCACGATGTTCACCATGCTGGCCGCCTTCCGGTTCATGAGGGCGACCTTGTCGTCGTTGTCGAGCGCGAAGACGAGCACGTCGGTGACCTCGACGAGATCGCGGTAGCGCCGTTCGAGCTCCTCGCGCTCGCGCTTCAGCTGCACCTTGCCGAGCGCCTGCTCGACGATCGAGATCAGCTCCTCGGGGCGGAACGACTTCAGCACGAACGCGAACGCGCCCGAGCGGAGCGCGCCGATCGCGGCATCGACGCTCGCGAAGCCGGTGAGGAGCAGCACCTCCGAGAACGGCGAAGCGACGCGAAGGGGCTGGATCAGGTCGATCCCGCTCACGTCGGGGAGCTTCACGTCGACGATCGCGACGTCGAAGCCCTTCTGCGCCATCTTCAGCGCCGCGTCGCCGTTCGCGGCGGTGGCGATCGACAGACCGGGCACGCCCGATGCGATGACGGCGCGCAGCGTCTCGACCAGCTCGGCGTTGTCGTCGACGATGAGCACGCGACCGATGGGCCGCACCGCAGGGAGCGACGGAAGCGACGGCGGAGGGCTCATGAGGCGATCAGCCGGCCGCCAGCAGACGCTTCAGCGTGTCGTTCACGAGCTGCGGGTTCGCGCTGCCCTTCGTCGCCTTCATGACCTGACCGACGAAGAAGCCGAAGAGCGCCTCCTTGCCGGCGCGCAGCTGCTCGGCCTGCTTCGGGTTGTCGGCGATGACCTTCGCGCATACGTCCTCGATGGCCTTCGGATCGGTGACCTGCGCCATCCCGAGCTGCGAGACGAGCGACGCCGCCGAGGCCTCGGGACCGGCCTCGCGGAGCTTCACGTAGAGCTCCTTGGCCTGTTTTCCGCTGATCTTGCCGGTGTCGACGAGGCGAATCAGCTCCGAGATCTGCCGCGCGGTGACCGGAATCGACGCCTGCTGCCCTTGCGTCGTGACGTCGCGCAGGACCTCGCTCTGGATGAAGTTCGCGACGCGGCCGGCATGCGCGGCGTCGAGATGGAGCGTCGCGGCCTCTTCGAAGAACGCGGCGATGCGCGGGTGCTGCGTGAGCACGTTCGCCGCGTACGGCGACAGACCGAGCTCCGTCACGAAGCGATCGCGCTTCACGCGCGGGAGCTCCGGCAGCTCGGCGCGGACGCGGGCGACGAAGAGGTCGTCGAGGACCACGGGCGGCAGATCCGGCTCGGGGAAGTAGCGGTAGTCCTGCGCCGTCTCCTTGCTGCGCAGCGGGAAGGTGCTGGTCGTCGTCTCGTCCCAGCCGCGCGTCTCCTGCACCACGCGTCCGCCGCCCTCGAGGATCTCCTTCTGGCGCTCGATCTCCGAGGCGATCGCCTTTTCGACGAACTTGAACGAGTTGATGTTCTTCAGCTCGACGCGCGTACCGAGCCTCGCCTCGCCGATCGGCTTGATCGAGACGTTCGCATCGCAACGGAACGACCCCTCCTCGAGGTTGCCGTCGTTGATCCCGAGGAACACGAGGATGTCGCGGAGCGTGCGCAGGTACTCGGCCGCCTCCTGCGGGCTCGAGAGATCCGGCTCACCGACGATCTCGACGAGCGGAACGCCGGCGCGATTGAGATCGACCACGGAGACCGAGCCGGCGGTGTGGACGTTCTTGCCGGCGTCCTCCTCCATGTGGATGCGGAGGATGCGCGCGCGCTTCGTCCTCGGGGGCTCGCCCTCGGCGCCCTCGAGCGCGATGTCGAGGTGGCCGTGATCGCTGAACGGCTCGTCGAACTGGCTGACCTGGTAACCCTTCGGCAGGTCCGGGTAGAAGTAATTCTTCCGGGCGAAGCGGCTCTTCGGGCGCACGGTGCAGTCGAGCGCGAGCGCAGCCTTCACCGCCATGCGCGCCGCTTCCGCGTTGAGCACGGGCAGCGCGCCGGGCAGGCCGAGACAGGTCGGGCACACGTGCGTGTTGGGTGGAGCGCCGAACGTCGTCGGGCAAGCGCAGAACAGCTTGCTCCGGGTGAGCAGCTGCGCGTGGACCTCGAGGCCGATGACGGGCTCCCAACCAGGGTGCATGACCGCGCCAGGTTAGCGTTTTTTGCCGCGAACTGGTCCATCGACGCCGGCCGCGACTACGGTGAAGAGCCTCGATGCCCTCCGAGACCCTCCTCCGCGGCCTGCCGCTCGCCGTCCTGACGGTCTCGCTCGTCGCCGTGCCGATCCTGCTCATGGAGCCGCAGGGGCTCCCCCGCATGCGGTCGCTCGAGACCGAGCTCGCCGGCGTGCAGAACGAGAACGCCGAGCTGCGACGCGATGTCGGCAAGCTGCGGACGGAGGTCAAGGAGCTTCGCGAGAACCCGACCGCAGTCGAGCGGATCGCGCGCGAACAGCTCGGGCTCGTCCGCAAGAGCGAGGTCGTGTTCCAGTTCGAGAAGAAGTGACATCCGGGCGCACGGCCTTCCGGTTACAGTAATCCGGTGCCGGACGAGCTCACGAAGGCGCTCCTCCTCGAGGAGGCCGCCTCCGAAGACGCCATCGCCGACGCGCTCTTCGCGTCGGTGACGGGCGGAGCTCCGCTCGTCCAGGCGCTGCTCGAGGCTCGGGCCGTCAGCCCGGAGGTCCTCGCCCGTTATCTCGCACGGACCGAGGCCCCGTATCTGCGGCAGGTGCTGCCGCTCGTGGAGCTGGTCGATCGGCTCCCGCCCGGCCTCTGTGCGCGGCTCCTCGCCATCCCCGTGCGGCGCGACGCGATCACCGGGACCATCGACGTCGTCGTCGCCGACGCCGGCGATCCGCATCCGGGGAACGAGATCGCGTACCACCTCGGCGCGCCGGTGCGGCTCGTGCGCGCGACGCCCGCGGCCATCGAAGAGGGGCTTCGCAAGCTGCGCTCGCGCTCGCTTCCGCCGTCGCGTCCCGAAGCGGCCGACCCTCGCGACGACGAGCGCCTGTACGACTCGCGACCGCGCGCGTCCGACGCTCGTTCGTTCAAGGGCGGTACATTGCCGCCGCCCGCGTTGAAGGTAGGTTATCCGTCGCATGCGCTCGACGCGATGGCGTCGGATGCGCTGCGCCCGAGCCGCATGCCCGCCTCGGAGCGGCAGGCGCACGTGGTGCCCGCAGGGCCTTCGGGGCGGCCCGCCGCTCTCGGGCGTTCGCGCGATACCCCGCCGTGGGGAACACCCGTGCATAATGCAACGACGCAGGCCGCGACGTCGGAGCACCCGACGAGCGGTCTCGGATCGGAGATCCCGATCCCGCTCACGCGCCGCACGTTCACCGCGGTCAGCGGCGGGACGCAGCGTCCGCCGCCGCTCGTCGACCCTGCCGGGTCCGCCCTCGGCGAGGGATACCCCGTGGATCCCGCGCATTTCCGGCAGATCGTGGAGGTCAACGAGCGGATGCGACCGGCGGTCGACGGCCCGGCGGCGGCCGCGCTCGGCGGCCGGCCTCTGCCCGGCGGTGCCACGGGCTCGTTCATCCCGGGGCCCCCGCCGCTCCCGGGAGGCGGCGCGTTCGGCGCGTATGCGCCGCAGGTTCCGTCCGCGGACACCGGTGGGATCCTCGCGGCGCTACGGGCCGCAGGCTCACGCGACGAGGTCCTCGAGCTCGTGCTCACCGGCGCGCGGATCGTGGCCTTCAAGGTGGCGCTGTTCGTCGTGAAGCGCGGCGGCTACCTCGGCTGGGCGTGCACGCCCGAGTTCGCCGATCGCGCCGCGCTGCAGTCCATCCTGATCCCCCTCGAGAGCACGAGCGTCTTCGACGACGCGGTACGCGAAGGCCTCTATCTCGGGCCGATCCGGCACGACGACGTCCACGCGTCGCTCCTCCACGTGATGCGGGGCGCGTCGCGGGACGTCGCCGTGGTCCCGATCCGGGTCAGCGGGAAGACGGCGGTCGTCCTCGTCGCCGACGAGCTGGGCGACACGATGCTCGCGACGCGCCGGCTCGAAGAGCTCGCGCGCGCCGCCGGCGACGCGTTCGCGCGGATCGTGCGTATGCGCCGCTGATCGAGCGTCGAAGGGAGGAGGACGCTACGGGACGCGTCCGGCGAGGACGCGCAGCGCGTCGGTGGTCGTGAAGATGCCGATCACGCGACCGCGCTCGATCACGACGGCGCAGCCGTAGCGATGCGTCGCCATGTGAGCCGCGACGTGATCGAGCGGCTCGTCCGGATGAACCGCGTACGCATCGGTGCTCATCGCGTCGTCGACGTGGTCGTTCCGCAGATCGACTCCGGCGATGGTCTCGAGCAGGTACAGGTCGCGCTGCGTGACGACGCCAACGAGCTCGCCGTGCTCGAGCACCGGCAGGTGCCTGCAGTCGTGCGCACGCATGAGCTCGTGTGCGGTCGCAAGCGACTCGTTCCGTCCGACTGTGACGGGCTGGCTCGTCATGACCTGTTGGATGGCAAGGCGTTGGGGCTTCAAAGCCCGAACCTGTCGCATTTGAGCCTGGCTCGTCGTCATCGCACGCTCCGATCCCAGGTCGGCCTCGCAAGAGCGGGGCCAAGCTTCGCGGGTCGTGGTGGGCCGGGGTGCACGGTCGCGCGTCACCCTGGCCCCGGGCCACCCCCGCGGGTGTCCGGGACATAGGGTCATTCTCGAATTCGCCGACAAAAGCGGCATCGCGGCCGCGGCACGCAGGCTGCTCGGGGGCCGGCCATGCTCTCCCCCACCGCCGCCGATCGCCTCTGCCTGCTCCGCTTTGCTGCCTCGTTCCTCTGGGCCGACCTCGATGTCGATCTCGCGGAGCACGCGTTCTTCGTCACGCTCGCGCACGAGCTCGGGCTGCCGCGCGCGGCGCTGCCATCCGTGATCGAGCTCCTCTCCGCGCCGCCGGCCGCGGAGCTCGTCGACCCGACGCGCGTCTCCCCCGCCCTCGCGCGGACCGTCCGCGACGTCGCGCTACGCGCGATCGCCTCGGACGGCCGCGTGCTGCCGCGAGAGATGGAGCTCTTCGATCTCCTCGACGAGCTGCTGCCTCAGGTGCCGTCGTAGTTGCGGAGCTCGATGTGCACCGGCTTCGCTCCCCAGATCTCGTTCGCGTACTCGCGGATCGTGCGATCGGACGAGAACATCCCCATCTTGGCGATGTTCCGGACCGCCATGGCGTGCCATGCCTTCTTGTCGAGATACGCCTCGCTCACGCGCTTCTGGCACGCGACGTAGGCGTCGAAGTCCTCGAGGATCATGTACGTGTCGTGATCGAGGAGGTGGTCGGTCAGCGGCCGGAACAGCGTCGGATCGTCGCTGCTGAAGAAGCCGTTCGCGACGAGATCGATCACCTCGCGGAGCCGCTCGTTGCGGTCGTACACGGCGCGCGGGCGATAGCCGGTACGCTGGAGATCGTGCACCTCCGGCGTGGTGAGGCCGAACAGGAAGAAGTTCTCTTCCCCGACTGCCTCGCGGATCTCGACGTTGGCCCCGTCGAGGGTGCCGATGGTGAGCGCGCCGTTCATCGACAGCTTCATGTTGCCGGTGCCCGAGGCCTCTTTGCCGGCGGTCGAGATCTGCTCGGAGAGATCGGCGGCGGGGATGATGCGCTCGGCGAGCGACACGCGGTAGTTCGGGAGGAACGCGACGCGGAGCCGACCCTGCAGGTCGACGTCGCTGTTCACGACATCGGCGATCCCGTTGATCAGCTTGATGATGAGCTTCGCGACGCGATAGCCGGGCGCGGCCTTCGCCCCGAACAAGATGGTGCGCGGTGCGTCGAGCGCCTTCGCGTCGCGCTTCGCATCCAGATAGAGGCGCACGACATGGAGCGCGTTGAGCAGCTGCCGCTTGTACTCGTGGAGGCGCTTGATCTGGACGTCGAACATCGAGTCCGGATCGAAGCGGAACTTCCATGTGTCGGCCGCGTACTGCGCGAAATCCGCCTTGTTCTGCCGCTTGATCGCGCCGACGCGCTCGACGAACGACGCGTCGTCGGCGAGCTTCATCAGCTTCTCGAGGTGATCGAGGTTCGTGACCCAGTCCGGCCCGATCGCCTCGGTGATGAGCGCGGACAGGCGTGGGTTGCAGTGCCACAGCCAGCGGCGCGGGGTGACGCCGTTGGTCTTGTTCGAGAACTTGGCGGGCGTCATCTCGGCGAAGTCGCGGAGCACGTCGCGCTTCAAGAGATCGGTGTGGAGCGCAGCGACGCCGTTCACTGCATGCGAGCCGACGACGGCGAGGTGCGCCATCGCGACCTTCTTCTCCGTGCCCTCCTCGATGATCGACATGCGGCGGATGCGCGCGTCGTCGCCGGGGAAGCGCGCCATTACCGAGCGCACGAAGCGACGGTTGATCTCGTAGATGATCTGGAGGTGGCGCGGCAGGAGACGCTCGAACATCGCGACCGGCCAGCGCTCGAGCGCCTCCTGCAAGAGCGTGTGGTTCGTGTAGCCGCACGTCGCGACCGTGATCTCCCACGCGCGATCCCACGGGACGCGATTGAGGTCGACGAGCACGCGCATCAGCTCGGTGATCGCGATCGCCGGGTGCGTGTCGTTCAGCTGGATGGCGTTCTTCGTCGCGAAATCGTCGAAGTTCTTGTGCGACTTCTTGTAGCGACGAACGATGTCCGAGATCGCGCAGGCGACGAAGAAGTATTCCTGCTTCAGCCGGAGGTCGCGGCCGGCCTGGTTGTGATCGTTCGGGTAAAGGACCTTCGAGATGACCTCGCTCGAGTTCTTGTCCTCGACGGCACGGACGTAGTCGCCGTCGTTGAAGACCTTGAGGTCGAACTCGTTGCCGGCGCGCGCCTGCCAGAGGCGGAGCGTGTTGACGGTGTTGTTCCGGAAGCCCGCGATCGGAGTGTCGAACGGAACGCCGAGGACCTTGTGCGTGTCGACCCAGCGCGCGGAGAGATCGCCCTCCTCGTCGGTGACGGCCTCGACGCGGCCACCGAAGTTGACGCTCACGGCGTACTCGGGGCGGACGTACTCCCAGGGATTGCCGAACCGAAGCCACTCGTCGGGGCGCTCGACCTGCCACCCGTTCTTGATCTCCTGCTCGAAGATGCCGAACTCGTAGCGGATGCCGTAGCCGTAGCCGGCGTAACCGAGCGTCGCCATCGAATCGAGGAAGCACGCGGCGAGGCGGCCGAGGCCGCCGTTGCCGAGACCGGGCTCGGGCTCGTCCTCGAGCACGTCGGCAAGCTCGAGGCCGGCGCTCTTCAGGAGCGTCTTCGATTTCTCGTAGATGTCCAGCGCGTGCAGGTTGTTGGCGAGCGCGCGCCCGAGCAGGAACTCGGCGGACAGGTAGTAGATGCGCTTCGCGTCCGTCCTCGAATACGTCTCCTGCGTCTGCGCCCACCGATACGTGAGCCGGTCGCGGACCGTCAGGGCGAGCGCGAAGAAGCGGTCGAGATCGGTGGAGTTCGCCGCGCCCTTCCCCAGCGAATACGAGAGGTGGTCGAGGAACGCGCGCTTGAGCGTCGCGTCGCCCATGCCCGTCCGGTCGTCCTCGATGCGTGGATTGGCGGAGCGCGGGTCCACGCCCGGCGTCGTCGGCGGTGGACTGCTGCTCTGCGGGCCCGGTCTACTCATGGGAGAGAGCGTCCCGGATCTTCCCGTGTAGTTTCAACCCCAATCGGCGGCGCGTCAGCGGAGCGCGAGCTCGGCCACGAAGCGCTCCCACTCCGTCCGGAGCGTGCCGAGATCGCGTGCGGTCGTATCCTGGAGCGTCGTGAGGCCCGTCGCGTCGTCGCTCGACCGCTCCGATCGGCCGCGGAATGCGCGGTAGAAGCGCTGCAGCAGCCCGCGCTCCTGGAGGTAGAAGCAGAGGTAGCGCGCCGTCGCGTACAGCGCCGCTCCGTCCTTGCCGGAGAAGTCGCCACGGCCGCCCTCGGCCATGCGTGTGAACGACGGCGCGGTCCTCGCCGCGATCGCCCGCTGCAGCGCGGGGAGGCGCCAGTTCGTCGCACCTCGGATATGCCCGGCTTCCTCGCGCGGCGCCTCGAAGAGCGACGCCAGCCCCTCCTTCAGCCCCACGGGCGCGTCCGGGAAGTCGCCGTCCATGTACGCGTGCACCATCTCGTGCACGAGGGTGCCGTAGCCGTTGCCCGCGTTCACGACGAGCGCGCGCTTGCACGATCGATAGAAGCCGTACGGAGTCCCGGGCGTGATGCCGAGGATCGCGGAGCTCCCGCGCATGTAGCTCTCGTCGTCGGAGAACACCCAGATGGTGAGCACCGCGCCGGGATCGTGCGTGAAGAAGTCGGCGCGCAGGAGCCGGCTCGCCCACCCGATCGTCTCGGCGGCCTCGTCGCGGACGACGCGCGGCATCGGTCCGCTCGCCACGACCACGAACGGACCGACGACCGCGCTCTCCACGCCGGCGCCCGCGCGATCGTGCTGCGCGCGCCGCTCCGCTTCGAGCTCGGCGGGCGTGAAGGGGCGTTCCGCGACGCCCACGTGGCAGCACGCAGCCGCCGTGAGCGCGCCCGCGAGACCGACGACCGCGACGATCGCGCGCATCCACGTGAGACGCGCGCGACGTCCCGGACCTTGGGAGCGTCAGCGCGGCGCGGGCGCCGTGCTCGCGAACACGAGGACGAAGGAGCGCTCGCCGAGGCGATACAGCGTCGGCTTGTCCTTCGGTCCCGTTTCGGCCTGGAACGCCGCGAACCAGGGGAGCTTCTCCCAGATCTCCGTCTTCTTCACGTACTCGGGGACGATGAGATCGAGCTCGACGTAGCGTCCCGCGGTCGTCGCCGACAGCTCGGGGCCGAAGCTGTACACGCGGAGGCTCTCCGTGGGCGCGAGGTCGTTGTGCATCGCGCCGCCGTACGTCACGACGAGCTTGCCGTTCTTCGCCGCTTGGTTGCGCTGGAAGAGCGTCGTCGCATCGGACTGCGTGAGGCGCTTGATGAGGCCGAGCGAGGCCGGCACGACGTCGGCGCCGGCGTCCGCGAGGCTCGCGTAGTCGTCACAGCTCGGCCTGAGGAGATGCGGCTGTACGCCGAGCTCCTTCGCGCGTGTCCCGAGGGCGACGTACTCGTTCGGGTTGCTCTGCGCCTGGGCCTGCTGCACGGGCTTCTGCGCGCTCGCGACCTGCTTCACTTCCTTCTGGCACTTCGGGTCGCCCGCCCAGGCCTCGACGAGGAGATCGCTCGCGCGGTTCTCGAGCAGCGGCACCATCGAGTCCGTGAAGCGCTTGGTCGCCGAGGCGATCGCCTCGGTGCCCTTCTGCGCGTGCGCCTCGCCGATCGCGAGGATGGCGGGATCGTGCGCGAGGACCCAGCGGAAGGCGTCCTCGTTCGTGGCGAAGCGAATGCAGGCGGGGCCCGTCGACGTGCACGGGGTCGCGGTGGACGGGAGCGGGATGCCGGAGGCGGGCGCGGGCGCGGGCGCGGGCGCGGGCGCGGGCGCGGGGGTTGGTCGCGAGCATGCCGCGAGCGAGGCGAACAACGACGCGACGACGATCGACCTCATCGACCGAGACGATACCGGAACCCTTCACGAGCAGTAGAACGAGAAGGCACTCGGCGCGGGCGCAGGTGTACCGGCATCCGGACCGGCGTCGCCACGCGGCACACCCACGAGCACCTCGAGCGGGTGCGTGACCATCGGGCCGCCGGCCTCGCCGGCGACCAACCGGCTCGCGTCGTCGGGCCCGCACATGGGCGCCGCGAACACGGCGCCGTACGAGCGTCCTTCGACGATGAAGTCGTAGTACTGCGCGCAGCCCGCGGACATGCCCGTGATGCGGCCTTCGACCATGTGCGCGCGCGTTCCGTAGAAGACGCGCGACGTCGCCCCGGTGACGCCCAGCACGACGACGTAGTTGCCGTCGCCCGTCACGCCTTCGAGCGCGATGGTCGTCGACGGATCGGCGAGCGGCGTGCACGGCGCGGGAACGGGTCGATCATCGGCCGTCGTCGCGTCGTTGCATGCACTCGGCGAGTACCCCGCCAAGGCCGCGAAAAACACCGCCGTGCGCAACATCACCCCATCGTACCGCGTGGCCCCGCTCCGTGCGCCGTGCTACGGCGGGCGCATGCGCGTCGCCACTTGCCTGCCGATCATCGTCCTCCTCGCGGCCTGTGCGACGCAACACAGCGCGGCGTCGCGACCGCTCGGCGCAGAGGCGGCGCAGGCCGCTCCGCTCTCAGAGTCACAATCGCCATCGGCGAAATCCGTGCCCCACGTCAGCGGTGCTGCCGGCGCGCGCTTCTTCGAGAAGCGCGCGGAGATCGCGGCGCTCTCGACCGAGCACGACGCGCTGCGAATCGTCGTCGCCGCCAAGGATGTCGAGCCGATGGAGGAGGTCGTGGCCCTTCCGCTCGACCGCAGGGCGAGCGCCGTGGCGACGCTGATCGTCGTCGGAGTCTTCGACGGGTATGCGCGCATCGGCGCGGTGCGTGCGTCCACCGACGCCGAGCTCCACGCCGCCGCCGAGGCCGCCGCGCACGCGAGCCGACCGGTCGCTCTCATGCGGGTGGACGACGGAGCCCACCTTGCCGATGTAGTGCGCGTCGCGCACGCGCTCCGCGACGGCGGAATCGACATTCGCGTGCTCGGTTCGGTCGCACCGACCAGTGCGCCACCCACGCGCAAGTGGGACGCATGCCCGTTTCCTGCCGCCTCCGACGACGCGGCCGTCGACAAAGCAAGGGTCGTCGTCGTGGTCGACGACGACGGCGCAGGCCATCCCGGCGTCGTGCACGTCAAGGACTCGCCCGGGTACGGCTTTCCGTGGGCCGGCGCCGTTTGCGCGTCGATGCAGGAGTACGGCCCGAGCACCGCGCCTGCGGGTTCGCCGCGCTTCGGCCGACCGCTCGCGATCACCTTCATGCGGTGAGCATGTCCGTCGAGGTGATGGCCGAGCGGATGAGCGCTACTCCGTCGCCGCGTCCAGGCACTCCACCAGGCGCGGCGCGATCGACACGACGTCCTCCTTCGGGAGCTTCTGGCTGCCCGGATGCGAGTTTGTGCCCATGATCGAGGTGAACACGCCCGAGGACTGCAGCTTCGTGAGCGCGTCGCCCGGGAGGACGAGATGGCTCGCGATCGCATGGACCTTCGTCGCGCCCGCGCCCAGGTACGACTTCGCGGCTTGGATCAGCGACGAGCCGGTGCGGATCATGTCGTCGTACACGACGACCTCCTTGCCCTTCACGTCTGCGTTCACGCCGGTGACCGCGAGGTCACCCGATTTCGGATCGCGCCGCTTGTAGACGAACGCCGGCTCGACGCCGAGATCGCGCGCGAGGCTCTGGACCCACTTCGCGCGTCCGGCGTCGCACGCTCCGAGGACGAACGGCTTGTCGCCCATGCGCTCCTGGATCTTCTTCGTGACGATCGGCGCGCCGTAGATGTGGCGCGTGAGGACGCGATCGTCGAGATAGAACTCGATGCCGTCCGTGTGCAGATCGAAGAGGAAGCAGCGCGTGCCGCCCTCCGGCGCCGGGATGGACGACAGGAGACGCGCGCGCGTCTTCGCGACCACCACCTCGCCCGGCCGCACGGCGCGCTCCATCGTCTGGTAGCCGAAGTACGGGATCACGATGGCGAGCGATCGCGCGCCGCCCCGCGCGATGCCCGACGCGAGGTCGAACACCTCGAGCCAGTCGACGTCCGTCGGGGTTCCGCCGAGAACCACCACGTCACGGCCCCACAGGTCCGACACGATCCGCAGATAGCGCTCCCCGTCCGGGAAGTACTTTCGCTCGGTCTTTCCCGCCTCGAAGTCGCCGTGCGACAGGAACTCCGGCTCGAGGTACTCGTACGACGGAATGCTGAAGAGCAGGCGCCTCGACATCGACTCGGTACTACCACGACCAGCGTGTAAGATTCCTGACCGTGACGACGCCCTCCTTCCGTCCGCGCTTGTTTCCGACCCCGCCGTCGGCCCTCGTCCCCATCGTCCTCGCGCTCGCGGTCGCGTTCTCCGCCCTCGCCGTCTCGGGCTGCGCATCGAAGCCGACGATGAAGCTCAATCACGCCGAGATCAGCGGCGTGCACCTCGGATTCCCGCCCACCGTCGGCGTCGTGATGACCATGGTGCTCGACGTGTACAACCCGAACTCCTACGACGTCGCCGTCCGCGCGATGCGTGGCACCGCGACGCTCGCGGGGCGGTACACGCTGCCCATCGACTGGCGTCCCGGCGGCGAGGGCGCATGGATGGCGGCGAACACGATGACCTCCGTGCGCGTCCCGGTCACCGTTCCCGTGGACCTCGCGCTGCAGCTCCTCCGTGAGTCGTACACCACGCCGACGGTGAGCTTCCGCGTGGTCGGAACGGCCGACGTCACCGCCACGCGCACGTTCAAGATCGAGAAGGACAACTACTCGGTCGACGAGGTCGGCACCTTCTCGCGCCAGCAGCTCGAGATGGCCATCCCGCACTTCTGACGTGCTAAACCCGTCGCCATGACGTACGAGGACCAGAAGCGCGCCTGGGAAGCGAAGGTCCAGGCGCTCGAAGCGAAGGACAAGCCGCGTCCGCGCGTCCCGAACCTCGCCGGCCATGCCGACGTCGCGCCGCTCTATGGTCCGGACGATCTCGCCGACTTCGATCCGTCCCGCGACCTCGGCTTTCCCGGCACGCCCCCCTTCACGCGCGGCGTCCAGCCGAACATGTACCGCGGCCGTTACTGGACGATGCGCCAGTACGCCGGCTTCGGGACCGCGGCCGAGTCGAACGAGCGCTATCACTACCTGCTGAAGCAAGGGCAGACCGGGCTCTCCGTCGCCTTCGATCTCCCGACGCAGATGGGCCGCGACTCCGACGACCCGCGCAGCCTCGGCGAGGTCGGTCGCGTCGGCGTGGCGATCGATTCCATCGACGACATGCGCGCGCTCTTGAAGGGTTTGCCGCTCGACGAGATCTCGACGTCGATGACGATCAACGCGACGGCGTCGACGCTGCTCTGCCTCTACATCGCCGTCGCCGAGGAGCAGGGCGTCCCGCGCGACAAGCTGCGCGGCACGATCCAGAACGACATCCTCAAGGAGTACATGGCCCGCGGGACGTACATCTACCCGCCGCGCCCGTCGCTCCGGCTCATCACGGACATCTTCGCGTTCTGCGGCAAGGACGTGCCCGCCTGGAACACGATCTCGATCAGCGGCTATCACATCCGCGAAGCCGGCTGCGATGCCGTGCAGGAGGTCGCGTTCACGCTGGCCGACGGCATGGCGTACGTGCAGGCCGCGGTCGAGGCCGGGCTCGACGTCGACAAGTTCGGCGCGCAGCTCTCCTTCTTCTTCAACGTGCACAACAACCTCATCGAGGAGGTCGCGAAGTTCCGTGCCGCGCGTCGCATGTGGAGCCGGCTCATGAAGGACCGCTTCGGCGCGAAGACCGACCGCGCGCGCGCGCTCCGCTTCCACGGGCAGACCGCCGGCATGACGCTCACGGCGCAGCAGCCGCTCAACAACGTCGTGCGGGTCACGATGCAGACGCTCGCGGCCGTGCTCGGCGGATGCCAGTCGCTCCACACGAACAGCTACGACGAAGCGCTCGGGCTGCCGACGAGCGAGGCCGTCACGATCGCGCTCCGGACGCAGCAGATCATCGCCAACGAGTCGGGCGTGGCGGACTTCGTCGACGCGCTCGGCGGCGCGTACGCGATCGAGTCGCTCACCGATCGCATCGAGAAGGAAGCGAACAAGTACCTCGCGCGCATCGACGAGCTCGGTGGCATGGTCGCGGCGATCGAGCAGGGGTATCCGCAGCGCGAGATCCAGAACAGCGCGTTCAGCTACCAGGTCGAGATCGAGAAGAAGCAGCGCATCATCGTCGGCGTGAACGAGTTCGTGCAGGACACGCCGAAGGTCGAGGTCATGAAGATCGACCCCAAGATCGAGCGGGATCAGGTCGAGCGCGTCCGCGCGGTCCGAAGCCGCCGAGACGCCGGCAAGCACGCCGAGTCCCTGCGGCGCATCGAGGCCGCTGCGAAGGGGAAGGACAATCTCCTGCCGCTCGTGCTGGATGCGGTCCGGGCCGAGGCGACGGTCGGCGAGATCGCAGGCGTGCTCCGTGAGGCCTGGGGGGAGCATCAAGAAACGCTAGTCCTTTGAAGCTCGTCCTCTAGCGGGAGCGCCGAGGGCGGCCTATGCTGCACCGCGGCAATGAGCGCTCTCTCCCACCCCGCTGCGCAGAAATACGCGGCGCACGTCAACGCGGCCTTCGTGAAGGTCCTCGGCGCGTTCGGGTCGGGACGGATCTGGGTGCGCGCGAAGGGCACATGCCTCTGGGATGCCGACGGGCGCGAGTACCTCGACTTCCTTGCGGCGTCCGGCGCGGCGACGCTCGGCCACAATCCGCCGAAGGTGCTCGAGCGACTACGTGAGGTGCTTGCCGACGACGCGGCGGGTTTCGCCGAGGCGGGCGTGTCGGTCGCCGCTGCCGATCTCGCGGCAGCGCTCGCGAAGCTCGCCGCTCCCCTCACCCGCGTGCTGCCGGCCACCACGCGCGGCGAGGCCATCGACAGCGCGCTGAAGCTCGCGCGCGCCGCGACGAAGCGACGTGCGCTCGTCCACTGCAAGGCCGGCTT
Organism: Labilithrix sp.; assembly: GCA_028287065.1. Lineage (GTDB taxonomy): Bacteria > Myxococcota_A > Polyangia > Polyangiales > Polyangiaceae > Labilithrix. The sequence continues at coordinate 2,949 of JAQBQJ010000071.1, read as the reverse complement.
CCACGGCACGAGCCTCGGAGGTCTTTCGGTCAGCGGGCACGGCCGCCTGCGCGACGCGTTCGAGCCGCTCCTCGGCGACTGCTACGAGATCCCCTTCGACGACGTCGCCGCGCTCGCGAAGATCCTCGAGGACAAGAAGCCCGCGGCGTTCGTCGTCGAGGCCATCCAGGTCGCGGCCGGCGTCATCGTCCCGCGGCCCGGCTACCTCCGCGAGGCACAGGAGCTGTGCCGCAAGTTCGGCACGCTGCTCGTCCTCGACGAGGCGCAGACCGCGCTCGGTCGCACCGGGAAGATGTTCGCGTACGAGCACGAGGGCTTCGTGCCGGACGTGCTCGTCCTCGGCGAGGCGCTCGGCGCCGGCCTCGTTCCCGTCGCCGCCACGCTGACCACGCCGGAGATCCACGATCGGGCCTACGGCAAGATGGATCGCTGGGACCTCCAGGGCTCGCCTTCCGGCAACGCCCTCGGATGGCGCGTCGCGATCGCGGTCCTCGAGATCCTCGAGCGCGATGCCCTCGCCGACGCCGCGCGGGAGCGAGGCGAGCAGCTCCTCGAGCGCCTGCGCGACGAGGTCGGCGGTCACCCGTTCGTGAAGGCGGTGCGTGGTCGGGGATTGCTCGTTGGGCTCGAGCTCGGGCCCACGCGGTCGAGCGGCATCCTGGGGCGTCTCCTCCCCGGTCTCGTCGAGGGGCTCAGCCGCCGCATCTTCGGCCAGTGGCTGGCGGTCCGTCTGCTCGAGCAAGGCATCGTCTCGCAGCCGGCCTCGCAGCAGTGGAACGTGCTCGAGCTGCAGCCGCCGCTCACCGTCACGGAGGACGAGGTCGAGCGGGTCATCGGAGCGATCACGGATATCTTTGCAGAGTACAAGGACCTGAAGGCGCTCCTCGCCGACGCCGGGCAGCGCTTCGGCTCGCAGCTCCTCGCCGGCTGGTCGTCCTGATGCGCGAGCCGTTTCGGGCGGCGGCGATGGCTGCGCTGCTCGCGGCCGGCTGCAAGGACGGCTGCAACGGCGGCGAGCACGCGAACGACGCGAGCGGCGATGCGTCCGGCAAGGAGGCGGCGGACGCGGGCGGCGATGCCGCGGCGCATGCGCTGATCCAGGCGCTTCCGGGCTGTCACACGACGATCGCGGGCGGCCACGCCGTGAAGCTCGGCGGGCCCGCTGCCGTGTCGATCGCCGCCATGCGCGGCAAGGCGCTGCTCACGAGCACGGTCGTCCACAACGCTCTCTCGCGCGCGACAGGGAACGTACAGGCTCGAGCGCACGCCGAACGCCTCGTGCTCGACGCGACCGGCGCCGCGGCGTCGCCGCCCGAGCCGATCGCGGCAGGACTACCCGGTGAGGTATCGACACACGCCGCCGCCGTGGTCCTCGGCAACGATCTCACCGTGCTGACCTACGCGGCCACCCCTTCCGCCGTCGCGCGCCCTGCGCCCTCCGAGTGCAACGGCGTGCTCGCCGCGACGAGCCTCGCGCCTGGCGCGGCCGGCCGCGAGCTCGCGGGCCACGTCTGTCGGCCGGCGTCGATGTTCCGCGCCGCGGCGCGAGGAAAGCTCGGCATCGCGCTCGCGGCCGTTCCTTCGGTTGCCTCCGTCGAGGCCTGGGTGCTCGACGACGCCGATACGCGCGCCGTCACGCTCGAGGCGCTGAGCGCCGACGGAGGCGTGGGGACCGTCGACGCGCCGGCGGTCGCCGCCGGGACGAGCGCGCTCGCCGCGGCCTACGTGGTCGATCGCGGACAGAGCGCGCGCGCGCTCCACGTCGCGCGGGTAGGTCGTCGCGGCGACCCGGCGCCGAAGGCCGAGATCCTGGACAAGGACCACGTCGGTACCGTGAGCGTCGCGTTCGAGAACGACACGCTGCATGTCGTGTGGTCGTCGTTCGTGCCCGAGAAGAGCCGGTGGGTGCTCCGCTGGTCGAAGTGGCCGGCCGGCGGCGCGCCGTCGGCACCGCAGACCATCGGCACCGGCGTCGTGTCGGCGACGATGCCCTCGCTCGCCATCGATCGCGGTCACTTCGTGCTGGCGTGGGCCGAGGGCGACGAGAACGCCACCGCCGTCAGGGTCGGCGCGAGCAAGCAGAGCCTCGCAGCGATCTCGGGCCTCTCGACGATCGCTTCGGCCACGGGCGTCGTCGCGCGCGATCCCGTCGTCGCGATCGACGGGGATGCGATGTTCGTCGCGTGGACCGAGCGCGCGCTGGGGCTCGTGCGCACCGCCGCGCTCAAGTGTCTGGAGTGACGGGCGCGGGCTTCGTGCCGGGGTCGCCGCGGAACACCGCGTTCGCGACGCGGAGCGTGGTCGCGCGCTCCATCATCTCCTTCGCGGCGACCTCCGCGAGCGGATAGAACTCCTTCAGCTTCTCCACGTCGTTCGCGCAGCTCGCCCACGTCTCGGCGACGCGCAGCACCGTCTCGAGCAGACGCGTCGACTCGCCGAACGCCTGACCCGCGTGCTCGAGGTTCGCTTTCTCCGCGCCGCGCGACGCGACATCGGCCGCGGCACGCGCGTCGACGTCGTCCGCGGCGGGGACGTCGAGCTTGAACAGCGGCTCCTCGCGAGGACGCAACAGCCGCTCGAACAGCACGTTCGCGTAGAGGGCCTGCATGCCGTCGAGCAGCTTAGGGACGGTGTCGTCGAGCGCGACGACGACACGGTCGCGCCACTCGACGCCCCCCGTTCCGGGCTGCGCGAACGCCTCGATCAGCCCGGCCAGGGCCTCGCCGGCAAGCCGCATCGGCGTGGCTACACCGCCGAGCGCGATCTCGCCGGCGCGCTGGTATTCGCGGGCCGCGATCGCCGCGAGCGTGTCCTGGAGGGTCGTACGGCCTTGCATGCGCGGCGGGACGGCGAGCTTACTCTTGCGTCCTCGCGGCTCCTCCAAGAAACTCATGTGCGGATGAGCGACGCACCGGCCACACGACGAGGAGCCACGGCTCCGCTCGGCGT
>JAQBQJ010000562.1 GCA_028287065.1 Labilithrix sp. | reverse complement strand
TTGTCTCGAGCAAAAAAATCTCCGCGTTCCCTCCGCGCCTCTGCGTCTCCTTGTTTCTCGGATCCTGGCTAATTCGGCTTCGCTTCCGGTTTGGTCACCGGAGCGGGGAAGTGCGAGATGGTCGGCGGCGCGGCGTCCGTAGCTTCGTCGCGTTCCATGCGCTGGTGCTTCACTTGCTCGAAGCTGCTCTTCAGCTCCGGGAGGTTGGCCGTGAGGAGGCCGAATTCGCGCTTCGGGAGGCTCAGCGCGTCCATGGCCGCTTTGCAGCGCACCGTCGACGAGCGGACGCTGCCGTTCAGGATCGCCATCTCGCCGAAGAACTCGCCCGCCTGGAGGCGCGTGCAGAATACCTCCTTGCCGTCGCGCATCTGCACGACGTCCGCTTCGCCCGAGAGGATGATGTAGATGCGATCGCCCACGTCGCCCTGACGGAAGACGTCCTGGCCCGGCTCGAAGTGCTCCTGCGTGATGCCCGCCGAGCTCGAGAGCTTCAGCTGCACCGAGTCCGGCGGCATGATGTAGTCGAGCACCCACGCGAGCAGCACCCGCGTGCGCCGCGCGGCGCCCGGGAGCTTCATCAGGTAGATGCCGCGCCACATCAGCCAGGCGAGGAACCCGGAGATCTGCAGCCCGAAGACCTGTGCGACCGCGGAGTGATGGCCGAGCGAGCCCATCATCCCGAGTCCCTTGAACGTGTACGTCTTGCGCTGCCGCTGGCCCGCGAGCGCCGCGACGATGTTCTGCGCCGCCGTCTCGCCCTGACGCGTCGCGTGCTGCGCCGTGGGCGGGCAGTTGCCGCCGGTCACGAGCGGGATCGCCGCGCAGTCGCCGACGGCCCACACGTCGTCGGTGCCCTTCACCTGGAGGTGCTCGTCGACCTCGATCTTGCCCTGCTTCGACTTCGGTAACGTCGTGATCGACTGGATGAGCGGATGCGGTGAGCTCGGGACGGTCGAGACGAGCGTCTTCGTCTCGATGCGCTCGCCGCCGTCGAGGATGGCGGCCTCGCCCGTCGCCGCCGACAGCCGCGTGCCGAAGCGGATGTCGACGCCGCGCTGCGCGAGCTTGCGCTGCGCGAAGATGGCGAGCTTCTCGGTCATCTCCGGGAGGATCCGATCCATGTTGTGGAGCAGGATCACGCGAATCTCTTTCGGGTCGATGCGGCCGCGATAGTCGAGCGCGGACCCACGGACGAAGTCGTTGATCTCGGCCACGACCTCGACGCCCGAAAAGCCGCCGCCCGCGACGACGAAGGTGAGGAGCTGCTGGCGCAGCCGGTCGTCCTTCTCGATCGCCGCTTCGCCGAGCGCCTTGATGAGATGGTTCCGGAGGTTCAGCGCGTCGGCGAGGTTCTTGAACGGGAGCGCGTGCTCCGGCAGGCCGCGCAGGCCGCGGAAATCGGTGACGTTGCCCAGCGCGAAGACGAGGTGGTCGTACGTGAGGACGTTGTGACGCGGCAGGAAGCCTGGCGAGAGCGTCACCGTCTTCGCTGCGAAGTCGATGTTCTCGACCTCGCGCACGTGCACGTTCGTCCGCGGCAGGAGGTGGGCGAGCGGGCTCACCATGTCGGTCAGGCCGATGCTGCCCGACACGATCTCCGGGAGCATCGGCTGGAAGACGAAGTAGTTCTCGCGGTTCACGAGCGAGATCTCGACGTCTTCGCGGTCGCCGAGCAGCTGCTCGAGCGCCTTCGCGGTGTAGACACCGCCGAACCCGCCGCCGAGCACGACGATGTGCTTTCGATCCGTGCCGACGTCGACGACGTGCAAGTAGCGACGACGCCGTGCGACGAGCGCAAGGAGCAGCACGCCCACGAGCACCGTCGCAGCCGCTGCTGCGACGAGGTGGATTAGTTGCATCTCAAACTATGAGGCTATAGCGAGAGCAGGAACTTGACGACCTGCATCTGCTGCGCGCGCGTGAGGAGCCGGAACTTCTCCATCGTATTGCGGGCTTCGCCGCGCCACTGGCTCGCGCGCCCGCAGACGTCGTTGGCCGGCGATGCGGTCGGGCAGTTCTTGTAGTCGTTCCCGGGCGGTGCCGGCAGATCGTGGAGCTCGATCGCGGCGAGGACCGCCATGTCGACGGAGCGGATCTCCTCGACGACGTTCACGCCCGTGTCGGCGCTCGTGAAGACCGTGGCCGCGGGCGGCGTCGGCGGGTCGCCGAGGTAGTTACCGTTGCCGACCACGTTCAGGTACACGCGCGCGTCGTGGAAGAACGGCGGGCCGACGCGCCCGAGGCCCATGAGCGGCGGCGTGCGGAACTCGTTGCCGTTCGCGATGCCCGTGACGCTCGGCGGGACCGCGTAGTCGGCGAGGTCGCGGTTGATGTTGCCGGGGATGGTGCCCGCGCGCGTGCCCGGCGGCAGCTCCGGGTTCTTGTGGATGAGGCCGTCCCAGAAGACGGGCGCCCAGCGGTTCGAGAGGTGCTGTCCGCCGACCTTCGCCGGCGACTGGCCCGTCTTCATGATCGGGATGTGGCAGCTCGCGCATCCGAGCTGGCGATCCGCCGCGATGCCGTGGTCGGCGTCGGGGTTGCCGAGGCCCACCGGCTGCGCGCCGGTCGTCATGCGGCTGCGGAACGCGTCGAGGTCGAGGCCGAAGAGCCTCGCGCCGTCCTGCACGTCGCGTGCGTCCTGGCTGACCGGCGGGTTCTCGTAGAGCGCATCCGCGTGGCGGGGCGGCGCGATGTTACGGAGCATGTCGCGGAGGTGGAGGACCGTCTCGGCGCTGATCTCGGGATCCGCGACCTTGTCGCAGAGCAGGTTCGGGGTGTCGATGTTCGGCTGTTCGACCGGCGAGAACGGGCTGGTCAGGCCGATCTCGCCCTGGGTTCCGCCGACGTCGAACTGGAGCATCGTCGTTCCCGTGCCGCGAAGGCCGAAGCGACCGACGCGGACGACCGGATCGCCGCCGACGAAGCTGTCCGACGCGCGGCCCTCGTTGTGACGGCCGGAGATGCAGTCGCCCGGGCAGATCGCGGGGTCCGGCTGCGGCAGCAGACTCGAGGTCGTCCGCACGTGATCGTCGAGGTCCTCGTTGGCGAGCAGATCCGTGTAGTGGATCGCCTCCATGAGACCGCGCGCGACGTACGGCGGCGCGGCGCGCTCACCCATGCCGCGGCGCAAGCCGAGCGGGCTCGTGTTCGTGACCGGATCGATTCCGCCCTGCAGATAGGGGTCGATCGAGAACGGCGGGATGTCGTTGATCTTGCACTCGCCGACCGCCTGGATGTGCTGGAGCGGTCCGCCGAGCTCGGAGATCGGGTTGAACGAGCCGTTCGAGGGCGAGTAGTCGCCGTAGAGCGTGAACGCGGCGGTCGGCGGGTTGCCGTACTCCTTCGTGATCCTCTTGTGGTCCGTGTTGCCGCGACGGTTCGCGCGCGACACCGGCGTGTTCACGGTGTTGATGTTGCCCGGCGCCGACACCGGCGCGCCGGCGGCGAGGTTGTTCTTGTTGTCCTCGGAGTTGAGGTGACAGCCGAGACACATGCGCTGGTTGAACAGCGGGCCGACGCCTTCTTCGTCCGTGTGCGGCGTCGCGAAGAAGTGGAGCGGCGAATTCGGGTCCTCGAAGTCGTAGAGCAGGCGCTCTTCCGGGGTCGCGGTCGGATACGCGAGCGCGTCGGCGCTCAGCGCGGTGCCCCACGTGTTCCTCTCGTGGAGCTCGACGGGCTGCAACTTCGAAGGATCGCCCGGCATCGCAATACCCGAGAAGTCGCGGGTCGACTCCTCGTCCAGCGTCTCGGTGACGACTCCCTGCGTGCAGGAGGTAGCGGAAAAA
>JAQBQJ010000558.1 GCA_028287065.1 Labilithrix sp. | reverse complement strand
GCGATCTTCTTGATGAAGGTCGGGATGTCGATCTCGGTCGGGCACGCCTTGATGCACGGCGCATCGACGCAATAGAGGCAGCGCTCGGACTCGGCGCGCGCCTCGGCCTCTACGTATAGCGGCTTCTTGTCGAGGAGCTCGTTCTCGAGGCGGTCCGTCGGGACGCCCGGGAGAAGTTTCTTCTGGCCAGTACCGGATGTGCTGCTCATGGCGTGGTCTCTGCGAAGGCGGCGAAGGACGCGTCGAGCGCCTTCAGGCCCTCGTCGATCTCCGAGCGCGTGACGTTGAGAGGAGGCGCGATGCGGATGACGTTCCCCCAGAGGCCGCCGCGTCCGATGAGGATGCCCTTCTTCTTCGACTCCTCGAAGAGGCGCGAGGTCGACGCGGCGTCCGGCGTGCGGTCGTTCGCCTTCTCGTCGTTCACGAGCTCGAGGGCCTGCATCAGCCCCTTGCCGCGGACGTCGCCGATGACCTTGCCGTACTTCTTCTTGAGCGCGTCGAGGCCGTCGCGGAGCACCTTGCCCATGGCCGTCGCGTTGTCAGTGAGGCGCTCCTCGACGATGACGTCGATGGTGGCGCTCGCGGCGGCGGTGGTGATCGGGTTGCCGCCGAACGTCGAGATGTTGCCGGCCTTCCACGAGTCGGCGACGGCGACGGTCGCGAGGCACGCCGCGATCGGCATCCCGTTGGCGATGCCCTTGGCCATCGTCATGATGTCTGGCTCGACGCCGTCGTGATGCTCGATGCCCCACATCTTGCCGCCGGTGCGACCGAAGCCGGTCTGCACCTCGTCACAGATGAAGAGTCCGCCGTACTTCTTCACGATGTCGACGGCGACCTTGAAATAGCCGTCCGGCGCGACGATGAAGCCGCCGACGCCCTGGATCGGCTCGGCGAGGAAGCCGGCGATCTGACCCGTCGTCGTGGTCTGGATGAGGTCCTCGATGTCCTGCGCGCATTTGAACCCGCAGTGCTCGACGGTCGCGCCGTAAGGACACCGGTAGCAGTAGGGCGAGTGCGCGTGCTTGATGCCCGCGATCTGCGTCGGGACGGCGCGGTACTTCGCGTGCGCGGTGAGCGACTGCGCGAGCATCGAGCGACCGTGGTAGCCGTGACGCAGCGCGATGAGCTCCTGGCGCCCCGTCGCGATCTGCGCGAGAGCCACCGCGGTCTCGTCGGCCTCGGTTCCGCTCGCCGTGAAGAAGGCCTTGCCGGCCTTGCCGATCTTGCCGGGCGCGAGCTCGAGCAGCTTCTCGGCGAGCTCGACGATCCCGACGGTGGGATAGAGCGTCGAGACGTGCCCAAGGCGGTCGATCTGGGCGTGGAGCGCGGCGTTGACCTTCGGATGCGCCTGCCCGAGCGACACCGTGAGGATGCCGCCGAAGAAATCGAGGTACTCGCGGCCGTCGAGGTCCTTCAGGCGCGCGCCCTTGCCGCTGTCGAGGCACACCGGCTCCTCGTAGAAGGTCCCGACGCTCGGGAAGAGGAGCTCCTTGTGCTTCGCGCGGACCTCCGCGCTCGTCCACTTCCGACCGCCCGAGTCGCTCATTCCCGACCGCCTCTCCCCGAAGGAAAACAAGAGGTTGTCGTGCAATCAGGCGACCTGTCAAGCCGCGCGGACTGCTACTTCACGGTCGGGAGCGGCGCGTCGTTGATTGGGCGGCTTCCCATACCTCCGGCGTATCCGTAGCTCGCGTCCAGACCGACGCCCCAGACCGTCACGGAGAAGGGGCCGTCGCTGTGCGCCTCGTGCCTTCCGTACCCGCATTCGCCGCCCGCGCTGCCGGGCAGCTTCTGCGGCATGAAGCTCGCGGTCAGCCGCACCCAGGCGTACTCGTACTCGCCGCTCGCACCGAGCGGGGCGAAGCCGCTGATCTCGCCGCCGCACGTGAGCTCGACGGGGAGGAAGCCCGTGGCGGTCTTGCGGCGCACGACGGTCAGCGTGGTGTCGGGAAACGTGTAGTCTGCAAAGAACACGTAGCGGTCGAGGAACTGCTCGGAAGGGACGACGTTCACGAAGTCCGGGTCGCCCGTCGTCACGCCCGCGGCGCCGCCGCCGAACTCGGAGCCCGTCATGTGCACGGCGGCGTAGAACGGGTGCTTCGTGTCCTGGCTCTTCACGCTCACGATCGCATCGGTCATGAAGGTGACGACCTGCCCGGCCTCGAGCCGCTCGGGCGCGCCCGGCGGCTTCGCGGGATCGTACGTGAGCACCGTGCCGTCCGCGGCGCCGACGAAGCTCCACGGAACGGTCTCGCGCGCCATGCCGGTCACGCTCTCGATGCGCGGGCGGAAAGGCACGAGCGCATACTCGTTGCCCCACTGCGAGAAGGGCGGGATCTGCTGCTGGGTGATGTCACACCATGGCGTCTCCGCCGGGAGGAAGTGACACGGCGCGCCGCCGAACACACCGACCGGCTTGTCCGACGAGATCGGACTGCCGCTCAGCGCCGCCGGCTGCGTGATCTGGAGGACCTGCCCGCGCGCGAGCGTCCACGTCTGCACCTCACCGGCGCCGCCCGCGGCGACGTCGTTGCCCTCGACGAGGCCGACCGTCGGACGCATCGACACCTTCGTGTCGTCCTCGTTCGCGACGATCTGCAGCGTGCGCCTCTCGGCGGCGGCCATCTCCGGATCGCCGAACTTGCCGGTCGACACCGCGATGTAGCTCTTGTCCCACGACGAGACCGGGAGGAGGAGCGTCGCGGTCGGGTAGTAGCTCTCGGCGCCGCCGTACGGGAAGATCGAGTACGCCGAGACGGGCACGTCGGCCTCGAGATGGATGGCGCGCGTCTTCCCCGTGCCGTGACGGATCGGGTCGCCCTTGAACGCCGGCTCGACGCCTTCGGGACAGAGCGTGGCATCCGGATCGCTCGTCGCCGTGGCCTGCGACAGGAAGACGATGGCGACCTCGCCGGGCGGAAGCGGTCCCGTCAGACGCGTGTACTTCGGCGCGTCGCCGACGCGGACTGCCGTGTATACGGACTTCGAGATATCGAGGGGATCGGTGCCGAGCTCTGCCCTCAGGTTGACGGGCCGATCCCACGTGTTCGCGATCATGGCGGCGAAGCATGCGCCGCCTCCGAGCTGCGCATCGTCGGGCGGAAGCGTCCAGAACGAGCAACCGACGGAGCCCTTCGACAGCTCGGCGGCCTGGCAGGCGTCGACGCACTTGTCGATGCCGCACCCTTGGTCGGGCGGACACACGACGGTCTCCTCCGCGCCCGCGCATCCCTTGATCACCTTCTTGAGATCGCGCGAGCAATGGAACCCGCAGCTCACGGGCGCATCCGGGGCAGCGGCGTCCGGAGGCGTGAACGCGGGCGTCGTGTCGTCGTACGCGCTGCGGCTCGAGCACGCCGCGATCGCGACGGCCGCGAGGCCTGCGCACGACAGCAGCGTTGCGAAGCGAACCTTCTGACCTTCGGCGTTCATCGTCATCGACCTTTCGTCACGAGCTCAGAACGCGACCTTCGACGGTGTGGCATGGTCGGACTCGTCGGGCACGCTCGTCGCGAGCTCTCCGTGGAGGTTGCCGCCCCAGCACTCGACGGTGCCGCCCTGGACGAGCGCACACACCGCGCGGTTGCTCGCCGCGACCTGCACCGCGTGTCCCTTGAATGCCGCGGCCGGCGCGAAGAGCGCGGAGAAGAGGCCCACCGAGCCGGTGCCGAGCCGACCGTGCGCGTCGTCTCCGCAGCACTGGATGGAGCCGTCCGTCATGCGCGCGCACGTGATCTCGTCGCCGACCGCGACCTGCTGCGCCCACGCCTTGCTCTCGATCGGCGCGTGCGCCGGCAACGGCTCGACATCGGGGAACCCGGTGCAGAGCGCTCCGCGATCGCTGCGTCCCCAGCACATGACCTCGCCGGCGGCGACGACGCACGCATGCGCGTGCCGCGCAGGTCCACCGCCGGGAGGAGGGCCCGGGCCGATGCCCGTCGCGAGCTGCGCGCCCTCGTCCTGGAAGAGCGACGGTGTCACGGCCAGGCTCGATACGCCCTTCAGCGTGATGCGATTCGGCGCAGGATCCGGGCTGATGGAGGACATGCGGCCCGCGAGGACGCCGTCTTTTCCGCCCACCGCGCCCCAGCTCGCGACCTCGCCCGAGGCGGTGAGCGCGAGCATCGTCGTCGAGCCGACGCCGATCTTGGCGATCCCGAGCGCGCCGACCACCGCTTCGCCCGGCCCGAGGACGAACGTGGGCTCGGTCGCGGCGCGCGCGAGCTGCGCTTGCTCGTCGTTGCCCCAGCACCAGAGCGCGCCGGTCGTGAGGACCGCGCAGGCGCTCACGTCACCGACGTCGACGCGAAGCGCCTTGCCGGGCAACGCGACCGCGGACGGCGTGGGGTGAGGCTCGTAGTCGAGGTCCGGCTTGCCCGCCGAGCGACCGAGCTGGCCGTTCGTGTTCGCGCCCCAGCAGAGGACGGCGCCTCCGTTCACGCGCGCACACGTCGTGTGACCTGCCGCGCTGAGCTGCGTGGCCTCGGCGATCCCGGCGACGGTGCGCGTGCTCGTGGTCGGCGCCGGCGGCTTGCCCGCATCGGGATCTGGCTTCGGCTCGGGCTCGGCCTCTCCGAGCGCACCGAAGCTGTCGTCGCCCCAGCACCGCACGGCGCCCGTGCTCATGCGGGCGCAGAAATGGTTGCTCCCTGCAACGATCTGCGTCGCGCACGGCGTGCCCGCGGCGGCGCAGCTCACGGGCTCGTCTGCGGGATCGAACGGCGCGCGCTCGTCGCCGGCATCGCGCTCGGGCGCGGCCTCGACGGCGGCCTCGGGGAGGCTCGCACCGGGCGGGCCGCCTGCGTCGGCCTCCTCGAACGCGCGGCTCGCGTTCTCGTCGCCGCACGCCACCACCGTGGTCGCCGTGACGACCGCGACGGCGACTCCGAGAGCAAAGGATCGATGACGAGATCGCATGGCGCCCTCAGTTCTTCTTCGCATCGCGATGCATGGCGATGCCTTCACCGACGACCCACAGCTCGCCGGAAGCGTTCCCCCAGATCGCGTTGAGCGTCGTCGTGTCGGGGTACTTGGTGATCGTGGTCTTCGCTTGCGTCCACGCGGTGCCGTCCCAGTGACGCAGGCGGCCGTACTCGCCGCCGATCCACGCGTCGTCGGCGGAGCGTCCCCAGACGAAATTCGACAAGGGACCGACCGACGGTCCATGAGCGACGAACGTGAACGCGTACGTCTGGCCGAGGGTCGGGAGCCCGCGCACGAACCCCGGCGCGCTCGAGTTCGTCCGGCCGAGGATCCACATGGTGCCGTCGGCGCTCGCGCTCGCGCCGAACAGCTTGGTCATCTCACCGACCCCCTCCGGCGCCTTCGGATCGCCAGGGATGGGGACCTCGGCGAACTTCGTGGCACCGGAGGCGCGGCGAAGCACGACGACCTTCGTCTCGATCGTCACGGGGTCGTTGCGGAGACCTGCGACCCATACGCCGCTCGCGGGCGTGCCCCACACGCGCGACGTGAAGATCGGCTGCGAAGAGATGCCCTCGAGCGACCAGCCGGTGCCGCCTTCCACGTCGGGGCCCGCGTAGTGGAGAACGCGCGCGATGAACGGAGCGTTGAATGCGCCGCCCACCGCCCACACGTCGTTCGCGCCGGTGCCCCAGATCGAGCTGATCGCCGCGCTACCGTCGCCGGGCGTATCGACCGGCGTGAAGACGAGGCTCGCGGGCGTCGCGCCTTCGCCGTGGAGGAGGCCGTCCGCTCCGCCGATCCAGACGTCGGTCGGAGAGCTGCCCCAGATCGCCCCGAGTGCGCTCTTCACGGTGGCGTGCTCGCTCCAGGACTTGCCGTCGTAGCGGAGGATCGCGCCTGCCTCGGTGACGGCCCACGCGGTGCCGGCGCCGTCGGCCCACACCCCGCGGAGCACGTGCTTGTTCGACGGCAGCGCCATCGGCGGAAGGCTCGTGTGACAGAAGCCGTCGTCCGAGCACACGCGCGGCGGGCCGGCCTCCGCGTCGGCGTCGGCACCCGCCTCGACCGGCGCGGCCGCATCGGGAGCGGGCGGTAGCGTGCCACCTTCGTTCGGCGCCGGCGCGAGATCGGAGGGCGCAGCGTCGTCGGCGCTGGAGCACGCAACGCCGGCGAGCAGCGCGACGAGGCCCGAGGCCGCGAGCACG
>JAQBQJ010000522.1 GCA_028287065.1 Labilithrix sp. | reverse complement strand
CCAGCCGGTCGACGTTCCATGCGGCGGCCGCATCAGCATCACGTATCCGTGAGCGAACCTCATTTCCAGGAGCATCCCTCGCTCTCGCACTCCGTCTTGTCGGCGTGCGACGAGCACGTCGGCGTCGGCGGGGTCGCCGCGGTGCTCGCCGCATCGTCCTCTCCAGGTTTCTGCGGAGCGATGCCGGCGGTGCACGCGAGCAGCGTCAACGATGTCGTGGCGAGGGCGGCGAGGGTCACGAGGCGGAAGTTCTTCATGGTCGGTGGCACCTGTCGGCCACCCCACGCCACAGTTGCGCAAAATCGCCCGACCGAGCGCCGGCCACGATCTCGCATGCATGCTATTGGCCCCCTCCCATGGCTACCGACCCGTTCATCGTCTTCGCGCCCGACGTCCCCGAAGAGGAGGGCCACTACCCTCCGCCCTTCGACGAGGAGCGGGTCGGGCTCACGCGGAACCTCGGCAAGGCTGCCGGCAGCGTCGCGCTCGGATTCTGCATCGATCGGCTGACTCCGGGCGAGCGTTCGAGCTTCACGCACGCCCATGAGCACGAAGAGGAGCTCGTCTACGTGCTCGAGGGCGAGTGCATGGTGCGGCTCGTCGAGCCGGGCAAGGAGCCGCGCGAGGTGCCTTTGCGCGCGGGTCACGTCGTGAGCTTCGTCGCGGGCACGCGCGTCGCGCACTGCTTCGTCAACCGCGGCACGCGCGACTGTCTCATCTTCACCGTCGGCGAACGCAAGCGCGACATCGAGCGCTGCTTCTACGCAGAGGACAAGGAGTACGACGCATTCTTCGCCGGCACGCGCCCGCTGAGCTACTGGCACGACGCCGAAACCAAAGGAGGGCGCCGTGCGTAAACGATTCGTCATGACCGGCTTCATCACGACGAAGGACGTGCTGCTGCACCCGGCGCTCATCATCCGTGAGTTCGGCGCCCGCGTGTACGTGCGCTGTCTGCTCCGCATCTCGTGCAGGCGCGGGCCCGTCACGTTCCTCGAGTGCATCTGAGCCGCTGAGCGGCCTCGGTCACTCGCAGAACCCGAAGCTGCACGTCGCCTTGCCCGAGGAGCACTCGCTCGAGTCCCTGCAAGGCGTGCAGTCGGGACGCGTCGTGCCCGGCAGCGCGGCTTCGAACGCGCAGTCGCACGACACCGCCGGCGTGTAGCTCTCCAGCGGCGCACCTTCCTTCGCCCTCCGCACCTTCATCGCGCACTGCGGGACGATGCCGTTGCGCTTGAGCGCGCCGAAGAGATCGACCGACGGAACCGGCGCCTGCTGGCGGCTCACCATCACGAAGACGAGGCGCTTCACCGACGCGTTGCGCGCGGCCTTCTTCGTCGCGTCCGTGTCGAGCGCGGCGTTCTGGACCGCGACCGGGTCGCCGCCGCTCGTGCGCGCCAGGACGTGGAGAGGCATCCACATGAAGTAGTGCCCGTCGCGCACGTTGCGACGATCGAGGTTGGCCGGATCGCTGTCCGGATAGAACGCGACGGGCTGGTTGTAGTGCTTGTACGCGAGCGCCTTCATCACATCGCGGTTCGTGTCGACGATCTCGGACGAGCTGATCCCGATCGTCTTCTCCGGCGCATTCGACTGGAGCAGCGCCGTCAGCATCGCAGTCGAACCGCTCGAATCGCGACCGCGCAGCGCGTCGGCCGGCAGACCGAGCGTGAGCGCGACGGTCTGCTGGTTGCCGGAGCTCGGGCGCCTGCGGAAGACGTACTGCTCGTCGGTCCACGGAGCGACGCCCGACTGCGCGCCGAAGCCGTAGACCTTGTAGGCGGCCTCCGCGCTGATGGCGCGCTGCTTCGAGGTGGCCGGCGCGGCGAACATCACGGGGCTGACGGGGCCGAGAAAGTCCTGCACGTCCGGCGGGAGCGCGACAGGCTCCGCGAGCCCCGACTCGTTCGCGCACGTCTGCGCGAACAGCGCCGACACCGTGAGGTCGGCCGGATGCTCTTGCTGCAACATGCACCGATTCTTCGTGCCGTCGGGATCGTAGTAGACGACCTCGCCGCTGAGCCTTTGATTGAGGACGATCGTGGCGATCCCGTCGCACGATCCCTTCTCCTCGTAGAAGATCGTGGCGGCCGAGCCCATCGCCTTCGCGATCGTCTCCATCGGGAAGCCCGTCGCGCCGAGCACCAGGACCGGGTTCGGCTTCGTGTCGATCGGACACGGAGGCGGCGGCGTCCCGGGGTCCGTCTCCGTGGTGGTGCCGGGGTCGAAGGGCGGAGGCGTCGGGCCCTGGTCCGGAACGGTCGGCTTGGGGTTCGCGGGATCGAAGCCTGCGATGCGGAGCGCGTTGTCGAACTCCTCGTAGTGGGACGTCGTGCACGCGGCGAGGAGCTCGTCGCTCGTCGTGGGCGCACACTTGAAGCAGCCACGACCCCCGAAGCCGGACGGATCGACACACCCAGACTGGGTTCCGACGTTCACACCGGACGGCGGCGGAGAGGGCGTGCCGCGGCCCGGGTCGTACCCGGCGTAGCCGCCGCTTCCCCGCGTGATGCCGTCGCCCCAGAAGCATCCTGCGAGGGACAGGGCCGAGAGGGCCAGAAAAGCGGCGTTCCGTGAGCTGGTGGCGCGGAGGTGTCGGCGGAATGGGTTCATGGGACGGTCCTCGGGAACTGGATGGGTCGTACAGTGGTTGAACCACTTGATGACCAGTCCAGCAAAGCCCGTACCCGACGAGGCCTCGCGCGTTGCCTCTCGCGCGTTGCCTCGGGACGCTGCTTTGCGTCGCCTTGCACCTGCGTTAACGTCGCCAACAATGGTGAGCCGTTCGCGTCTCGGGGTGCGCTTTGCTCGGATCGCGGCCCTCGTCGTCGCGCTCCTGGTCGCGGGCGCGTGGGGGAGCATGGGATGCACGTCGATCCTCGGTGATTTCACGATCGCCGACGCGGACGACGGCGGCGGCAGCAGCGAGGCGGCGTCCGGAAGCCCGATCGCCGCGTCGTGCACCACCGACACCGACTGCGCGTCGCGTCACTGCGCGGACGGCGTGTGCTGCGATACCGCGTGCACCGGGATGTGCGAGTCATGCGGGCTCGAGGCCAAGGGCACGTGCTCTCCCATCGCGGCGGATACCGACCCCGAGCACGAGTGCGCGAACGTCGGGCCCGCCGACGGTGGCGGCGTGCAGCCCCCCCGTGACGGCGGCACGGAAGGCGGCCTCACGTTTCCCGACGGCGGTGGCCTGAACCTCTCCGCATGTGCCGGCGTGTGCAACGGCAACCGCGCATGCAACTATCCGAGCGCGACCATCGGCTGCGGCCCGACGTTCTGCCAGGCGCCGACGAAGTCGACGACGTTCCATTGCGACGGCAAGGGCGGCTGCGCGCTCCAGTCCTCGACGTGCAACGACTTCGTGTGCGAGAGCGGCTCGTGCCGCACGAACTGCGCCGGCAACGACGACTGTCAGCCGACGAACTACTGCAATGCGAACGGCCAGTGCGTTCCCAAGAAGCAGAACGGCGTTTCGTGCGCGGTCACCGCGGAGTGCAAGAGCGGCTACTGCGTCGCCGGCCCGAACGCGCGCGTGTGCTGCAACTCGTCGTGCAACGACACGGGCATGCAGTGCGACATCGCCTCGAAGGAGGGAAGCTGCTCGTGCGGCTCTCTCGCGTGCCCGAACGGATGTCGCCTCTTCTACGTCGACAACGACGGTGACAAGCACGGCGACGGGACCGGCACGCTCGCGAACCAGCGCGCGGTGGCCGGCTGCATCGGCGCGACGAGCATGACCGGCCCGATCGCCGGGAAGGCTTATCTCCCGAGCGACGACGACTGCGACGATCTCGATCCGAACGCGTTCCCGGGTCAGACGGCGTTCTTCGATACGGCGAACCCGCGCATCGGCTTCGACTACAACTGCAGCAAGGGGAGCATCGAGAAGGAGCTGCCCGAGTGGCCCGGCCTCACCTGCCAGGTCTGCACGCTCTATTACCCGAATCCCTCGACGCCCACGTGCCAGGGCTTCAGCACGTGTGCGAACCAGTGCTGCAACCGCGCGAGCAGCGCCGGCTTCCGTTGCGGGTTCGCATGTCCCAACGGCGGCGGCGGCTTCGAATGTTGCCCGCTGCCGGGCGATCCGGCCGGCTCCACGCAGGGCTTCGAGCAGACGGTCGGCTGCGGGGCGCAGGCCCCGTATCACGTGTGCGGCGTCTGCAACATGAACCCCACGAACACGTCGAACACGCCGGTCGACGGCATCGTCGGAAACAAGACGCAGCGCTGTCACTGACGCCGAGCGCCTCATGAAAGCTCGTTCGCTCGGTGCATTCGCTCTCGGTGTCGCGTTCGCGGCATGCGGCTCGCCACCCGAGCCTGCGCGCCCGGCTCCCGCTCCGAGCGCGACGCCGGCGAGCACCGTCATTGCTTCCGTCAGCCCTGGTGCATCGATGAAGACCGAAAGGCCGGAGATTCCTTTGCTCGCGAAATGGAGTGGACCGCACGGCGGAGTGCCGCCGTTCGCGAGGGTGAAGGTCGAGCATTTCAAGCCGGCGTTCGAAGCGGCGATGGATGAGAAACGACGCGAGCTCGCCGCGATCGCGACGTCCTCGTCGCCGCCGACGTTCGAGAACACGATCGCCGCGCTCGACGACGCCGGCCGCACGCTCCACGACGTCGAGACGATCTACGACGTCTGGGCGTCGACCATGAACGGCCCCGAGTTCCAGGTCGTCGAGCGCGAGACCGCGCCGAAGCTCGCCGCGTTCGAGGACGAGATCACGCAGAACGTGAAGCTCTTCGAGCGCATTGCCGCCGTGTACGGCTCGCCCGAGAAGGCGAAGCTCACGCCGGAGCAGCAGCGGCTCACGTGGCGCAAGTACACGAGCTTCGTGCGTGCGGGCGCGAAGCTCGACGCCGCGTCGAAGAAGCGCCTCTCGGAGATCAACCAGCGCCTCGCGTCGCTGTACACGACGTTCAGCCAGAACGTCCTCGCGGACGAGGAGGGCTACGTGCTCTTCCTCGACAAGGAGGCGGACCTCGCCGGCCTTCCCGAGTCGTTCCGCGCCGGCGCAGCCGCAGCCGCCGAGGCGAAGGGACAGAAAGGGAAATGGGCCGTCACGAACACGCGCTCGTCCGTAGAGCCGTTCCTCACGTATTCGTCGCGCGACGATCTACGCGAGAAGGTCTACAGGAGCTTCGTCAACCGCGGTGACAACGGAGACGCGCACGACAACAACAAGCTGATCGCCGAGATCCTGAAGCTGCGCGCCGAGCGCGCGAAGCTGCTCGGGTACGCCACGCACGCGCACTGGCGCCTCGAGAACGCGATGGCGAAGACCCCCGAGCGCGCGATGGCGCTGATGGAGGAGGTCTGGAAGCCCGCCGTCAGCCGCGTCCGCGAAGAGGTCGCCGACATGCAGGCGATCGCCGACAAGACCGGCGCCAAACGCAAGATCGCTCCCTGGGATTACCGCTTCTATGCAGAGAAGGTCCGTAAAGCGAAATACGATTTGGACGAGAACGAGGTGAAACCCTATCTCCAGCTCGAAAAGCTGCGAGAAGGGATGTTCTGGGTCGCCGGGGAGCTCCTCGGCTTCGCCTTCACGCCCGCCACCGACGTCGAGGTCCATCACCCGGACGTGCGCGTCTGGGAGGTGAAGGACAAGGCGAGCGGACGCCACGTCGGTCTCTGGTACTTCGATCCCTACGCGCGCGCAGGAAAGCGGTCGGGCGCATGGATGCAGACGTACCGTAACCAGGAGAAGTTCAAGGGCTCGGTCACCACCATCGTCAGCAACAATTCGAACTTCGTGAAGGGCAAAGACGGCGCCCCGGTCCTCATCAGCTGGACGGACGCGACCACGCTGTTCCACGAGTTCGGTCACGCGCTGCACGGTCTCAGCTCGGACGTCTCCTATCCGTCGCTCG
>JAQBQJ010000521.1 GCA_028287065.1 Labilithrix sp. | reverse complement strand
CGGTGAAGTACCTGGTGCCGCGCCAGAAGATCGACAACGGCCTCGCCGACGTGCCCGTCACGATCAGCGAGAACGCGATCCGCACGGTCATCCACCACTACACGCGCGAGGCCGGCGTGCGTTCGCTCGAGCGTGAGCTCGCGAGCATCTGCCGCAAGGTCGCGCGCCACGTCGTCGGCGCCGGGCCCGAAGGCAAGGACAAGCCGATCGACGTCGTCGCGAAGAACATCCCGACGTATCTCGGCGTGCCCAAGTACCGCCTCAACAAGAAGGAAGAGCGCGACGAGGTCGGCCTCACGAACGGCCTCTCCGTCACGAACAGCGGCGGCGGCGAGCTCCTCGCATGCGAGGTCGCGGTCGTCTCCGGCAAGGGCAAGCTGGTGATCACGGGCCTCCTCGAGAAGGGCATGGAGGAGAGCGCGCAGGCCGCGATGAGCTACGTGCGCTCGCGCGCGCAGATCCTCGGCCTCGAGCCGGATTTCTATCAAAAGGTCGACGTGCACGTTCACTTCCCGGAGTTCATCCGCAAGGACGGACCTTCGGCCGGCGTGACGATGGCGACCTCGCTCGCGAGCGCGCTCATCAAGGTGCCGGTGAAGCGCGATCTCGCGATGACCGGCGAGCTCACGCTGCGTGGTCGCGTCATGGCGATCGGCGGTCTGAAGGAGAAGCTCCTCGCGGCGCACCGCGCGGGCATCACCACGGTCGTCATCCCGCGCGAGAACCGGAAGGACCTCCGCGAGGTCCCGCGTCGCGTGCTCAAAGCCACGCGCGTCGTCCTCGTCGAGCACATGGACGAAGTGCTTCGCGAGGCGCTCGCGCTGCCCGATCCCGACGCCGTGTTCGGACCGCCGCGCGAGAGCTGGGAGTACATCGACGGCGAGCTCGTCGTGCGCGGGCAGGGCGTTCCGACCCCGCTCACGTCGGCAAACAAGCCCGCGCTGCCCGGAACGGGCGCACCGCCGTCCGCGCCGTCGCCGGACGGTGTGCCGGCTCCGACCGGCAACGCCTGATTCCGCAGTTTCGCGGAGTTCCCTAGCAATACTCGACGCGGCGCCTGACCGCGCCTTGATTTGCCACGGGAAGTGGGTCAGAAGGTCGGCCCATGAGGTCCAGCCTTCTCGCTTTCTCTTCGTTTGCCGTTCTTTCCGTCGTGACGGCTTGCGGCGGACATCGCCGCCACGAGAGGAACACCGAGCCGGTCGCCGTCATCGGCGCGCCCGCGCAGGCCGATGCGCAGCTCGACTCGATCGCCGACAGCAACGCGAAGGCCGCGTCCGTCCGCCGTCAGGGCGCGCCGCTCAACGGCCAGATCCTGCACGGCGAGACGCTGCGTCCCGGCGGCTCGCAGGAGTTCCGCGTCCAGCTCGATGCCGAGCATTGCTACTGGTTCGGCGGCGCGACCAACGAGATGGGCCAGAAGATCACGCTCACCGTCTACGACCCGAAGGGGCAAGAGGTCGGTGCCGAGAAGGGCAAGGGCACGGACGCTCTGCTCGAGTACTGCCCCGCGACGGACGGCGTCTTCAAGATCGAGAGCAAGCTCGCGCACCACGGCGCGTTCTCGATCGCGGTGTATCAGGGCACGCGCCTCACCCCGGCGACGCCGCCGACCGGCGATCCGGGCCAGACGCCCGAGGCGCTCATCGCGAAAGAGGCGCTCGCCGCCGCGCCCGGCGCGAAGCAGGTCGGCACGTTCTTCGAGGGCACGGCCGATCAGACGAGCTGGTCGACGTCGCTCACGAAGGGCCGGTGCTACTGGTTCATCGGCGCCGGCACGCCCGGCAAGACGAAGAAGCTCTGGCTGTACGTCTGGGATCCGGCGAACAAGCGCATCACCGAGAACAAGGGCGAGAGCAACGTCGTCACCGCGGGCCACTGCGCGAAGGACACGGGCATGTTCAAGTTCCAGGCGAAGGTCTACAGCGGCAGCGGGCCGTACAAGGTCGCCGTCTACGAGAAGGAGTGATTGGCGCGCGTCGTGCTCCGGCGCGGCGCATGGCTGCCTTGACCGATCTCGTCGCCACGAAGAAGGTCCCTCGATTCCGCATCCCGCCGGCAGCGATGCGCGAGGACATCGTTGCCGCACGTCGTGACGACACCGCGCTCCTGCTGAGGATCTCCGCGGGTTTGGCGGTCCTCACGCTCATGGCTGTGGGCCTGTTGATCGCGGAGCCGTGGGAAACGCTGCGGCCTTGGCTGCTCCATCCCTGACGAGCACTCGCCGCGGCGGGGCGTGGCGTTGTGACCGGCGTGGCGCGCGGTGGCAGGGGTCATGTAAGCGTACCCCGCGCGATCACCAGCGGCGGTCGCGGAAGAACAGCTCGCCGTCGATCGTCTCGCCGAACGACGGGACGACCGGAGTGCCCTCGGACACGAACGGCACGACCACGTCGAGGACCTCCTGCGCGCGTAGCACGCGATGGTGGCCGAGGCCTTTCGTCGACACGAGGCGGCCGGCCGGTGCGGCGCGCGCGATGCTCTCGCCGTCGTCGAAGGGCACCATCTTGTCGCCGACGTCGTGCACGACGAGGAGCGGCGGCTCGAAGCGTGCGGCGTCCGCGCGGACGTCGAGGTCCTCCATGCGAAGGCCGTAGCGGCGCTCGAGGCGGGCGATCATGCGACCGAGCAGCTCGTCCCCGAGGCCGAGCATCGCGCCGAAGCCGGCGGCGAAGCGCTTCGGGCTCGCGGGCGGAGCGACGAGGACGAAGCGACCGGCCCGAAGCCCTAGGCGCGTCGCGAACAGCGCGGCGGCGCCGCCGACGGAGTGCCCGATGACGGCGTGGAGGCGACCGAGATACGAGGCGACCGACGCGACGGCGCGCGCGTGCTCGACGAGGGACGAGATGCCGGACGGCGCGTCACCGTGCCCGGGCACGTCGAAGGTCACGACCTGGAGCCCGCGCTCGACGAGCGGCTCGACGAAGGTCGCGAGCTGCGAGCCTCGACCCTCCCAGCCGTGGACGAGGAGCACGGTCGGAGCGCCCTCGCGGCCCCAGCGCCACGCGGGAAGGCTCTGGCCGTCGTGGGGGATCGCGAAGCGCGTGGCCGTCACGAGCGCCTGCGCCTCCCAGAGCGGGCGGTCGTGGCGGCGCGCCGTGAGGAACAGGCGCTCGGCGGCGGTCGACGCGAAGGTAGGGGCGTACGGCCCGAACACGCGAAAGCCGGCGCGGGCCGCGCGGATCGCCAGCGGGAGCTGCGTCCGCCGGCGCGGGCGGCGCGGGTGCGTCGAGATGGTACGAACGTTCGTGCTATTTTTCGAGACGGCAGCGGCCATGGTCGGTTCCTCCTCGGGGTCGGATGCAGAGCGTGTGGCTCGTGTTGCGCGGGAAGCGCTGTCAGGTCGCGCGAGCGTCGGTCCAGAGACGTTCGAACGCGGTGCGAGCGCGGCGCTCGGCGCGCGCGGGGTCGCCGATGCGGCGGAGGAAGTGGTAGCCTATCGCGATCGAGTACATCTCGTGGGCGAGCTGCTCGGTGTCGAGGTCCTTCCGGAAGTGCTTCTCCTCGACGGCGATGCGTGCGGCGCCGGCGAGCGTGGACAGCCAGTCCTTCTGCGACGCGACGAGCCGGTCGCGCGCGGGCCCCGGGCGATCGTCGAGCTCGACGCCCGCAACGACGAAAATACAGCCTCCGGGCATGAAGTCCTGCTTCGACCATGCGAGCCAGTTGTCGACGAGCGCGCGGACGCGGGGCTCGCCGCGCGGCTTCTTGAGCGCCGGCGCGACGACGAGCGCGACGAAGCGCGCCGCGGCTTCGTCGAGGATCGCGAGCTGCAGGTTCTCCTTGGACGCGAAGTGCGCGAACAAGCCGCTCTTCGACATGCCGACGTGCTCGGCGAGCTTGCCGATGGTGACGCCCTCGAGCCCGAGCTGCGTGGCGAGCGACAGCGCAGAGCCGAGCACCGTGGAGCGCGTGTCTTCACCCTTGGTGCCGGCAGCCATGTTCCTAAAATAGAACGATCGTGCGTAAAGTCAACCCTGCGCCGGCGCGCCGGGAATTCGATGCGCGCGCGATTCCTTCCGCGATCGTCCTTGACGCCGCGTCCCAGGGTGGGCTAACTCCGCGTCTCAATTGAAGAGCGTTTCGGGCGGGTAGCTCAGCGGTAGAGCGCTGGCCTTACAAGCCGGATGTCGCAGGTTCAAGCCCTGTCCCGCCTACCAAGGCAACCAGGGTTGGAAGCGAGAGAGAGAGAATCGATCGAGTTGGGGCGGTAGTTAAGTTGGTTATAACGCCGGCCTGTCACGCCGGAGGCCGCGGGTTCGAGTCCCGTCCGCCCCGCCAACACATCGAGCACTTGCGAGGTCCCTAGACCAATCGAGTGGACCAAGGGGTCGCCGGCGACGGCGGCCCCTTCGGTTTTTGTGTCGCCGCGACGAGCGAGGGCGGGGGAGCAAAGACGTCCCGAAGCCGGCCTCGATCGCCTCCGCGATGCGGGCGTAGCGCTGGGTGGTCTCGAACCGCTCGTGACCGGGGCGCTGCATGATCGAGAGCGGTGCGTCGCCGCGAACGGCCATCCACGTGAGCCCGGTCGCACGAAGGTCGTCCGATCCACGCCGGCATGCCGAGACATCATTTCACCAGTTGCTGGACGCGCTGAAACGAGATGCCGAGCAGTTCGCCCACGTCACGCCGACTGAGCCCGGTCTTGGCGAGCCGCGCTGCGACACGGCGCGTTTGATCCTGAGACAGCCCCTGCCGAGCAGGCTCCTTCCTCGAGGGGAAGTTCCGCTCTCGAAGCGGGTACCGCCATCTTCGATCCTGCCTGCCCAACGGGGCAGGTCGCAGAACGCGACGACGTCCTCAAGGGGCAGTGCGTCACCGGAGCCGAGTGCTCCGTCCCGATCACGGGTGGCCTCGCAGCCTGCAAGTCCGGGGCGCGCATCGCCCCTCACCCTGGGACGAGGTTCGAGTGTGAGTGCGCCGATGGGCAGTGGCGCTGCGTGAACCCCAAGGCCGGGTTCTCAGTGGTTCAATGCCCAGACGACGATGGCGGCACGGACGGGGGCACGGACTAGCAAGGCGACTGCAGCGGCGCGTTTGGCCGGGGTCGGTCCACGAAGGTCGCCCCTGGTGACTTTCAGTAGTTGGCCGTCCGCGGGCCACTTGGCCGCCTGACGTCCGGGCGGGCACCTCCTCGTGATCGCTGGTTTCTAGTCCCGTCCGCCCCGCCAACACGAACCGCGCGTGACCGGCGCGCTCTCTCGAGCACGCCTTCTCATCGGGCTCAGAGGCACAAAATCAGAAGCACTCGCCAACCTGCCA
>JAQBQJ010000508.1 GCA_028287065.1 Labilithrix sp. | reverse complement strand
CCGCCGATGCGCGCAAAGCCGACGACGATGTTGCCCGCGAACTGCTCGGCGATCTCGAAGAGGTGAGCGTCGTCGACGACGGCGCGGATGACGTCCTTGACGTCGTAGGGGCGGTTCGACTCGATCGGGATCATCGTGTCGAGCGCGGGCACCTCGCGCAGCGGCGGATCCTGCGTCGGCTTGAACGGCGGGTCCTCGTGGTTGTTCGAGGGCATGAACGAGAGCATCTCGCGGATCTGCGCGATGCACGTCCGATCGTCGGGCGCCGTGAGATGACACACGCCGCTCTTCGAAGCGTGCGTGTGCGCGCCGCCGAGGTCCTCCTTCGTGACCTCTTCGTGCGTCACCGCCTTGATGACCTCGGGACCGGTGATGAACATGTAGCTCGAGCCCTCGACCATCAGGATGAAGTCCGTGATGGCGGGCGAGTACACGGCCCCGCCGGCGCAGGGTCCCATGACCGCGCTGATCTGCGGGACCACGCCGCTCGCGAGCGTGTTGCGGAGGAAGATGTCCGCGTAGCCGGCGAGCGACTCGACGCCTTCCTGGATACGCGCGCCGCCGGAGTCGTTGAGCCCGATCACGGGCGCGCCGACCTTCATCGCGAGGTCCATCACCTTGCAGATCTTCTGCGCGTAGGCGCCCGAGAGCGAGCCGCCGAAGACCGTGAAGTCCTGCGCGAAGACGAACGTCTTGCGACCGTCGACGAGGCCGTACCCGGTGACGACGCCGTCGCCGAGCACCTTCTGCTGCTCCATGCCGAACTCGGTGCACCGGTGTGTGACGAACCGGTCCATCTCGACGAACGAGCCGGGATCGAGGAGCAGGTCGATGCGCTCGCGCGCGGTGAGCTTGCCGGCCTCGTGCTGTTTCTTGATCCGGTCCTCGCCGCCGCCGACGAGCGCCTTCGCGTTCAGATCGTCCAGCCGCTTCATGTGGGCAGGCGGCGGAGACGAAGCCGACGAGGAAGCTGAAGCGGGCGGTGCAGAGCGGGTGGCGGACATCGGAGGCCGTTATAGGCCGCCTGGGCCCGCGCTGTCATCCGATCGGGCGACGCTCGCGATCCTGCCTGAACGCGCCTGATCCGTGGATCAGACCCTCATTCGGGGGTCATCCGACGTTCTGGCTTATCCACGTTTGCCCTTCTATCCTCGAAGTGGGTGCATGAGTAACTCGACCCTTCCGAGTCCCTATCCGCTGCCGGGGGAGATCATCGGCGACTCCTGGCGGGTCGAGAAGATCCTCGGCGAGGGCGGCATGGGGGCGGTCGCGCGCGCGTGGGACCTCATCCTCCACACGCCGGTCGCGATCAAGTTCATGAACCCGCAGTACCTCTCGTTCCCCGGAGCGGAGGAGCGGTTCATCAACGAGGGCAAGGCGTCGGCGCTCATCAAGAGCGATCACGTCGTGCCGGTGATGAAGGCGGGCAAGACCGCGTCGGGCACGCCCTACCTCGTGATGGAGTGCCTCGAGGGCGTCGATCTCGCGGACCTCATCGCGCGCGACGGACGGCCCGGGCTCCCGATCGAGCGCGCCGTCCACTTCGTGCTGCAGGTCCTCCGCGCGCTGCAGGCCGCGCACGGCGTCGGCATCATCCATCGCGACATGAAGCCGTCGAACTGCTTCGCCGTGAACAAGGACGGTGAAGAAGACTTCGTGAAGATCCTCGACTTCGGGATCAGCAAGATCCAGAAGCCCGGCAGCGCGTCGCTCACGCAGACGAACTCGGCGCTCGGCACGCCGCTCTACATGTCGCCCGAGCAAGCGCGCAGCCCGCGCGACGTCGATGCGCGGTCGGACCTCTACTCCGTCGGCGTCATCCTCTACGAGCTCCTCACCGGGCACACCCCGTTCTTTTCGGAGAGCGGCGAGTTCACGGAGATCCTGTTCAAGCTGTTCACGGCGGAGCCGCCGCCGGTGCAGTCGACGCGCCCCGACATCCCGGACGCCCTCGCGGCCGCGGTGCACAAAGCGCTCGCGCGCGAGCTCGACAATCGCTTCGCGAGCGCGCTCGACATGGCGGAGGCGCTCGCGCCGTTCGCCACGGAGCGCTCGCGTCACGTCCTCAATCGCATGCGGGCCTTCAAGGCGCCGGCGAAGCACTCGATGGCGCCGCCCGAGGACCTGCCGCAGTCGATGGTGGCGTTCTCGCAGATCCCGCACGGCCCGCAGACCGACGTGATGCCGAATCGGCCCACGACGGACGTGATGAAGGGACCGCCGGTCACCGAGATGCTTCCTCGGGCGATGGGCGTCGGCGTCCCGCCGCCGCGGCTGATCGACCCGCTCTCCGAGCCCCGGCTTCCGCAGGATCAGACGGGTGCCGCGCAAGGCCGTCTCTCCGCGGCGCCCGCGGCGGTCGAGGCGCGCGCGCGTCCGGACGAGGCCGGCGCGCGGACGCAGTACGACAGCCATCCGGGTCGGACGCCGCCGCCGCGAGAGCGCGTGGCTGGCGCGCAGACGGATCTGAGCACCGCGCGCGACACGTCCGTGATGACGACGAAGGACGAGCCGGTCGCTTCGCCGAAGCGCTCGCCGATCCTCTACGCGTTGCCGATCCTCGCCCTCCTCGCGATCGGCGGCGGCGTGCTCGGCGCCGTGAAGATGAAGACCGAGACGATCGTCGCGACGCCCACGCCTCCGCCTTCTGCGATCGTCGTGCCGCCTCCGACCGTGAGCGAAGCGTCGTCGAACGTCACGTTGCCGGCGATCCCGAGCGGCGTCACCAGCAGCGCACCCAGCGCATCCGCGAGCGCATCGACCTCCGTGAAGGTCACGCCGCGCCCGCCGCCGCCGCCCCCGCGCCCGCCGCCCGGCCAGGGCACGACGCCGAGCGTCCTCGAAACGAAGCCGATTCAGTGAGTCGTCCGAAGCAGTCGTGCAGCACAGATCCGAGAGAGCCCAAGTGACAACGATCCTTGCTTCCAGCAAACAGTGCGTCGCGCTCGTGATCGCGGCGACGCTCGTCGTCCCGTCCTTCGTGACGGCGGTCGAGAGCACGGCGTTCGCGCAGCCTGCGAAGAAGAAGACGCTGCGCGAACAGCTCCCTCCCGACGCGCAGAAGCAGGGGGACAGCGCGATGGCGCTCTATCAGCGCGGACAGTGGGACGGCGCGCGAACCAGCTTCAACGGCGCGTACGAAGCGTCGAAGAACCCGCGCGTGCTCTTCAACGTCGCCGTCTGCGAGAAGAACCTCGCCCGCTACGCGCGCGCCATCGAGATCTTCAAGAAGGAGCTCGCCGAGGGCAAAGGACAGCTCACCGCCGAGGAAGAGGCGGACATCCGCACGCAGATCACCGGGCTCGAGCAGTTCGTCGCGCAGCTCATGATCGACGTGAGCGAGCCCGGCGCCGACATCTTCGTCGACGAGACCAAGGTCGGCACGTCACCGCTCCAGGGCCCCGTGAGCGTGCAGCTCGGCGAGCGTCACGTGCGCGCCGCGAAGCCCGGATTCGCCGACGCACGCGAGACGATCGACCTGAAAGGCGGCTCCACCGGCCGCATCGCGTTGAAGCTCGCGCCGAGCATGAAGACGTCGCTCGTGAACGTCTCCGTCGTCGGCCCCAAGAGCGCGGTCGTGAAGATCGACGGCAAGGAGGTCGGCCCCGCGCCCTACAAGGGCCAGGTCGAGGTGTCGGCGCAACCGCACGAGTTCTCCGCCGAGGCCCCGGACTACGTCCCCGCCACGCAGAGCGCCGTCGTGCGCGACGGCGAGCCGCTCAACCTGACGCTCTCGCTCTCGCAGCAGCAGCAGAAGGGCAAGCTCATCGTCGTCGCGAAGCCCGAGGGCGCCACGATCGAGATCGACGGCAAGACGATGGGCGCGACGCGCTGGGAAGGCCCCGTCGACGTCGGGACGCACCAGATCGTCGTCAAGAAGACCGGCCACTACACGTGGAGCTACGACGTCGAGGTGCCGAAGGGCAACGAGCGCACGGTCACCGCGTCGCTCAACGAGGATCGCAACACGAGCTTCGTGCCCTGGCTGATCGGGACGATCCTCGTCGTCGGCGCGAGCACGACGGCCATCTATTTCATCACGCGTCCGAAGGACGAAGAGCCCGTGAGGGGCACACTGCCGCCGTTCACGGTCGGCACTCCCTCGCTCCGTTTCTGATGCGTGCAGCTTACACACGACGAA
Source organism: Labilithrix sp. (assembly GCA_028287065.1). Taxonomy (GTDB): domain Bacteria; phylum Myxococcota_A; class Polyangia; order Polyangiales; family Polyangiaceae; genus Labilithrix. The sequence continues at coordinate 10,262 of JAQBQJ010000508.1, read as the reverse complement.
TCTTCTTGGAGGTCTGAATGCGCTCGTCGACACGTAGAGCCCTGACGTTGGGATGCTTCGCCTTCACGGCGCTGGCGTGGTCCGGCTGCGAGGCCAAGAAGCAGACCGAGTACGTCGCTGGAGTGTCCACGCAGGTCCAGGTCCCGCGCGACCTCAAGGCGATCCGCATCGACGTGAGCGTCGGCGGGATCGTCCAGTTCTGTCAGAGCTACCGCGTGTACGACGGGAAGGTGCAGCTCCCGCGGAGCCTCGGTGAGTTTCCGTCGCAGGGAAAACCAGGGCCGAATCCGATCACGGTCACGGTGAGCGGCTTCACCGAGCCGTTCTCCGAGTCGAGCGGCAACACCGTGTTCAGCGACTGCGTCGCGGTCGCGCCCAAGGTCGGCGCGCCCGGCCAGGGCACGCGCATCCTCCGGCGGAGCCGACAGCCGTACGTCGCGGACAGCGTCCTGTTCCTCCCGATGCCGCTGAAGTTCTCCTGCTACGACAAGGACTGCGGCGACGACGAGTCGATGACCTGCAAGGCCGGCGTCTGCGTCTCGTCGACGACCGACGAGAAGAAGCTCCCGAAGTTCACCGACGAGCTCGTCGACGGCACGGGCGGCGCATGCTTCAACGCGAGCTTCTGCTTCGCCGCGGGCGCGCCTGCCGCCGTGGTGAATGCCGACGACTGCACGTACGCGGTTCCCAACTCGCCGCCGAGCTCGCCTCCGCAGATCGAAGGCGCGCCGCCGAATCCGTTTCCCAACGGCGGCGAGGGCGTGAACGTCGAGGTCGCGTACGACGGCGGATTGAACCGCGAGATCCTCGACAAGGAGGAGCAAGAGGGCTTCACGATCCCGGATCCGGCGAAGCCGCAGCAGTTCCGGCTCGCGCCCGGACTGTGCGAGCTCGTGAAAGGCTACGGCGCGCCCGACGCGACGCATCCCGAAGGCGTCCCGACCGCGCATCGCATCACCGCCGTGCGCGCGAGCGGCACATGCCGCGCGAAGGGTCAGTTCCAGCCGCTCTGCGCGGCCGATCAGCTCGCCGCGATGGGCGTCGACGCGACCGGCCTGTCCGCGCTCTCCGCGGCGCCGGACGCGTGCAAGTCGACGGAGCTGCGGCCCCCGAAGGCGGCGCTGATCGTCCTCGCCGACGATACGCACAACAGCGACCTCTTCTACTCGGCGGCGGCGCAGTCGACGCTCGGTCTGTCGCTCGCCGATCCCGCGTTCCAGAAGACGGAGCTCGGCCTCGGCTTCTTCCCCGGCCCCGGTACGTGCGCCGCGGCCGGGTCGTTCACGCCGGTCGTTCAGCCGAAGCTCGCACGACTCGCGAAGCCGGACGTCGTCGCCCAGTTCTCCGCAGTCGCCGCGAACATGGGCGCGCTCCTGAAGCCGATCGATTCGCCCGTGAACCTCGACGGCGCGCTCCGCGATGCCTACGCGACGCTCGCCGCGGACAAGTTCTCGACGTACTACCGGCGCGCCGTGCTCGTCCTCGGCAACCGCGGCTTCGATCAGGCCACGTGCGGGCAGACGCCCGCGCAGCGAGCCGCGGCGGCGCACACGACGAACGGCATCGACACATACGTACTGATGCTCGCGCGCAACACGCAGATCGCCGACGTCTCGACGCTTCCGCCCGGCGCCGCAGAGCTCGCCACGGCAGGCGCGACCATCCAGGCGTACGACGCTCGCGCGAACAAGGCGCCGGCGCAGGACGCATTCCAGACCGTCGTGAACAACCTCGCCACGTGCGTCTACGACGTCGACGACGCAGCCGCGCGGCCGGTCTCCGGCGACCTCCTCAGCTACACGAACCCGATCGATCCGACGGCGAAGACCGAGACGCTCGCCTTCAACGGGGCATGCAGCAGCGAGGACGTCGCCGGCGTCGGCTTCGGCCTCGATCCCGGCGACGCGAAGCGCATGTACCTCTGCAAGGCCTCGTGCGAGGCGTACCGCGGCACGCTCCGCAACGCGTCGCTCTACGCGGCGCAGAACGGACAGCCGCCGATCGCGGTGCCCGTCTTCTCCCACAAAGCAGGCTGCACGGTCACGGCGAGCGGCGGCGCGGGCAGCGGCAACGGCGGCTGATCGCCGCGTTTTTCAGGGCCCGAACATCATTCCGATGAACGGGCCGATGAAGACCTGTGTGCCCGAGGTGAGCTCGTAGGCCGGAGTGGTGAGCCCGCTCGGGCCGAGCGAGTGTCCGCCTTCGGCCTTCGTGGTCGGGATCTGATCGAACGAGCGCGCGCTCTCGACGAGCATCGATACGCCGAGCGCGATCGCGGTCGTCGGCGTCAGTCGATACTGCAGGCTCGGCTCGAGCGAGAGCACCGGAGAGAGGTAGCTCTGGGCGTCGGGCACGAAGGCGTCGCGAAAGTCCACGTTCGCGTCGGCCGTCGTGTCGCGCGTGAGCAGCATCGAGCGATACGAGAGGCCGACGCCGCCGGCGGCGCTGAAGCGGAGCTTCTCGCCCTGGAACGTGAGGCGCACGCGCAGCACGCCGAAGCCTCCGATGCGACGGATCGCGAACTCCTCGGTGCGTGCCGGATCGGGCCCGAGGCCCGGGTCCGTCGACGAAGGCCCCCACTTCAGCGTCGGAGAATTCTGATCGTACTGTGCGCCGAGGAACAGCTCGATGCCGACGGGATCCCAGTGGTAGCCGATGAACCCGGTGAGCCCGCCGCCGATGCCTCCGCCCTGACCGTCGCACGACGTCAGCTCCGCGGGCTTGTCGCTGCCGTCGCAGGTCTTCTGCATCGAGCTGTTCATGCCGCTCGGCAGGAACGTCATGAGCAGACCGAAGCCGCCGTAGATGCCCTCGAGACGCCCGGTCTCCTTCTGGACGACGCCCGTCTCGATCTTCGACGACAGCTTGAGCGTGACGGAGCGCGCGAGCGTCTCCTTGTCCTTCAGCTCGATCTGCTCTTCGAACTGGTCGTAGCCCTCGCGCGTGATCCGGAGCGCGTGCGTGCCCGACGGGACCTCGGACGTGAACGTGCCCTCGCCGACGAGCTTGCCGTCGAGGTAGATGAGGCCCTTGCCGTCGCTGGTCGCGACCTTGATCGCGGCGACGCTGCTCGTCGCGACGAGCTCGACGTTCTGCGTCTTGCCGCGCTCGACGGCGACCTTCTCCGGGCCGGCGGCGACGCCGGTGCCTCGGCCTGCGACGTCGTGCGGGCCGGGGTCCACCTCGCCGGTCCACGGCGCCTCGCCCATGTCGACGTTGTCGACGATCACGCGCAGCGGCTTGCCCGTCTTCTCGCGGACCGAGAGGCGTCCCTTCGCGCTCTGCGCCTCGAGCTTCACCTGCAGCGTCGCCGTCGCGCCGGCGGCGACGTTCGGCGCCTGATCGAACGGGAGAAAGCCCTCCTTCATCACGCGCACGCGATGCGGCCCGGTCGAGAGGCGGAGCGGCGCCGGAAGGGGCGTCGTTCCCATCGGCTTGTCGTCGACCGTGATGGTCGCGCCCGCCTCCGGCGAGTCGACGGCGAGCAGACCGGTGCGCGCCGCGATCTCCGCGAGGCGCGCTTCGTTGGTCTTCTTCTTGGCGGCGTTCGCCTTCGCGCCGTAGGCCTTGAGCCACTCGTCGTAGGCGGCGTAGGCCTCGGTGTCGTGCTTCTGCTGGTACTGCGCGTTCGCGAGACCCTCGAGCGCGTCCGCGCTCGGCGCCGCCTTGTTCGCGGCCGCATATTCGGTCGCCGCGGTCGCCCAGTCCTTCGCGCGCGTGGCCTTGTCACCGTTCGCGAGGCTCGTCTTCGCGTCGGCTGCTTGCGCGAACGCGACGGTGGGCAGCAGCGTCGACTGCATCGCGAGCATCGCAGTGACGACGACGGTCGCGCGGAGCACCGGCGGAATGCGCCGGCAAGTAAGGGATCCCATCGCTGCCCAGCGTAACGGAAACGACGTGAGGCGCGAAGAACGGAAGAGCTACTCGCGCGGCGGATCGACGTACGTGACGGCTTCGCCCCGGAAGGTCCGGAGCGTGGTCGTCCCCTCGCCGCGCGCGACGACGTAGTCGGGAGAGAGAGGGACCTTGCCCTTGCCGCCCGGCGTGTCGCAAATCAGCTTGGGCAGCGCGATGCCGGTGAGCCGGCCCTGGAGCTGCTCGACGATCGCGAGGCCCTTCGCGATCGGCGTTCGGAGGTGGCCGGTCCCTCGCACCGGATCGGCCTGGAGCAGGTAATACGGGCGAACGCGCGCGCGAACGAGGCCGCGAAAGAGCGTCTCGAGCACGTTTGCGTCGTCGTTGATCCCGGCGAGGAGCACGGTCTGGTTCATCACCGGGAAGCCGGCGTCCGCGAGGCGCGTGCACGCGGCGATCGACGCGGGCGTGAGCTCCTTCGGGTGATTGAAGTGCGTCATGACCCAGATCGGGTGGTGCTTGCGGAGCGCACGAACGAGCTCCGTGGTGATTCGCATCGGCAGCGTGACCGGCACGCGCGTGGCGAGGCGGATCGTCTCGACGGAAGGGATGGCGCGGATCCGCGCCAGGATGCGGTCCAGGCGATCGGTCGCCATGGCCAGGGGATCGCCGCCGCTCACGATGACGTCGCGGATCTCGGGATGCGCCGCGATCCACGCCATCGCCGGCTCGAGCCGGTCGAGCGGCACCGGCCCGCCGCCGTCGCCGACGATGCGCGAGCGCGTGCAGAACCGGCAATAGACCGCGCAGCGATCGGTGGCGAGCAGCAGCACGCGATCGGGATAACGACGCACGAGATGCGGAGCGACCTCGTGATCGACCTCGCCGAGCGGGTCGACCAGATCGCCCGGGACCTCGTGTGCCTCGTCGATGCGCGGAACGCATTGACGACGGACCGGGCACGTCGCGTCGTGACGATCGCAGAGCGACAGGTAATAGGGGGTGATCGCGATCGGCAGGCCCTCGCGCTCGGCGCGGCGTGCGCCTTCGAGCTCCTCGGGCGTGAGGTCGAGGACGCGCGCGAGCTGATCGACGGAGCGGATGCTCTCACGGAGCTGGCCGGGCCAGTCGCGCGGGGATCGAGGCTTCGAGGTCTTCGCCTTCGCGACGCGACGCGGACGGATGCGGACGAGCGACGACGGCGAGACGAGCGCGGCCATGGCAGGCTCAACGACCGGCGTCGGCAGGAACGGCGACGCTGCCGGACGACGCGGGACCACCGCCGTCGCCCATGTCGATCTTCACGGAGCCGAGCGCGCTCTCGTCGATCTCGACCTTCACCGACTTGCGCAGCTCGGCGATGAGCTCGTCTTCCTTGGCGCGCAGCTTGTCCTGCGCGAGCTTCACGCGGATGGAGCGCTCCGCCTCCTGGTACGTGCGCTCGTGCGGGGCGATCTTCTGCGTGAGACGAACGACGTAGTATTTGCCGTGCGACGCGACGACCTTGTCGGCGATCCCGCCGAGCTCCGGGATCTCGAAGGCCGCGGCGCGGACCTCGTCCGGCACGCGCGTGTTCTCGCCGCGCGGATCGCCGGGCGGGGCCACGATGCCGACGTCGCCCGCGAGGTCGACGGGGACGTTCGCGCGCGCCTGCGGATCGATCGACTTCGCGCGAACGAGCTCGCCCCACTGCGCCGGCGCGGGGTTCTTCTTCGCGGCGGTCAGCGCCGCGTTCGCGGTCGCCTCGTCGCGCGCGACGATGACCGACACGCGCCGGCGCTCCGGATCCTTGTATTCTGCACGATGCGCCTCGAACCACGCGCGAACGTCGGCTTCGGGCACGTCCGCCGGCGTGGGCGCGTTCTTGCGCGCCTCGGCGAGCATGGCGTCGCGGAGGATCGCGCGCATCTCCTGCTGCGCGATCGGATCCTTGTCGTAGCCCTTCTCCTTCGCTTCCTTCGCGAGGAGCTGCACCGTGATCATCTCGTCGAGCAGCTCCTTGCGGCGCTCGACGGACTGGTAACGGAGGCGGTCGAACTGATCCATGTGCTCGAGCGCGGCAGCGTAATCACCGAGGGTGATGGTGTCGTCGCCGAGCTTCACGAGGACCTGCTTCGCCTGCTCGGGCGTCAGCGACGTCGGATTCTCGTGGCCGGAGTCGACGACCTCGGTGGTCGATCCGTTGTCGCATGACTTGCAGCCGGCGACCGGCAACGCGGCCAGCGACGCGAGCGCAACGAGCGCGCCGAAGCCAACGAACGCAGAGGAACGACCGGCCTTCACGGGCGCGAAACCTATCACCGCGTGCGCTCCCTTGCACGCCTCCCGCCCCGCGACTAAGCACGCTCCCCATGCGAGACTCGCGCGCCGGCGGCTCGGGCCCTCTCTCCGGTCCCCGCCTCGATACCATCGCCCCGCCCCCGCGAGATCCGAAGCTCCGCTATCGGCGGATCATCCTCAAGCTCAGCGGCGAAGCGCTCTGCGGATCGCAGGGCTTCGGCATCGAGCCGAGCGTCATGAAGACCACCGCCGAGGAGCTCGCCGATGTCTATTCGGCGGGCGTGCAGGTCGGCATCGTCGTCGGCGGCGGCAACATCTTCCGCGGCCTCAAGGGCGCCAGCGCCGGCATGGACCGCGCCCAGAGCGACTACATGGGCATGCTCGCGACGGTCATGAACTCGCTCGCGCTCCAGGACGCGCTCGAGAAGTGCGAGGTCCCCACGCGCGTGCAGACGGCGCTCGAGATCCGCTCGATCGCCGAGCCCTACATCCGGCGCCGCGCGATCCGTCACTTCGAGAAGGGACGCTTCGTCATCTTCGCCGCGGGCACCGGCAACCCGTATTTCTCGACCGATACCGCCGCGGCGCTCCGCGCGATGGAGGTCCACGCGGACGCGCTCTTCAAGGCGACGAAGGTGCAGGGCATCTACGATCGCGACCCGGTGAAGTTCACCGACGCGACGATGTACAAGAACATGACGTTCGATCGCTTCATCAACGATCGCATCGGCGTCATGGATTCGACGGCCGCCACGCTCTGCCGCGACAACAACATGCCGATCCGCGTGTTCAAGCTCACCGAGCCCGGCAACATCAAGCGCGTCGTCATGGGCGAGCCGATCGGCACGATCGTCGAGGGCTGAGGTTCGCGCGAGAGGACTCGCCCGCTCAGGCCTGACGCCGGTACGCGGGACGTGCGGGGAGCTGGACGGTCGGCATGTCCCATTCGGAGCTCTGCGCGAGGACTCCGCGCATGCGCTCCTGCGCCTCGAGCCGCTCTGCGCGCTGGCGGCGGATCGTCGTGCGCGCGTGGAGAAGATCGTTCTGGAGCTCGGCGGCGCTGCCATAACGCGCGCGCGGATCGCGCTCCACGGCGCGGGCGACGATGCGGTCGAGCGCGACAGGCAGCTCCGGACGGACGAGCCGAATCGACGGAAGCTGGCGAGCGAGCACGGAGATGAGGATCGCGCGCGCATCGGCGCCGTGGAACGCGCGCGTGCCGGTGAGCATCTCGTAGAGCATGACGCCGACCGCATAGAGATCGATGCGGAGATCGAAGTCGCGACGGCCGGACGCCTGCTCGGGCGCCATGTACTCGGGCGTTCCCACGACAGTCCCGACGCGCGTGAGCGTGCGATCGTCCATCGGCTGGGCGTCCTTTCGACGGCACATGCCGAAGTCGAGGAGCTTCACGACGGGAAGGCCGCCCTTCGGGCGAACGATGAAGACGTTCTCGGGCTTCATGTCGCGATGGACGATGCCGAGGTCGTGCGCGGCGCCGAGGCCGGAGAGCATCTGCACGGCGAGCTCGATCGCCTCTTCCGGATCGAGGCGGCCGGCGCGGCTCACGTATCCGCGCAGCGTCTCGCCGTAGAGGCGCTCCATGACGAGGAAGGGGCTGCCGTCCTCGAGGGTGCCCGCATCGCCGACGGTGCACACGTTCGGATGGTGGATCGCGGCGGCCACCCTGGTTTCGCGCGCGAAACGCGCGAGCGCGGCCTGATCGAGGACCCCCGACTGCAGGATCTTGATCGCCACGAGGCCGTTCGCGAGGACGTCGTACGCCTCGTAGACCGCGCCGCATCCGCCTCGCGCGAGCTCGGAGACGAGCTCGTAGCGGTTGGCGACGAGGCCGGAGGCCGGGGCGTCCGCCACGTGCCTCGTAAGAGCTGCGCTTTGCATTCCTTCCGGTCGTGCAACCGACGTACCTGCGGAGCGGACCGCCCGTTCCAGCCATTTACGGCATTTTCGGGGGTGATCTGGTTCCCCGGGACGCCGTATGGGCGCTCGGGCGGGTCGGTCCTGCAGACTATCCCGGTCAGGCCAGCCCGGCGCCCTCGGCATCGAGCGCCGTCTTGATCAGGCTCGCGACCTGGACGGCGCTCGACTCCTCGAGCGCGCCGAAGATCGCACGCGCATCGAGGATCGGAACGGCCACGCTCGAGCACGCCTCTTCGAGTGACTGCGCGGCCGCCTCGTCGAGGCGCACGAGGATCGCGGCACCTGCGAGGGCCATCGGCCAGAGCGGCGCATACACGGGGACGAGCGGCAGCGCGACCACGTCGAGCTCGACTCCGTCGCCGAGGCGAATGGTCGCGAGGACGTACGGCACCGGCACGGACGGTGTCGGCTCCGGAGGAGCGAACGCGTCGGCGAGCGACAGCACGGTGTGACCGAACACGGCGAGCTTCGACGGCGTCGCCGCGAACACGAGACGTGCAGGCCCTGCGAAGCCCGCCGCCTTCGCGCGTGCCGCCGATGCACGCAAGAGATGCAGCTGGTCGGGGCCGCACAGCTGCACGCGCAGCGATGCATGACCGAGGCGCTTCACGCGACCGCGCGCGTCGAGCCGAACGATCGACTCGAGGATCGCGACGTCGGCATGCGGCAGCTCGTCGAGGAGATCGTCGACCATGGCAGGCACACGGAGCCGCGAAAGGACGTGCTGATCGACCTCGGAGAGGCTGTCGACCCCTCCGCCGTCGACGGCGAGGAGCGTGCTCGTCGTCAGCTCTCCGGCCTGCGCGCGCACGGCCGCGGCACGATCGACGAGCGCACGCGCCTCGGTGACGAGCGTGCGCGTCGTCTCGTGGATGCGCCGCATGATGGCCGGCGCGCCCGGAGCAAACGTCGCCGTGCCGTCGCGCTCTCCGAGCATGCGCGTGATCGCCTTCTTGCCTTCGAGGCGCACGTACACGGCGTCGGCGATGTCTCCTTCGACGAGCCGCACCTCGCCCGAGCCCTTCGGCGTAGTGACGGTGAGCGTCCCGGAGCGGCGCTCCGTGGACAGCACCACGAGCAGGTCGGCGAGCGGTGCGTTCTCGAGCGTGTGCGCAGACGGAGCGAGGCTCGCACGGGCCGCGCGAGAGCCGCTGCTCGCCGTCGAGAGCTGCTCGATGCGGAGCACGATGCGATCGATGTCGTCGCGACGGACGCGGCTGTCGCCGTTGACCACGTCGTCCGCGTCGTCGTTCTCGTGGAGGACGAGCAGCGGGGGGACCTGCGGCAGCTCGACGGAGAGCGCGTCGATGACGCCCATCGCGCCGTCCTCCGGCTCGGCAACGGCACGCGCGGCGAGGACGACGTCGTATCCGCCGCTTCGCGCGCGCTCGCACGCCATCTGCGAGCCGTTGGCGAGTGACACGCGCACACCGCGCTCGCGGAGCTTCGCGGCGAGCTGCGCGAGCGCATCGACGTCGTGATCGACGAGGAGGACGCGACTACCCGGCATGGCTGCTCCCGGCTGCCGAGATGCGCCGCGTGAGGACGTCGGCGAGGAGCGGATCGGCGCAGTGCACGCCGCGGAAGCGCTCTCCGATGAGGCGCCCGCAGCAGACCCATGCGCCGTGCTCGGCCTCGACGACGATGGCCTCGACGTTCGAGCATCCCGGTTCGCTGCGAACGTCGACGACCTTCGGGGTCGCGACCTGCCGCGCCGCCGCCGCGACGCCGAGGCCGGGCTGCAGCGTGGTGATGACGCACGTCTCGCCGCCACGAAGCGCCTCGCGGCATGCGCGCGCGACGAGCGCGAAGAGGGCCGAGCCGGCGACGTCGAGCGGATACGGAGACCGCGGGCCGGCGTCGAGCATCGGCCGCGCGATGAGCGCGTCGACGACCTCCTGGAGCGGCATCGAGTCGAGCGACAGCGTGTGCACCGGAGAGCGGCTGTCGTCGTAGGCGCGCGTCCGCGCGGACTTGATGAGGCGCTTCAGCGTCGCGCCGTCGTGCGGGAACGTCGACACTCCGATCGAGACCGGAGGATTCCGCGACGGAGGAGCCGCTGCATGAGGAGCGCCCTTGCTGCGCGGCTCCTGCGCTCGCGAGAGGTTTCCCTTCGGACGCGCGCGGCGCTCGCCCATGAGGCGCGCGAGGATTCGACGACGGCACGCATGCGCGCCGATGCCCGT
>JAQBQJ010000489.1 GCA_028287065.1 Labilithrix sp. | reverse complement strand
CGTCGGCGTCCGCGGCCGGAAGCGCGCGCGGGAAGAAGCCGCCGCGACCGCCCGCGCCGCCGCCGCCGCCGATCAAACGAGAGAAGCCGCGACCGTCGGGCGACGATCACGGCTTCTAGCCCGACGCGAGAAGAGCTCGCTCAGGGCTTCCGCGTGGAGACCGTGCGGTTGAACTTGTCGTGGTTCTTGTGCATCGTCACCTGGTAGGTGAAGCCGGTGCCCTGGTCGCCGATGAGCGCCGACCAGTGGAGGAAGAAGTACCACAGGCGGTACCAGCGCTCGCCGTACGCCTTGACGACCTCGGCCTTGTTCGAGACCCAGTGGTCGCGCCACGCGCGGAGCGTGCGGATGTAGTGCGGGCTCATGTTCTCGACGTCGTCGATCTCGAACCCCGCGTCCTCGGCCGCGCGGAGCATGCCGGAGAGGGGGAGGCTCGCGTCGGCGCCCGGGAAGATGTAGCGCGCCATGAAGAGCGCCCAGATCAGATCCTCGGGCTTCAGCGAGAGCGCCGTGAACGGGTTCTGCGGGTTGTTGAGGCCGCGGATGCCCGTCCACTGGAGGACGAAGAGGCCGTCGTCCTCGAGGAGGTCGTGGACCTTCGCGAAGTACGTGTCGAGGTTCTTGATCCCGACGTGCTCGACCATCTCGAGGCTGACGATCTTGTCGAACGTGCCGCGGACGTTGCGGTAGTCGCAGACCTCGACCTTCGCGAGGTTCTCGACGCCGTACTTCTTGATGCGGTCGGTGCCGAAGTCGACCTGCTCCTGCGCGAGCGTCACGCCGCGGGTCTTCGCGCCGAACTCCCGCGCCGCGCGGGCGACGAACGTTCCCCAGCCGCAGCCGATGTCGAGGAGGGTCTCGCCCTTCTTGAGCTGCAGCTTCTCGCAGCAGCGGTCGATCTTCTTGTACTGCGCGTCCTCGAGGGAGGTCTCGGGCGTCTCGTACCAGGCGGCCGTGTAGACCATGGCCTCGCCGAGGCACCAGCCGAAGAAGTCGTTTCCGCGGTTGTAGTGCTCGCCGACGATGCGGCTGTCCTGGCTCTTCGAGTGGATGAGAGCCTCGGGGAAGAAGTTCGTGGCTGCCCACTTGAAGTGGCCGGGCGTCAGCTTGAACGACACGAGGTCGTGCCGCGCGTTGAAGAACCCGTCCCACCTGTCCGCCGGGATGTCGATCCGACTCTCGATGTACGCCTCGTACAGATCGGACATCGGCACCGCCTTGCCCGACCACTTGCTGGCGAGCCCGCGGTCGTTGAAGGTGATGTAGTCGGCGAGGTTCTTCGAACCCGAGCCCTTCCCGGACGCGCCCTTGACGGTCGACTGGGGACCTTCGGACAGATTGTTCGGGTCAGACGACTGCGGGCGGAAAGCGTGAACGGACAATGGAAATCCCTCCGGGCTGACGGGTGCGCGGGTTCTACGTGCGGTTCCGCCTCGGCGCAAGCGCGCATGGCGATGTGAACGCCCTTTTGCACGTAAAATGCCGGTGGGAACGGCGTTTCGCAGCCGTTTTCACGCGTGAAACACGGGTCTTCGCTGGCGGTGCCGGGACGCGTCAGCGCGCACTTTTTTGCAAGCCCGTCCCGTCAGCCCTCGACCTGCGCGAGAACGAAGCGCACCCGCTCCATGTCGGGGACGTCCGCGAGCGACTCGTCGCCGACGCGGAGCGTCTGCGGCGCGCCTTCGCGCCGGACGACACAGCCCTGCGCGATCGGACGCCAGAGAGGATGCGCGAGGAGGAAGCTCCTCACGAACCGGACGTCGACGACGAGTTTGTCGGCATAGGCCTCGGCGAGCGTGCGCCGCGCGTCGAGCAAGGCCTCCTCCAGCTCCGAGACGTGCTTCTTCACGCGCTTCCCGAGCTCGTCGCCGGGCAAGCGCAGGACCGCGTGACCGTCGCCTCCGATGACGTCGATCGCTCCTCCGTTGCGCACGCGGACGACGAGCTCGCCGGTCGGATCGCCTTCGTCGGAGAAGCGGCGTGCTCCGTCGTCGTCGAGACCGAATCGGCGGAGGACGGCGAAAGGCCGCTCGCTCTCGGGCACCACGCGCGTGGAGATGGCGAGCGCGCGCTGCGCCTTCTCGCGGTCCCGACGCTTGGGCGCCGTCTCGGCCCAGTGCACGAGCCACGCAAAGGCAACGCGGCAGGGCGAGCTCGCGATCGCCTCCGGATCCCACACGAGCTCGACGCCGCCGCCCGCTCCGCGCCGGGCCCAGCGCTCGCGCGCGGACGTGCGGAGGCTCGCGTCGACCTCCTCGCATGCGAGATCGACCTCGTGCTCGGAGAGAAGATGCGCGATGGCGCGCAGGATCCAGTCCGGGAAGACGTCGCGCTCCTTCGACGCCGAGAACGCGCGAGCAACGGCCGTGAGGACGATGCGCGCCGCGCCGGCATCGAGCGCGCGCCGCACGTCGGGGATGATCGCGTCGACGTGGCTCGTGCGCAGCAGCGCGAGCCGCCCGACGAGCGCGTCGATCTCCGCGCGCGTGACGGGCTCGCCGTCACGCCACAAGATGCGCGGCATCTCCGTGCCTGCGAGCCACGCCGGCGGCTTCGGCTGTCGAGGCGCGCCGAGCGTGGCCCGCGCGCGTGCGACGAGCACGTCCTCGCCGGTGGTCTTCGGGACGAGCGGCTCCGCGCCGGAGAGCTTCTCGAGCGCGGACGTCATGTGCACGCGCGTGCGTGCATCGCGCTCGCGTGCGATCGCTTGACGGAGGATCGGGATCGCCGAGGCATCGCCGGTGACGGCGAGCAGCCCGGCCACGGCGCGTCGCGTTCCGGGCGCGCTCGCATGGAGGAACGGCGCCGCATGCTTCGCCGCGGCCGGACCTCGACGGAGGAGCACGCCGAGCGCGAGCTCGCGCGTGGGCGCGTCGTCGAGCAGGGCGCAGAGCGACAGATCGTCGACGCGATCCGGATGATCGACGACGAGCTTCGCCCAGAGCGGACGGCGCACGGCGGGCGCCTCGTTCGCGAGCACGGTCTGTACGGGCGTGGCCGCGCGATCGCCGAATGTGGCGAAGAAGCCCCTCACGAGCGCATCGGTGAGCGCCTTCTTCGCCGGGTCGAGCGTCGCGACGACGCGGAGCGCGATCCACGGCGCCTCGACGCGCGAGCCGAATGCGCGAAGCACGTGCAGCCATGGCCCGGCGAGCGCTGCGCCGAGGTAGGGGAGCCCCGTGCCGTAACGAGGCACGGCATGGATCCCCTCGATCGCCCAGCGTGCGGTGGTGATCAGCGCCGACGGTCCGACGCGATCGATCGCCTCGAGATCGACGGCGGCGGGCGTGAACATCCCTGCCGCCTCGGCGGGCGGCGGGAGCAGCTCGCGGACGCGCGCGCGCTCTGCCTTGTCGGTCGCAGCCTCGAGGAGCGTGAGGACCGATGCCCCGCCCGCGAGCGCCTTCGCGGCGCGCTCGAAATACGCGGAGTGCTGTCCGTCGCGCGCGTCGACGAGCAGCGCACGGGCGGCCTCGATGTCGCCCCCTTGCACGCGGAACGCGAGGCGCGTCAGCGTGTCGTCCATCGCGCTTACTCTCGCGCGATCCGGGTCACGGCGCCAGTGCGCACGCGAGGCCTTCGGGAGCTCGGCCGCACAGATCGGCGCGGCCGTCGCCGTTGACGTCCCCGAGCTGGGCCTCGGTGACGTCTCCGGCATGCCAGAGCGTCGCCTTCGTGAAGCCGCGCGCGGTCGAGAGCGCGCAGGCGATCCCCTCGCGCGTATGGCCGCAGACGTCGGCGCGGCGGTCACCGTTGAGGTCGCCGAAGTGGAGCTCGCCTTCCGCGAAGTCGGCGCCGACCGCCCACTTCTCTACCTTGCCGAAGCCCTTCCCGCTGGAGAGCGCGCAGGCGACGCCGTTCGGACCGCGGCCGCACACGTCGGCGCGCCCGTCGCCGTCGACGTCGGCGAGCTGCACCGTGCTCGCGAAGCGCGCAGCGCCCCAGCCACGGGCATCGCTCATGTCGGCGAGCCACGTGCGCGCGGCCTCGAACCGCTTGCCCGCGTTGTGCGCGCACGCGATCCCCGCGGCGGTGCGGCTGCATGCGTCGGCCTTGCCGTCGCCGTCGACATCCGCGAACCGGAACGCCGCGGCGTGATCGTCGCGCGACCAGGTGCGAAACGCTCCGAGCTCACCGGCGACGTTGGACGTCGCGCACGCAATCCCGGTCGGCGCCGCAACGCATACGTCGTCCTGTCCGTCTCCACTGACGTCGGCAAGCCGAATTTCGCCTGCAGGCACCGTGGCCGTGGCCGTTCCCGTGTCCGATCTCCGGAACACGGTGCGCGGCATGGAGTCCCCACCCGATGTACTCTGCACGGAAATCGCGCACCGCACCCCGAGCGCATCGCGCCCGCACAGGTCCTCGCGTCCGTCGCCGTTCACGTCGCCGAGCCGGAGCGATGCCGGATCCCAGCGACGCGCGTCCGACAGGTCGGCCTCGCGATGGCGCACGACGAGCGGCGAGAAGCGGAGCACGGGCGCCGCGAACACGAAGCCGCGTGCCTCGAGCTGCGGGATCATCGCCTGCGCGACGTCGAGCCCGTACGTGGACCCGACGTGGCCGACGCGATCGTGCAAGAGGACGATGCCGTGTCCGGCGCTCTCGATCGACGCGACGTAGCGCGCCGCGACGACGGCCGGCTTCATGCGCAGCGCGCCGCCCGGTCCGTGGCGCTCGCACTCGAAGGCCCCGCGCGGTCCGCGACAGTGGAGCGACTCGTCCCAGTCCTTCCGGTCGACGTCCCAGGCGATCGGGCCCACCATCCGCTGCAGGTACGGGTCGCCGTCGACGATGCCGGCCGCGAAGGATCCCCATCCGCCGCCCGGCGCGCGGAACAAGCGGAGCTCGTTCGTGAGGAACGGATCGAGGCTCTGCTGGTTTTCGCGGAGCTCGCGATCCACCGTCGCCGCGCCCGCGGCCTCGCGCAAGCCCACGTGATGGAGCGTGTGATTGCCGACGCGATGACCGAGCTCGACGAGGTCGCCGAGGATCGGGAGGAACTCGTACCCGCTCTCGAACACGCCCTTGCCGTCGCCGGGATCGTCGGAGAGCCCGTCGACCCAGGAGCGCACGACGAAGAACGTGGCCGAGATGCGGTGGTTCTTCAGGTACGCGGCCAGCTCGAGGGTGCTCACATCCGGGCCGTCGTCCCAGGTGAGCGCGATGACCTTGTCGGGGAAGGCCTGGCCGTCGACACGGACATGAGGAAGGCCGGCCGGCGCCGCCGCAACGACAGGAGGAGGGGAGGGAAGAGGAGGGGCAGAGGCCGCGCTGGGGGCCGGCGTCTCGATCGACTCGCCCGCGTTGGCGCACGCTGTCACAGCGGCAGCGAGCGCGAGGGAGAGCGGACGCACGGACACGGGGCCAGGCTATCGCATTTCCGCCGGGCCCCCACAAACGCGCGGGTAGAGTTCCTGGCGTGGATGTCGTGCCGGGGCGCGTGATCGGCGGGAAATACGAGCTCGAAAGGCTCCTCGGGAAGGGGAGCATGGGTGAGGTCTGGCGCGCGCGGCATACGACGCTCGAGGACGTCTATGCGGTGAAGCTCATCGACGTGACACGTGTCCCGGACGGAGCCGGCCGCTTCCAGATGGAGGCGCACATCGCCGCGAAGCTGTCGAAGAAGACGCGGCACATCGTCTCGGTGACGGACCACGGAGAGGAGGGCGACCTCGCGTACCTCGTGATGCCGCTGCTCGAGGGCGAGTCGCTCGAGCACCGGATCGAACAGGCCGCGCCGCTTTCGCTCGCGGAGGTCTCGACGATCGTGACGCAGGTCGCGCGTGCGCTCGAGAAGGCGCATGGCGACGGCTTCGTACATCGCGATCTGAAACCCGCGAACGTGTTCCTCACGAACGACGAGGACGGTCGCGTGGTCGTGAAGCTCCTCGACTTCGGCATCGCGCGCTCGCTCACGCCGGTGCGGACGCGGTCGCCGTTCGCGACCGCGAAGGACACGGTGGTCGGCACGCCGAGCTACATGAGCCCGGAGCAGACGCTCGCGCTCGATGCGGTCGATCATCGGTGCGATCTGTGGGCCCTCGCGGTGGTGACGTACCAGGCGCTCTCGCGCGAGCTGCCGTTCGAGGGCGAGACGATACAGGACGTGCTGATCAACATCGGCATCGGTCGCGAGGTCCCGATGCGCGACCGCCGACCGGATCTCCCGGACGCGATCCACGCGTTCTACGAGAAGGCGTTCGCGGACTCGATCGACGACCGTTTCCAGGACGCGCTCGATCTCGCCGCGACGTTCGCGCGCGCCGCCGACGTCGGCATGTCGGAGCGCCCGTCGATGGCTCCTCCGATATCGATGCTCCCCCCAGCGACGACCGCCCCTCCTCCTCGCATCTCCCCAGCCCCGCGCGTCCCCTCGATGCCGTCGGAAGCGGGCGACTCCTCGATCGTCCTGCCGCTGAACCGCACCCCCGCCCGCACGACGTGGATCGCGATCGCCCTCGTGGTCCTCGCCCTGAGCACAGCCTCCGCGGTCACGCTGTTCCGCACGCCGAACGCGCCACCGGCCCCAGCCCCCGCGCCCTCGCCCTCCCTCGCGCTCCCGCCCGCGCCCTCCCTCGCGCCCTCGCCCTCGCCCTCGCCCGCGCCGTCCCTCGCGCCCGCGCTCTCACTCTCGCCCGCGCCCGCGCCGTCGCCCTCGCGCGCGCTCTCGCTCTCGCTCTCGCTCTCGCCTTCGCCTTCGCCCCCGCCCTCGCCTCCGCCCGCGCCCTCGGTTGCGCCCCCGCCTCCGCCTACTCCAGCGCCCGCGTCCGCAGCGACCGTCGCGCCATCGGCGTCCGCCCCGATTCCTCCGTCCGTTATCCCTCCCGCCGCAAGCGCGCGCTCACCCGACCGAAGCGACGTGTTCTGATCTTCAGGTCGACTCTGGCGCGCCGCCGGGGCGAACGGAGCGCCCATCCCGATGAGCAATGTGCAAGAAATCTTCGCGCTCGACCGAGACCGAGCGGAGCGTCGCCGCTCTCCGAAGCGCCGCTCTGAGCTACCATGACGCTACATCGGCTCTCAGAGCGCCGGCACCAATTTCGGAGTGAACTACTGATTCGAGCGTAGAGGAGTTGATGGATCTCCGGTTCTTTCTCTGCGCAGCGTTGATCTGCTGTCCGATGGTCGCACTTCTCTCATGTGCAGAAGAGTCGACCAGCGCTCCGCCTCCTCGAGACGGCGGGGCGGACGCGCGTCGCGCCGACGAGCGCGATGCATCTTCCGACGCGGGCAATGAGCTCGGTTCGGTCGTTCTCTGCACGAGCACGTTCGTGCGGAGCGCGGACTGCACGCATCCGGCGGTGACGAAGAGCTGCGCTGGGCGCTGGTGCCGGATCCCGAAGGGCTGCTCGGTGATGGGCTCTCCGCCGTGCGAGCCGGGCCGTGGGGCGCTGGACGAAGACGAGGTGCAGATCCGGCTGACGCACGACTTCGAGATCTCCGCCCACGAGACGACGCAGGCGGAGTGGCAGGCCGCTGGATTCCAGAATCACGCGGTGATCGGTGCTCCGTTCACCGACTGCGGATCGCCTGACTGTCCTGCGAGCAACATGACGTGGTTCGACGCGCTGGCGTATGCGAATCGTCTTTCCGAGCTTCACGAGCCGGCCCTTCCCGCGTGCTATCGCTTCGTCGACTGTACGGGCTCTCCGGGCGACGGCAGGGTTTGCGCTCGCGCAGAGACGACGGCACCGAGCGTGTACGAGTGCGCCGGCTATCGCCTTCCGACGGAGGCGGAGTGGGAATACGCGGCGCGCGCGGGCACCCGCACCCCGATCTACTCGGGGCCCATGGTGAGTCATCCGTTTGGGCACTGCGCGCCGGACCCGAACCTCGCAGCCGTCGCGTGGTACTGCAACAACGCGGGAACGACCACGCACCCCGTCGAGAAGCTCCTCGCGAACGCCTGGGGCCTGCATGACATGATGGGCAATGCCGAGGAATGGGTCACCGACGTCTTCCGGGGACTCGGCTACGAAGCGCCGTCCCTCATAGACCCCGGCGGTGAGCTCGGCACGTCGACTAACCGCGTGACGCGGGGGGGGATCTTTGGCTCGAGTTCCGAGGTTTGTCGCGCGGCAAGCCGTGCCTCCGAAACCTGGGAAGTGCACGGACCCGGCCTGGGCTTCCGTCTTGCGCGCACTCTTCCGTGAGCTGGCAGAGATGCTGAGGTGCGGCACGGCGCGGTACCCGACGTCCGCGTCGATGCTTGCGGCTTTCCTTGGTGCAGCCCTGATCTGGTGTCCGGTAGTGGGCCTTGTGTCATGTGCAGAAGAGTCGACCAGCGCTCCGCCTCCTCGAGACGGCGGGGTGGACGCTCGGCGCGCCGGCGAGCGCGACGAATCCGCTGACGCCGGCGACGAACCTGGTTCGGTTGTGATCTGCACGAGCACGTTCGCGCGGAGCGCGGACTGCACGCATCCGGCGGTGATGAAAAGCTGCGCTGGGAGGTGGTGCCGGATCCCGAAGGGTTGCTCGGTGATGGGCTCGCCGCCATGCGAGCTCGGGCGCGGCGCGCTGGACGAAGACGAGGTGCAGATCCGGCTGACCCACGACTTCGAGATTGCCGCCCACGAGACGACGCAAGCGGAGTGGCAGGCCGCTGGCTTCGAGAATCACGCGATGATCGGTGCCGGCTACGCCGACTGCGGATCACTGGACTGTCCGGCGAGCAACATGACGTGGTTCGACGCGCTGGCGTACGCGAATCGGCTCTCCGAGCTTCACGAGCCGGCCCTTCCTTCGTGCTATCGCTTCGTCGACTGCACGGGCACTGCGGGAGATGGGATGGTGTGCGTCCGCGCTGAGACGACCGCGCCGAGCGCATACGAGTGCACCGGCTATCGTCTGCCGACGGAAGCCGAGTGGGAATACGCGGCGCGCGCGGGCACCCGCACTCCGATCTACTCGGGGCCCATGGTGAGTCATCCGTTTGGGCACTGCGCGCCGGACCCGAACCTCGCCGCCGTCGCGTGGTACTGCAACAACGCGGGAACGACCACGCACCCCGTGGAGAAGCTCCTCGCAAACGCCTGGGGGCTCCACGACATGATGGGTAACGCCGAGGAGTGGGTCACCGACGTCTTCAGAGGACTCGGCTATGAAGCGCCGTCGCTCGTCGATCCCGGCGGTGACCTCGGCACGTCGGACGATCGGGTCACGCGCGGAGGGGTTTTCGCTGCCACGTCGGAAGGGTGTCGTGCGGCGAGCCGCGCCGCCTTCAACTGGAAAGTTCGCTCGTCCGCCCTCGGCTTCCGCGTCGCGCGCACGCTCCCCTGAGGCACACGGTTCGCACGCAGGTCTTCGGTTCTTCGCCGGCGGAGCGTCGACGCAAGCTCGGCACCCGGCCGCTGGCTGGGAGATTTCCCGGCAAATCCCCGCCATCCGAGCTAAGGAATGCGCGCCCGACGATGACTGATGCGCTCCTCACTCAC
Organism: Labilithrix sp.; assembly: GCA_028287065.1. GTDB lineage: Bacteria > Myxococcota_A > Polyangia > Polyangiales > Polyangiaceae > Labilithrix. The sequence goes on along the minus strand of JAQBQJ010000489.1, from coordinate 38 downwards.
GAGGTGAACCGGCGAAAGACCTTCGCCATCATCTCGCA
>JAQBQJ010000437.1 GCA_028287065.1 Labilithrix sp. | reverse complement strand
CCCTTGCCCGAGTCGAGCACGAGGATCGCGCCGTCGAGCACGCGGAGGGCGCGTTCGACCTCGATCGTGAAGTCGACGTGGCCTGGAGTGTCGATGATGTTGACGTTGATGGGCTTCTCGGCGAACTGCTCCTGCGACCCTTCCCACACGCAGTACGTCGCGGCGGACTGGATCGTGATGCCCTTCTCGCGCTCGAGATCCATCGAGTCCATCTTGGCGCCGACGCCGTCCTTGCCGCGCACCTCGTGGATTTTGTGGATCCGACCCGTGTAGAACAGGATTCGCTCGGTGAGCGTCGTCTTGCCGGAGTCGATGTGCGCCGAGATGCCGATGTTGCGGATGCGGTCGATGGGGATGCGAGCGGCCAAGGGAATTCTCTCTGTTTCTCCGCAAAGCGGAGGCCTGGGGGGTTCCGAACGCGTGCACTTACCACGGCTCCGGCCCGTTTTGCAGCGCATCGACGTTTCGCCCGCCGATGAAGCTCGAGCTCGGGGTCGCGGCGCCGTCAGCGCAGTCTTCGTCCACCCCTCGCGGCCGGCGCCACCCCTGATCCTCGCGCACTGGAACTGACGTGCTAAGGAGCCGCGATGGGCCCTGGCTCTCGACTCGGCAACGGACGTTACGTCGTCCGCGGCGTCCTCGGTGAGGGTGCCCAGGGGACGACATACGACGCACTGGACGAGCGTGACGGCCGTTCCGTCGCGATCAAGCGGTTCGACGTCCGCGGCGCGAAGAGCTGGAAGGACGTCGAGCTCGCCGAGCGCGAGGCCCGCGTCCTCGCCACGATCGATCATCCGCTCGTGCCGCGGTACTTCGAGCACTTCGAGGAGAACGACGCGCTCTATCTCGTCATGGAGAAGATCCAGGGCGAGACGCTCGAGACGATCCGCACCCGTAACGGACCGCTCCCCGAGGCCGAGGTCCGTCGCTTCCTCACGTGCGCCGATCGGGCGCTCAGCTACCTGCACGGGCGCTCGTCGGCGATCGTCCATCGCGACGTGAAGCCACGCAACGTCGTCCGTCGCGAGGACGGCTCCTACGTGTTCGTCGATTTCGGAACCGTGAGCGAGCTCATGGTGCGACGCGGCTCGAGCACCGTCGTCGGGACGATCGGCTACATGGCGCCCGAGCAGCTCCAGGGCCGCGCGATGCCCGCTAGCGACGTCTACGCCGTCGGTGCAACCGCGCTCGCGGCGCTCACCGGCGCCGATCCCGACACGCTCCCGCATCAGGGCTTGAAGATCGACGTGCGTCGCGCGCTCGCCGGACGCGCGACCGACGCGATGATCGCAACGCTCGAGCGCATGGTCGAGCCGGATCCGGATCGACGAGCGAGCAGCGTGGGCGCGGCGCTCGAGGCGAGCTCGCTTCCTTCGACGGCCGCTCCCGTTGCGGTGCCGGCGCAGAACGACAAAGCCATGAGCGTCGCGACCGAGGACGCCGCGGTGAAGAGCATCAAGCGCCTCCTCTGGGTGCTGTGGGGTCTCGGCTGGGTGATCGTCCCGCTCCTCGTGCGCAAGCTCGGCGTCTCGAAGGACACCATTCCGCTCGCGATGTTCGGCGCGCTCGCATGCGTGTTCATGGTCACGTGGCACAAGGGCGCGGTCATCCGCGCCTTCCTGCGCGCGGTGGTCGGTGAGCCGGCGCCGGTAACGGCGCGGGCGCAGACCCCGCGGATCGCGTCGACGTCGAGCTCGGCGCCGCCGAAGCAGCGCGTCGACGTGAGCGAGGCCGGCAAGGTGCGCGTCCACCACGCAGGAGAGCTCGCGCCCGAAGAGCTCGTCGGCGAGACCGAGCTGCCGGCGCGCGATTCGCGCGCACGGCGCGCGGCCGAGCGAGCCTGAGCGCCAGCGGACGGGCACGCGATCGTGCGCTGGCGACGAAGGGGACGATCCTCCACGAGATGGTCCACGTGAGATCGTGCGGCGCATGGACGGCCGCGCGCGAGATGCGGTGACGACGGACGCGCGTGCTACCGTTTGCGAGGATGTCTGGTCACGCGAAGCCGCCCGAGGGCGACGCCGTCTCGAACACGGATGACTTCTTCGAGATGTCGCTCGACAACCTGTGCGTCGCCGGGCTCGACGACGGGTACCTGAAGCGCGTCAACGCATCGTGGACGCGGACGCTCGGGTGGACAGCCGAGGAGCTCCTGTCGCGACCCTCGGTAGAATTCGTCCATCCCGAGGACCGGGCGTTGACGCTCGGTGGCCGACGGACATTGCAAATGGGCTCCGACATGGGCCCGCTCGTCAATCGCTATCTGCACAAGGACGGCTCGTTCCGGTGGTTCGAATGGCGGTCCGTGGCGCATGTCGATCGCGGGCTCGTGTACGCCGCCGCGCGAGACATCACCGAGCAGAAGCTCGCGGAAGAGCGGCTGCTCCAAGCCGCCGAACGCGAAAAGCAGCTCCAGCGCCAGCTCACCTTCGCGGATCGGATGGCCTCCGTCGGCACGTTGGCGGGCGGCGTCGCGCACGAGATCAACAACCCACTCGCCTGCGTGGCTGCGAACATCTCGATGATCATCGACGAGCTCGATCGCATGCCTCCCTCGCCGGAGCTGCGTGAGATGGCGCTCGACGTCCAGACGGCTGCCGAGCGCATTCGAAAGATCGTGTGCGGGCTCCACACGTTCTCGCGCGTCGAAGAGGATCGCCGCGGCGTGATCGACCTCCGGAAGGTGCTCGACCTGGCCACGGACATGACGGCGAGCAACATCCGTGACCGCGCGAACCTCGTGAGGAACTACGGCGACACTCCGCTGGTCGACGCAGACGTGGCGCGCCTCGGACAGGTGTTCATCAACCTGCTCGTCAACGCGGCGCAAGCGCTGCCGGCGGGCCGCCGAGAGGCGAACGAGATCCGGATCACCACGACGACGGACGCGGACGGTCGGGCGGTCGTCGAGATCCACGACTCGGGCACCGGAATCCCTGCGCACCTGATGAGCCGCATCTTCGATCCGTTCTTCACGACGAAGCCCGTCGGCGTCGGCACCGGGCTCGGCCTCTCGATCTGCCACACCATCGTGACGAGCATGGGCGGTGAGATCAGCGCGACGAGCGCGGCGGGCTGCGGAACGACGTTCAGGGTCGTGCTCCCTCCGGCGGCGTCGGCTCTCCGACAAGGTCACGCCGCTCGGGGAGGCGGCGTCCACGCTCCGCCTGCGCGCGCAGCGATCCTCGTCGTGGACGACGAGCCCTCCGTCGGAAGGGCGTTGGCGCGCGTCCTCCGCGACCACGACGTCACCGTCGTGTCGGCGGCGAGGACCGCGCTCGAGCTGCTCGACGCCGGCAAGGAGTTCGCCGTGATCTTCTCCGACCTCATGATGCCGGAGGTCTCGGGAATGGATCTCTTCGACGAGCTCCAGCAGCGATTTCCCGAAGCGGCGCGGCGAGTGGTCTTCGTGTCGGGCGGCGCCTTCACACCGCAGGCGAACGCCTTTCTCGAGCGCGTGATCAACGCGCGCCTCGACAAGCCGTTCGATCCGCGCGAGGTGCGCGCTCTGGTCGAGCGCCATCTCACCGCGCCCTAGCGCAGCTGAGGGACCGGCGCATGGGTGTGGTAGGCTCCTGCACGTGGGGTGGAGGAAAGGCTTGCCTGCGATCGCGATCGCCGGGCTCGGCTGCTCGCTGGCGTCGCTCGACGATCTCTCGAGCGGCGATCCGGCGCAGCCCGGCGGTCCGGACGCGAACGTCGGCAGCGACGCGATCGGCTCGCCTCCCGGCGACGGTGGCGCCGAGGCCGAGGCCGCTCCGTTCTCGTGCGCCGCACTGAGCCCGAAGCCGATCGTGTGCACGCAGTTCGACGACCCCGCGCTCGTGACGGGCTGGGACGACCTTCGCGTGAGCACCGGCGCAGAGGCGACGCTCGACACGATGCTCGCCGTGACGCGGCCGTCGTCGCTGCGCGTGACCGTCGCGAACGCGACGCAGGATCCGCAGACTGCGTACTTGATCCGCAACGTCGCGACCAAGCCGACGAAGCAGATCTCCGCGAGCTTCGACGTGCGGTTCACGGCGCTCGATGCCGCGCAGCTCACGTACGCGCAGCTCAGTGTCACGACGTACTATCTCAACATGGTGGTCTCCGCGTCGCAGACGTTCATGCAGCAGGCCATCCCGAATCCGGACAACACGTACACGTTCACGAACGTGCCGATGGGCGTGAGCCTGCGCGCGGGCCAATGGCAGCGGATCGCCGTCTCGGTCGACCTCGATGCTGCGGGGGACGGAGGCGCGAGCGCGAGCTTCCTCACGGTCACCGTCGACGGCGTGAAGGCGATCGATCGCGCGCCCGTCGAGGCGTACCGCTTCGTCGGCGCGGGCTACTTCGTGCTCGGCACGTACTTCCGCACGACGCCGACCGCCGCGTGGACGACGTGGTACGACGACGCGATCTTCGACTGGAAGTGAGTCTCCGCGTCACTGCGAGAGGCGCGCCAGGAGCGCCGGTACGTCCACGTCCTCGTGCGTCCGAGGCCCGAAGCCGATCGGCGTCGCGGTTCCGGCGGCGGGTCGATCGATGATGTTGCGGAGCGTCGTCTCGTCGACGAAGCGCTGCACGTGCGCGGCGTCCTGCGTGTTGCAGCTCGCGTACTCCGCGGCGTTCTTCGGATAGGCGCCCCAGCGCATCTCGACGCACTCGTACGGATCGAACGAGAGCTGGAAGAGCCGGGCCTGGATGTCGTTCAGCGTGAGGTTCACGGGCTTGCCCGTCGAGCTCGTGTACGTGAACTTGCACGTCGCCTGGTGCTGCTTCCAGATGTTCGCGAATTTCGGGACGAGCGCGCGGCCCGGCGTCGTCGCCGTCGTCGTCTTGATGAACTGGAAGATGCCGCGGAAGCTGGAGCGGAGCTTCTGATCGCGGCCGGGCGTCGAGTACGCTTCCCAGTCGCCGTCGGCGCCGTAGATGTTCGGCGGGAGCTCGCCGAGCTCGGCCTCCGACATCTGCCGGCCCGCATCGACGGCGGTGATGCGCGTCGAGATGTCCGTACAGAGCTGGTCGACGAGCTGCGTGAGCTGCTGATCGGGCGGCAGCGTCTGACCGCCGGAGAGCTGCGAGCGCACCCACTCGACGTAGCCCGCCCCGTGACCGTACTGCGACGCGCCGAGATCGGTGAGCGCACTGTTCGGCGCGTACGTCAGCGTCTGCGGATCCACGGGACGGAAGTTGCGGAACCCGCCGCCCTGCCCCGAGCCGCCGACGGCGAGGTCGCTCGTGAGGATGCGATACGTGAGCGAGTTGTCCGGGTGCCCGTCGATGAAGTGCACCGTCCCGTTCGCGTCGACCTTGTAGACGAGGAGCACGTGGCCGTTCGGGTCGTAGTAGACGGTGCCGGGCCGCACGGTGCCCGGACGGATGTCGACGGGATACGTGTCGTCGTTCTCGACGCTCGGGCCCATGCGGTAGAAGCCCGAGTGGTAGAGGCTCGCGATGCGATTGAAGAGCGCCTGCATCGTGGGCGACGTCTTCGCGGTGCTCCACGCGGTCGGGTGGTTGTTCGCGGTGTAGCGGTAGTCGGGCTCCCGATCGGCCGCGAGGTTCGCGGGTCGATCGCCGATCACCGCGCTCACGTACTTGAACGGGCGCCCGGTCTTGATCGCGAAGTAGCCGCGCAGACCGATGCCGACCTTCGAGCAATCCGCGAACACGTCGAGGTTCGCGTCGCTGGCCGTCTTGTACGGATTGATGGTGGGATCGTTGAGGCACTGACCGAGCGTCGTGCAGCGTCCGGCCTCGCGCGCGTTGCCGAGCCCCGCGATGAAGGCCGACCACTCCTTCTCGGCGGTCGCGTCCCACGGCTTCGTCCCCATCGAGAGGTCGTCCTCGCCGCTCTCGCTCCCGTCGTCCGACGTGTTGGTCGCACAGCCGGCCATCACGGTTAAGAAGAGGAGGGAACGGACCAGCGCGCGGAAATCGGCCATCGTGCGGGACGTGTACGCAACTGTCGTACCTACCTAGAAAGCCCGTAAATCACCCGATTTCTGGGTTCACGTGTGGATCCGCGTGCCGAGCGGCGACCGACACCGCGTGATCCATGATCTGCGTCCGTCGACGCGACCGGCGCCCGACGCAGCGTCGCGATACGCGACGGTCGCTCGACATACCAATGCGCGCGCGGCTCACGAAGCCGCCCATGTCGGCGACGATTTGTCGCACGCATCATTGATGAACCGTACCTGGTGCGGTCTCCTACGAAGATGCGCTCGATTCCGCTTTCCGTCCGCCTTGCCGCGGTCTGGTTCGTCGTGGTGGCTCTGGTGGTGGCGTGCGGATCGGGACAGGAGTCGACGTTCCAACCCGCGCCGGTCATCGACGAAGACGCGGGCGTCGGATCGTCGGGCAGCCCGGGCTTCATGCCCGGCGCCGCCGAAGGCGGCGTACCGACGAACCCGAACTGCAAGCCGCTCACGTGCGCGGATCAGAAGATCGAGTGCGGTCCCGCCGGCGACGGCTGCGGAGGGCTCATCGCCGAATGCGGCAAGTGCGCAGCGGGTCTTCGATGCGGTGGACCGAACGCGCTCTCGAAATGCGTGTCGCCTTCGATCGGTACGGGCTGCGTTCCGAAGACGTGCACCGATCTCGGTGTGCAGTGCGGGCTCGCGGGTGACGGCTGCGGCGGCACGCTGACGTGCGGGACGTGCCCGTCCGGTGAGCAGTGCGGCGTCACCGGCAAGCCCTCGCAGTGCGTGGCCGCGACGCCCGCCTCGGCGGACGGCGGCGCGTGCATCAAGAAGACGTGCGCGGACTACCTGCTCGAGAACAAGGACTGCGGCACGCAGAGCGACGGGTGCGGTGGCACGGTCGACTGCGGTGTCTGCACCGGCGCGAGCGAGTTCTGCGGCGGCGGCGGACCGAGCAAGTGCGCCGTCTCCGGCGGCGGCGTGTGCACGCCGAAGACGTGCGCCGACTTCACGGGCAAGTGCGGACCGCAGCAGGATGGTTGCGGCGGCGTCACGACGGACTGCGGGGGATGCACGTTGCCCGAGATCTGCGGCGGCGGCGGCACGCCGAGCGTCTGCGGCGGCGGCACTCTGCTCGCCGACGGTGGCGGCGGCGCATGCGTTCCGCGCACGGTCTGCGGAGCGACCGAGTGCGGGCAGGTCGCCGACGGTTGCGGCGGCGTCCTCGATTGCGGGATCGCGAGCTGCGTCGCCGGCACGACGTGCGGCGGCTCGAAGATCGCGAACCAGTGCGGCTCGCCCGCGTGCGTGCCGCTCGTCGCGTGCCCGATCGGAAAGAACTGCGGAAGCATCGCGGACGGATGCGGTGGCACCGTGAGCTGCGGAGGAGCGTGCGCCGCGCCGGCGATCTGCGGCGGCGGCGGTACGCCGAACGTGTGCGGTGGTGGAACGATCACCGGCCCCGGCGGCGGTGCATGCGTCCCGATCAAGGTCTGCCCCGCGAACGCGTGCGGCCTGATCGCGGACGGGTGTGGTGGGTCGCTCACGTGCGGAGGCTGCATCTCGCCGGCGCTCTGCGGCGGCGGCGGCACTCCGAGCGTGTGCGGTGGCGGAAATCAGTGCACGCCGAAGACGAAGGCTGCTGCGTGCGGGACGATGAACTGCGGATACGCCGCCGATGGCTGCGGCGGCTTCTTCGTGTGCGGGCTCAACAACCTGCCCGACTGCCCGACCGGCCAGAGCTGCGGCCTCTACTCGCCGAACCAGTGCGGAAGCCTCACCGGCCCGTGCATCGCGACCGGCGCGGTGACCACGTGCACGCAGAATTCGGATTGCTGCTCCGGCTCCTGCGGAGCGACCGGTAAGTGTCTCGCGACGGCGTGCAAGAACCTCGCGGTCGCGTGCGCGAACGGCAACGAGTGCTGCAGCGGCAAGTGCACAGGCGGCGTCTGCGCCGCGACGAACGGGGGCAGCTGCAAGGCATCCGGCAGCACCTGCGCGGCGAACACGGAGTGCTGCTCCGGGGGCTGCATGGGCGGCACCTGCAGCGCGGCGACGTCGTTCTGCAGGCAGAACGGCGACGCGTGCACGTCGAGCACCCAGTGCTGCGGCGGTACCTGTACGGGCGCGACCGCGACGCAGGCCGGCTACTGCTCGACCGTCATCGCCCCGGGCGGCGGCACGTCGTGCACGATCGCGGGCACCGTCGTCGCTTGCTCGAGCTCGACCGACTACGCGTGCAACGCGGCCTGTTGCTCGGGCTCGTGCGGTCCGAACGACGCGGCCCCAGGCTTTCAGATCTGCCAGCAGGGCGCCTCGTGCAAGGTGCAAGGCGAGCTCTGTACGAAGAGCGACGACTGCTGCGGCTACCCCACCATGGGCAGCTTGCAGTGCTCGAAGCCGGCCGGCGCGAGCGCGACCGACTACGGACGTTGCAACAGCGAGAACAGCTGCTCGAAGCCGGGCCAGGTGTGCAAGACCATCGCGGACGCTTGCAGCTTCCCGAACAACTGCTGCGAGCCTGGCGACATCGCGCTCGCCGGCGGCGGCAACTGCAACAGCAACCCCGACGCGTGCTGCCGTCACGACAACAACGGCATCCCGCGATGCACCCAGTACGCGGTCTGTCGTGCAGCGGGTCAGACCTGCGAGAGCCCGGCGGACTGCTGCCCCATCAACGGCGTGACCCCGCCGTGCTCGCCCGACGCGGGCGGCGTGTACCACTGCGCGGCTTCGTGCCTCGCGGACAACGCGACCTGCACGATCGACAAGGACTGCTGCGGTGGCAATTGCTACAAGGCCACCGCGGGCGCGGCGACCGGAACGTGCAAGATCCCGACGTGCACGAAGCTGACGTGCGCCGCGTATCCCGGCAAGTGCGGCCAGCTGAGCGATGGCTGCGGTGGCATCGCGCTCGCCGCCGACGGCGTCACGCCGGACTGCGGCGGCTGCACGTTCCCGCAGACGTGCGGAGGCGGGGGCACGCCGAACGTGTGCGGCGGACAGATCTGCACGCCGAATACCTGCGCGGGGCTGAATGCCGAGTGCGGCACCGTCCCGAACGGCTGCGGACAGCTGCTCACGTGTCCCGACTGCACCGTGGGAACGTGTGGCGGCGGCGGCGTCGCGAACAAGTGCGGTACGCCGACGTGCAACGCGCTCACGTGCGCTGGACAAGGCATCGAATGCGGCCAGACCGGTGACGGTTGCGGCAACGTCCTCGACTGTCCGCCGTGCGGGCCGAACACGACGTGCGGTGGTGGCGGCGTCGCCAACAAGTGTGGTGCGCCGGCGTGTACCCCGCTCACGAAATGCCCCGCGGGCAAGACCTGCGGAGACTACCCGGACGGCTGCGGTGGCAGCGTCCATTGCGGAGAGTGCGTCCCGGGCGAGACGTGTGGCGGCGGCGGGGCCGTGAACGTCTGCGGCAAGGCGAGCTGCGTCGCGAAGAACTGCGCGCAGCAAGGCGCCCAGTGCGGAACGATCAGCGACCAGTGCGGAGGCGTCGTCACCTGCCCGCTGTGCGGTGCCGATCAGTTCTGCAACGGGCAGAACCTGTGCGTCGGTCTGGCGTGCACGGCGAAGACCTGCATACAGCTCAACGTGCAGTGCGGACCGACCGCGGACGGCTGCGGTGGTCTCGTCCCGTGCGGCAACTGCCCCGCTGGTCAGGGCTGCGGCGCCGGCGGCGTGCCGGGACAGTGCGGAACCCAGCCGTGCGCACCGAAGACGTGCGCGGAGCTCGGCGCGGTGTGCGGGAAGGTCGCGAACGGATGCGGCGGCCTCACGGCGGACTGCGGGACGTGCGCGGGCGCGCTCTCGTGCAAGAACGGCGCGTGTGTCAACGCCTGTACGCCGCGCACGTGCGCGTCGATCGGCGCGCAGTGTGGTGCCATCGCAGACGGTTGCGGTGGGATCGTCCAGTGTGGCCCGTGTCCCGATGGCGAGACGTGCGGCTACAACAACATCGCGAACAAGTGCGGCAAGGACATGCCGAAGTGATCGGTGGCCGCGGCGGCGGCGGACCTCACCGCGCCGCGGTCATGTCGTCGCCGGGTTGCAGGCGTGTTTGGCAGCGTTACGCCGAATCGATGAGCCGGCCTCCGCGCAACGCAACGGGAGCTTCAGCGAGAACGTGCTTCCCCTCCCCACCTCCGAACGCACCGAAACGCTGCCGGCGTGCGCCTCGACGAGACGCTTCACCGTCGCGAGCCCGAGCCCCATGCCGGGGAGCGTGCCGACCGCGGCGCCGCGTACGAACGGCAGCCATACCGTCGTGAGCTTGTCTGCGTCGATGCCGGCGCCGGTGTCGGTGATCTCCATGTCGACGCATGCGCCGCGGAGCCGGCCGCGTATGGCGACCTCGCGGACGGGTCGGTGCGCCGTGAACTTGATCGCGTTGCGAACGAGATTCGAGAGGATGCTCTCGAGCACGCCCGCGCTGCACGGCACGTGGCACGCGGGCAGCTCCTCGACGCGCAACGTCACGCGGGCGGCGACCGCCTCGTCGGCGACGTCCTCGAGAACGCTCGCCGCGACGATGCGCAGGTCGCAGTCGGCGTCCATGGCAGGCTTTGCGTTCGCGCGCGCGAAACCGAGCAGATCGCGCACCACGGTCGAGGACCGTTCGACGCTGCGCTGCGTCCGTGCGACGAGCGTCAACACGGTCGGGTCCTCGATGCGCTGCGAGATGAGCTCCAGGCCGAGCGAGACGGTGCCGAGCGGTCCGACGATGTCGTGAGCGACGCGGCTCGAGAAGGTATCGAGCTCGTCGGCGCGTCGTGCCAGGAGCTCGTTTCGCGACTCGACGACGAACGCGTACGCGCGCACGACGCGCAGCACGACGATCGCCGCGAACACGGCGGCGACCGCGCACGCGACATTGAGCGCGAACGCGACGCGCATCGACGAATCCCGCGACGCATCGATGGACAGCGCGAGGGCGCTGGCGTCCTTCGCGGCGTACGTCATGGCTGCGGCGATGGCGGTGCCGAGCTCGGTGAGGACCTTCCAGAGGACTTCGTCGGCGAGGCGTCGTGCACCCGTGAGGTCTCCCGCGGCGAGCAGCGCTTCGATGTCGTGGGTGACCCTCTCGGCATGCTCGTCGGCGACGGCGACGCGCTCGCGCAGCTCCGCATTTCCCGCGGCGGGCTCGAGCGCTACGTACGCGCGGACATTCTCGTGGAGGGCGCTCTCCTCCGCGCGGATGCTCGCCTCGTCGAAGGGCTGTCGGCCGACCGCCATGTGCCGGAGGTCGACGACGAGCACGGTCAGCTGCGTACGGGCCTCCGCGAGCCTCTCGATGCTCGGCGCCGACGAGCGCGCGATCGCCGTCGCCGACTCGTGGATCCGGCCGACCCACAGCTGCGAGTAGGCCGTGGCCGCGACGAAGCAGGCGGTCACGCAGAGGAACGCGAGGACGAGCGACCGTTGGGGCGCTCGGAGCGAGGTCGAATTCTTCGCGTCGCGTTCCGGTCGCATCGAGCACCTCGCACGAGGTCACCGCGACCTCGTCCTCTCGAATGATGCTCCGGAAGCGCTGTTGCGACCGTCTTGCCGCATTGTTGCGTATTGTTAGCGGGCGCGCGCCTTCGATGCGGCTTTCGCTCCTGCCTTCGGCTTCTTCGTTTCGCGGCGTGGCAGAGCCCGTCCCCGAAGAGGATGACCTTCACCGTCGTGTCGTGAGCATCCGGCGGTTGACGCGCATACGCCGTGAGCCGATGACGGGGCATGCGCTTCGGTCATCGAACCTCCGTCGTCCTCATCGTCACGCTCGCCGCCATGATCGCCGGCGCGTGCTCGCCCGCCGACACGAGCCCCGCCCCTCGCGTGGCGACCCCCACCGCTGCGGCGAGCAGCGTGAGTGCGACCGGCGCTGCCGTTCCGCAGACCGGCGTGCTCCGTAGCGGCATGGACACGTCGGTGCCGCCGGGCGCCGACTTCTATCGGTACGCGAACGGCGCGTGGCTCGCGTCGACGGAGATCCCGAAGGACCGGAGCGCGTGGGGCGTGGGCGCACAGCTCGACGAGCTCACGAACGAGCGAACGGCGCGCCTCATCCGCGAGGTCGGTGAGGGCGCCGGCGCGAGCGCGGCGGCGGCCGGCGCGAAGCCTTCGACCGATGCCCGTCTCGTCGGCGACTACTTCGCGGCGTTCATGGACGAAGCGGCGATCGAGGCAAAGGGCCTCGCGCCGCTCGACAAGAAGCTCGCCGCCATCGCCGCGATCAAGGACAAGTCCGCGCTCTCTCGCGCGCTCGGAGGCACCGTCCGCGCCGACGTCGACGTGCTGAACGCCACCGAGCTCCATACCGACAACGCGCTCGGCCTGTGGGTCGCGCAGGATCTCGACGACCCGACGCGCTACGCCGCGTTCCTGCTGCAGGGGGGCCTCGGCATGCCGGATCGCGACTACTACGTCGATGCGTCGCCGCGCATGACCGAGCTGCGAACCAAGTACCAGGCGCACGTGGCCGCGATCCTCGAGCTCGCGCACGTGAAGGACTCGGCGGCGAAGGCCGCGCGCATCGTCGAGCTCGAGAAGCGCATCGCCCAGACGCACTCTTCGCGCGAGGACGCCGGCGACGTCGAGAAGGGCAACAACCACTGGTCGCGCCGCGATCTCGATGCGAAGGCGCCCGGCCTCGATTGGAATGCGTTCCTCGGCGCGGCGGGGCTCGACAAGCAGACGGCGTTCGTCGCGTGGACGCCGAAGGCCCTGACGGGGCTCGCAGCGCTCGTGAAGAGCGAGCCGCTCGACGTGTGGAAGGACTACCTCGCGTTCCACGCGATCGATCGCGCGTCGCCGTTCCTGCCGAAGGCGTTCGTGGCCGAGGGCTTCGCGTTCTACGGCACGGCGGTCAACGGCACCGAGCAGCTCCGCGAGCGCTGGAAGCGCGGCGTCGAAGCGACGAACAACGCGCTCGGCGAGGCCGTGGGCAAGCTCTACGTCGACCGTCATTTCCCGCCGTCGGAGAAGGCGCGCGCGCAGGACATGGTGAAGAACCTCGTCGCGGCATTCGGCAAGCGCATCGATTCGCTCACGTGGATGAGCCCCACGACGAAGACGCGCGCGAAGGCGAAGCTCGCGTCGCTCGACGTCGGCGTGGGCTATCCCGACCGCTTTCGCGATTACTCGGGCCTCGAGGTCGTTCGTGGCGACGCGCTCGGCAACAGCGAGCGTGCCGAGCTGTTCGAGCTCCGTCGCAACCTAAAAAAGCTCGGCATGCCGATCGATCGCGGCGAATGGGTGATGACCCCGCAGACGGTGAACGCCGTGAACCTCCCGGTGCGGAACGCGCTTCAATTTCCCGCGGCGATCCTCCAGCCCCCGATGTTCGACAAGACGCGCTCCGCGGCCGCGAACTACGGAGCGATCGGCGCCATCATCGGCCACGAGATCAGCCATTCGTTCGACGATCAGGGCGCGCTCTTCGACGCGACCGGCAAGCTGTCGAACTGGTGGACCGCCGACGATCTCGCGCATTTCAAGGCCTCCGGCGCTGCACTGGCGAAGCAGTACGACGCGTACAAGCCCTTCCCCGACGCATCCGTCAACGGCAAGCAGACGCTCGGCGAGAACATCGCGGACGTCGCCGGGCTCTCCGCGGCGTTCGACGCCTACCAGCTCTCGCTCGACGGCAAGCCCGCGCCGCAGGTCGAGGGCTTCACCGGCGAGCAGCAGTTCTTCCTCGGCTTCGCGCAGAGCTGGCGCACGAAGATGCGCGAGGCGAAGGCCCGTAGCCGCCTCGTGACGGACGGCCACGCACCGGCGGAGTACCGCGCCGACACGGTGCGCAACCTCGACGCCTGGTACGCGGCCTTCGATCCGAAGCCCGGCCAGGCGCTGTTCCTCGCGCCGGCAGAACGAGTGCGCGTGTGGTGAGGTAGAATGCAGGGATGCGCCTCTCCGCCCGCGTCCTGCTCGTCGCGATCGTCGCGCTGGGCGCGGGGTGCACGTTCCTGATCGACTTCGACGAGGTCGCTCCTCCGGTCGTCGCCGACGCGGGTACGGACGACGCGCGCGAGAGCGATGCGAGCGACGTGGAGGACGCGCCCCCGGTCGAAGACGGCCCGCTCGCCTTCCCTCCCCCGTGCGATCCGACGTTCCCGCTCGCCGACGTGAAGTGCAACGCGACGTTTCCGCGCCCGAACTGCGCGAGCAACATGACCGTCTTTCCCTCGTACCCGGCAGGACGCGATCGCGCGGGCGATCTCGTCACGTGCAACGGCAGCCCGACGCCGACGTGCGTGCAACACTGCCCGTTCGGTTGCACGGCGATGCCGCAAGGCTTCCCCGACGCGTGCGACGACTGCGACGGCCGCCCCGACGGCACGTACTGCGTGAAGGATCTGCGCGGCCCAGACGGGCGCAACCTGGGCCTCGCGGTCGACTGCAAGGCGGGGAAGACCGTGACGAGCTACGTGTGCGGCGTGGGGAAGTGCGCGACGAAGTGCCCGAGGACGGATCACAGTCCGTCGTGCTGCATCTGAGCAGAAGGCCGGCGCGGGCGTGACGCATCCCGACGGGGGGAACGGCTGGAAGGAACTTTCCGAGATCGGCGTTTACCCTCCCTGATGCAGTCACCGCAGAAGGACTGGTGGCCTCCCCCGCCCGACGCTCGCGCGCCAGTCGCAGCCGCGGAGGAGGACGAGCCGGGGACGATGCCGTCCCTCGCCAGGCCGTTCGCCGCCTTCGGCGCGGCCGCAGGATTGTTTGCGATCCTGGCGCTCGGCTCCTTTCGTGACGCGGCGCGTGAGGTCTCTCCGCTCACACCGATGATCGCGACGGCAGCCGTCGGCGCGCTCGTCGGCACGACGCTCCGCAGCTGGAAGCGTCTCCACAGCCCGGTGCTCGCGCGCGAGGCCGTGGTCTTGTGGGTCGCGATCGTCACCGCGATCGGAGGCGCGGCCAGCGGTGGGCTCGTCGGGCTGCTCACCTGGGGCATCGACGGCTTCGTCCGCTTCGCCGGAGGCGGCGCGGTGGTGGGCCTCGTATTCGTGCCTTCGTGCCTCGTCGTGTTCGATGCCGCCAAGCGCGCGGGACGCGGCCGCCACGGTTCGCTCGTCGCAGCGACGGATCGAAGGACCGTGCTCTCGACGGTCCTCGCCGGCCTCGCGTTTGCGGGAGCGACGCAGGTGCCCGCCGTGCTCTCCGCCAATGTCTCGAACGAGCTCGCGCCTCTTCTCCAGGTCGCCCTCTCCTTGTTCGTGTGCCTCGGTGCGACGATCGCGATCGTCGTCCTCCAGCGGCGCGACAGCAGCGCACGCGCCGCGCTCGAGGCGTTCGCGAAGGAAGCGGCGTGGCTCGATCGCGCGCCCGTCGGGGAAGACGGCGAAGGCGGTCAGCCGCTCCCGCCCACTGCGGTCGACCTCGGTGTCGGCGCCGAACAGTGGACGCGCACGAGCGACGCCAATTATCGCGCGAGCGGACGCTCCGACGTGCTCGTGAAGGGCTCGATCGAGCGCGCGACCGCGGCATTCGACGAGTGTGCGCGCAGGCGACATCGTTCGCTCATCGTCGCCTCGTGCGGGCTCACCGCCGTGTCCGTGTCGTTCCTCCTGCGCCTGTCGGTGTTCCTATGATCATGACCGACAAGGTGCCCGAGAAGTGGAAGTGGCTCTTCCAGCCCCTCGCCCGGACATCGCGCGCACGGCTCGAGATCTGCCTCGGCGTCGTCCTCACCTTCGCCGCGATCGTCGGATTGTCGACCGTGATCCGGCCCGATCCGTCGAAGCTCGCGTCGTCGCTCTCCATCCCACTCTCGTCGTCCGCCGCCGAGCGTCGATACGAGGCGGACCTCCGCGTCGTCCCGCACGTCGAACCGAAGGTGTCGCCCGAATTCGCGATGGCAGTCGCGCGTGGCGATCTCGATGCCCTGAAGAAGCAGTACACGAAGCACATGGCGCTCGAAGGCATGCTCGCGGTCGCTGCGGAGACCGGAAGGACGGACGTCGTCGCGTGGCTGCTCGAAATCGGCGCCGATGTGCACGAGGACGAGGATTCGGTGGACGCGCCGGTGCTGCTCGCCGACGACCATCCCGCCGTCGTCGCGCTCCTCCGCGGGCACGGGGCCGCCGAGCCGAAGCTCGCGACGGCCGCGCAAGCAAGCGCGCCGAATGCCGTGAGTGACCTGCTCGCCGCGCATGCGCCGGTGAACGTCGGGACATTCGGTGACGCATCGCCCCTGAACGCGGCGGTGTCGACGGCGAGGGGCACGGCCGAGAACAAGAAGGCGATCGTCGAGAAGCTTCTCGCTGCCGGCGCGGATCCGAACCGCGAAGACGGCGAAGCTCCGCTCACCAATGCCGTAAGTGCGTGCGACGGCTCGCACTGGGAGCATGCGCCTGCGACCGACTGCCAGACGATCATCAAGCTCCTCGTGAAACACGGCGCGCGCACGAAGGGCGAGGCGATCGTCGCCGCGCTCAGCCTGAACGATGCAGAGCAGGACCCGATCTTCGATGTCCTCGTGAACGGGCATCTCGAGAAGGGCGCGACCGCGGTTGCCCTCGCGGCCGGATTCGCGCTGCCGCCGCGAGCGGTCAAGGCGCTCGTCGCGAAGGGTGTCGACTGGAGCTGGCACGACGGCGAAGACGACGCGGCGTTGCCGCTGCTCGCAGCCGTCCAGCGCGGCGATCGCGACTTCGCGCGCGCGCTGCTCGACGCCGGCGCCCCCGCGGACGTGCATTACAAGGACGCGAAGTGTGCGCTCGGTGAAGCGATCGACGCCTCGGCGAACGACAACACCGCGCAAGCGCGGATCGTCGAGCTCCTCATCGCGCGCGGCGCCGACGTGAATCGTCGCCTGCCGGACGGCCGTACCCCGCTGTTCGCGGCGGCGGAGTCCGGCGACGTCCGAGTCGTGACCGCGCTCCTCGATCGCGGAGCACGTCCGAACGATCTCGTGCTCGACGACACCGCGCTCGACGCCGCGGAGCAGCAC
>JAQBQJ010000420.1 GCA_028287065.1 Labilithrix sp. | reverse complement strand
GAGGCTGCTCGCGATGGTCACGGATGACAAGAGCGTCACGCGCTACCTGCGCGCTCTCGGCGAGCCGACCGACGCCCCGACCCGAACGCCGGCGCGCGGACCGCCGTATTGGAAGAGCCGCGTCCTCCGAAGAGCGGCGGTCGGTGACGAGGCGGCCGAGTAACGCGGGCTACTCCGCGCGCGAGGGAGGGATCCGTTCGGTCGTCGCGAGACGTGTCGCGGCAACGCCTCCGCCAGCTCCGGCACGACCCATCCGACCTCCGAGCCGCAGGCGGACCCCGCCAAAACCGCAGCCCCAAGTCCTGCCTCGCCACCCCGGCTCCCGCCGAATACTCGCTTGATTCACCTACGCTCAGCCTGGAAGAGGGCCGCGCCGAGTCAGGGATCGGAGTCGTACATCGACCTGGTCAGGATGCCCTTCGGCTCCGAGCCGTACTGCGGCGTCAGGGAGGAGTAGACCCCACCGATGCTGAGCGCTTGCCGCAACGTTGCGAAGTCGGCGTAAGCGTCGCCGCTCACGACCTCGATGTGGAGGTACACCTGGTGCGCGTCTCGCACGGGAGAAAACCACGTGGCGATCTCGGCGGGGAGGTCCGGGAACCGCTGGGACACGGCGTCGGGCGGCTCCACGAACGTCCAGCCCGTC
This sequence comes from Labilithrix sp., assembly GCA_028287065.1. Classification (GTDB taxonomy): domain Bacteria; phylum Myxococcota_A; class Polyangia; order Polyangiales; family Polyangiaceae; genus Labilithrix. The sequence goes on along the minus strand of JAQBQJ010000420.1, from coordinate 5,421 downwards.
ACGTTCGGATAACCGCCCTTCGGCGTCACGGACAAGACCGTACCCAGCGCGCCGTTCGGCGTCGACGTCGCTCCCCACGCGACGGCCCAGTGTGTTGCATCCGCGAAATAGATGGCGCCGGAGACGAGGGGCAGCGCGGAGTCGTCTCTCGTCACGGCGTAAGCCGTCGGCACTCGCCCCTGGACGCTCCAGCTCTGGCCCGTGACGTTCGGCCATACGGAGCCGACGAAGTAGAGCTCGTCCGCGAGGCCGACGGGGAGCTTGAATGGATTTGGTCCGTCGATGCTCTGGCGGCGTTCACCGACGATCATCGCGAGCCCCACGTTGGCGGGCCCCGCGGGCGTGGTGATCGTCACGGGCACAGTGGTCGGAACCGTCCACTCTCCTCCGAGCGTGATCATGCTGCCGGGCCCCAGCGTGGCCGGAACGTGCTTCGCGACGAGGTTGTACGTGATCCCGGCAGCCGCGGCGGTCGCGACGAGTCCAAGGGTTCCATCTGCGCCGAGCGCACCTTTCTGGATCGCAACGGTCAGGACGTTCGGCGTCGCGCTGTAGTAATCCGACGAGCGACTGACGTACGTGCCGAACACACGAAGCGAGTAGTCGCTCGCACCAGGCAAGAGCGGAAGCTGCACGGTGAGCTCGCCGACCACGGCCAGATCCGCCTCGAAATCGTGCTGCACGGACGGGAAGGTGATGTCGACGTTCGGCCCCAAGGACGCGTACGTGACGAGGTGCCGAGGGCCCCCCGCACTGGGCGCGTCGACCGCGATCGTGACCTGGCTCGCTCCCACGTTGCTCGTCACGACGCCGCCTTCGGGAGCCCTCAGCGACTCGAGGACCTTGCCATCCTCGTCGTGGAAGATGACGAGGGTGCCTGCTTTGCCGGTCCGCACCGTCACCGGCCACATTGGCCTTGGCGGCGCCGCCGCCGAGGAGGACGGCGGCGACGACGACGACGACGACGGACGGGGCCCCGGCGCATTCTCCGCACGAGGCTCGAGACCATAATCGTCGAACGACACGAGCACGCCGCAGGAGGCGAGCGCGAGCGCGCTCGCGACTCCGAGCAGCCGGCGGCGAAGAGAGAGGGCCATCAGTACACGTAGACCGCTCCGGCGGACGGCGCGCTCGTGTCCGCCTGGTTTCCGTCGACCGTCGTGGCGCCGCTCGACTCGCCGGGCGATCCGACGGCCAACGTGCTTCCGGCGAACGCCATCGCGGCACCGAACCGCGCGTCGGGTCGCGGGTTGGTGGCGTGGACCACCGCGGAGCCCACGCCGGGCTTGGCGAGGTTGGTCGGCGGCGGCTGCGCTCCCGCGAGCTGGACGACGCCCCCGCTGCTCTCGAATGGCGATCCGATGAGGAGAAGGTAGTTCATCGGGTAATCGAGCGCCGTCACGAGCACGGGAGGCGGATGGCCCGAAGCGGCGTGCGGCACGGGGTAAGTGCTGTTCGCGCCCCAGCCGAATCCCGGACTGAACACGAACGTCGCCACGGCATCGATCGCAGGCCAGCCGACGATCACGGCGGCCTGCGCGATCGCGACGCTCGATCCGAATGCTCCGTCGACGTGAGCCGGAGCGAGCTCCTCCTTCGCGAAGAGCTCGTGAGACCACGTCGTCCCGAAGCGCGCGAGCGTGTACGCCGCGCCGGCCCCGACCGTTCCACCGGCGCTCTGGTTGCCGTTGATGCCCGTGCTTGCGCTGCTGTCCCCGGGTGCGCCGACGACGAGCCGATCGCCCTGGAGCGCGACCGCCGCGCCGAAGCGCGCGCCCGCCCGAGCGTTCGACGCCTTGACGTAGGCCTCCTGTGACCACGCGCCTCCCGTGCGCGTGAAGACGTACGCCGCGCCCGCTGACGGCGCTGCGACGCTCGTCTGATCGCCGTTCAAGCCGGTCGCTGCGCTGGCCTCGCCCGGCGCACCGACCGCGAGCGTGTTCATGGAGAGCGCGATCGACGTCCCGAAGCGTGCGTCGGCGCTCGCGTTGGACGCCTTGAGGTACGCGGTCTGCGACCACAAACCAGCGACGCGATCGAACACGTAGACCGCGCCCGCGCCGCTCGACTCCGCCTCCGACGCGACGACGAGCGTGCTCCCCGCGAGCGCGACCGCGGAGCCGAAGCGGGCGCCGGCAGCCGTGTTCGATGCCTTGAGGTACGCGGTCTGCGACCAGACCATTCCCGTCGGCCCGATGCTCCTCGTGAACACGTAGACGGCGCCCGCGCCCGGCTGTGACGTATCGTCCTGCCCGCCACCGACACCGACGGCGTTGCTCGACTCACCGGGGGCGCCCACGACGAGCGTGTCTCCGTCGAGCGCGACGGCCGCTCCGAACGACGCTCCCGTGCGACCGTTCGACGCCTTCACGTAGTGGGTCGGATCGATGAACACGGTGATGTGATAGGCGGCGTGGGTGAAGCCGTCCGGGGCCGTCACGTCGATGGTCAGCAGGTTTGGCCCGACGCTCGGATAGAAGTAGCCGTTCGCGACACCCGGCGGAGCGGGCCCGCTGATGGTCACCTTCGAGCCGAGCTGAACGGCCTTGGCGGAGACGCTGAACGCAAAGACCGACGACGGAAATACGATCGAATATTCGTAGATCTCTGGCGTGAACGCCGGCACGAGCGGTCGATTCGTCGCCGGACATGGAAGCGGCTCGGAGGTCGGGATGCACACGGATATCAGCTGTGCGACCGCAGGCTGACAGTTGACCTCGACTCCGACCGCATCCGCGCCGCTGATCACGCCGGAAGCGTGCTCGACGTAACACACGCGTCCCTGCGGCTGCGCGAGCACCGTCAGGACGAACGACGCTCCGTCGAGCAGCGCGGGGGGCAGCGTGAACGGCCCGTCTCCGACCTTGAGAGGCTGGTTCACCTCGACGCCGATCGTCACGAGCAGGCCGTCGAGGCCCGAGACGACGCCGCGCACGCCGTAGAGGATCGGAGGTGCCGTCTCCGCGGCGTCGAACGGGGCGATGGGGCTCGACGAGTCGGTCCCGCGCTCCACGTCGGCTCCGCCGTCCGTGCTCGGCGCCGGAACGGTCATGGCATCGTCGTCCGACGCGAAGCCGGCGTCCCGGCGATGCGCGATCGTCCCGTAGTCGTCGAACGAGACCGCAACCCCGCACGAAACGATGAGCGACAAGAGCGCAAGGAGGCCCAGGAAGCGAGTGAGCGCTCGCGTGCTCACGGCGCGTCGACCTCGAAGTGAACGCAGTAATCGTAGAGAGGAACGCCGCTCGTCGACAGCGTCGGGTCCGAGTCGCGGATGATGCCGCGAGGGCCCGTGCGCGGCCCGGCGGGAACGCCCGGAGTGCCGCTGAACGCGTAACGGAGCCGCCGATGTCCGCCGGTGGGCGCGTGTGACAGCTGTACGATCACCGTCTCCCCGTTCACGATGATCACCGAGACGATCGACGGCGTGTCGGGACCATCGTCCGCCCATTCGAAGCCGGCGTTGCCCGGGTCGGTGACGCGGAGCCCCTCGAACGTGAGGGGCGGAACGGGCACGTGCATCCGCACGGAGACGATCTCGTCGACTCGCGTCACCGAGATCGGGTGGACCGGCTCCCAGGGCTTGCCCTCGAGGATCACGCGCCGGTAGACCTTGGCGTACTCCTCACCCATCTGCTGGTAGCCGAACGCGCTCAGATGAACGCCGTCGGCCGCGTACGGCAGGTGGTACTTCGGCCCCACGAGGATGACCTTTCCGGGCGCGGCGATGTGCGCGTCGCGCATCGCGTTGGGGATGACGCTCGTCGACGGCAGCCCCACTCCGCGCGTCCAGCTGCTCGACTGACTGATGAGCATCGGGACCGGATCGGGCTGCCCGGTGATCGCCTGGATGGCCGCCTCGTAGTCGCCTTGCCACTCGACGAGGTTCGCCGCATAGGACGGGTTGTTTGCCTCGGAGTCACTCTCGCCATGCACGTTCGTGACGGCGCGCACGACGTAGGACTGGCCGGCGGCGGCCGCGAGATCATACGCGGCCTGCACCTGCGCGAGGCCGGCGGCAAACGGCGCAGTGCCCTTCTTCAAGGAGGCATACGGCGCGCCTCGTGCCCCGTGCGCGCTCACGATCAGCCGATGTCCCATGTTGAGGTCGGCGAGTGCAACGCGGGTGATCGCATTCGCGAACGACGTCGACATCGTCTCGACGGCAATGAGCGTGCCCGGCACCACATCACCTTCGACGAGCGGGATGAACGCCGTGAGGTTGGTGTCGCCGCTCATGACGCCGGTCACGAATGTCCGGTTCGAGTAGACCGGCACCGTCGAGAGGACGGGTGTTCCGAAGACTCCGAGAGAGAGGTCCTCGCCCGTCGCGAGCACGTGATTGAGATCGCGAAAGACGAACGGTGGCGAGAGGTCGGATGCGTGGGCTGCGTCGGATGCGTCGGATGCGTCGGGTGCGGGGGGATCGACCGATGGCACGGGGCTCATCGGCTCGTTGCCCGGTGTCCCGGTGGCGACGTCCGCGCGTGACCCGGAGTCCAGCGTCGCATCGAAGGGGACGCCCGCGTCCCATGCGTCGCTGCCGCCGCCCGATGGATCCGGCGACCCAAGAACGATCCTGGCGTCCCGCAGGCTCGTCGAAGCGTCACCGCAAGCGGCCGCTCCGATGCTCGCAGTGAGCACGGCCGCGAGCCACCTGGTCAAACGACGACGACGCATTGTGCTCTTCCCCCCGGCCCCTTCGTCTGCAGGTACTCATGCACCGACTGCACCAGGCGGTCCAGAGCGGAAAACCGCGGGATGGCGCACGCGCCGCCGACGAAGGTTCGTCACTTCGACGAACCTTCGTCGGTTTGGGCCGCAACGCTCGCAGCTACGGCCGCGCCGCGTAGTCCTTCCTCCACGCGCCGCGCGTCCACCGCAGCCAGTAGAGGATCGAGCCGAGCGTCGTCTCGCCGATGAAGCCGATCCATCCGCCGATGGCGCCGAGGCCGCACAGCTTGCCGAGGAAGTACGCGCCCGTCGGCACGCACAGCCAGATGACCGAGATGCCGAGCGGATCGTCGCCGGCGGCGCGGAGCAGGCTGGGGAGAGCCCGCGCACGAGCAGCGGATCGCACGCGGCGACAGCGCCACGCTCGGTCGCGAAGACGACGTCGTGACCCGCGCGCGTGAGCATGCGCCACGGAACGGCCGCCTCGGTGGGATCGAAATCGCGATCGGGGAGGGGGATGAGGACGCGCGCCATCTCGCCGTCGACGGTATCAATCCCGCCAGCAGCGCGACAGCTCGACGAGCATCGTCTCGCCGTTGGCGAGCCCGTCGACGCCGTTTTCGAACCGGCGCGTCAGACGATCGGGCGTGAGCTTGTACGGGCTGCGCGGACTCTTCACGAGCTCGAGGATCTTCTTCGGATCGAGCGGCGTGTCGTCGCGCAGGTGGAGCGTCACGCTCTTCGCCG
>JAQBQJ010000215.1 GCA_028287065.1 Labilithrix sp. | reverse complement strand
TGAAGGGTCTCCCGAGCTTCCGTCGCGAGACGCTCTACAAGGCCTTCGAGCGCACGTTCCGTCGCACGCGGCGCGAAGACTTCCGCATCGTCGAGTTCTCGGTGCAAGACAACCACGTGCACCTCCTCGTCGAGGCCGACGACAACGACGCCCTCGCCCGAGGCATGAAGAGCTTCTCGGTGCGCGCGAATCGGTTGTTCAACGCGGCGCTAGGCCGTGGCCGCGGCCGCGTGTGGGGCGACCGCTATCACCGGCGCGATCTCACCGATGCGCGCCAGGTGCGACACGCGCTCGTCTACTGCCTGGCGAACTACAAGAAGCACGAGCGCGTCGTGCATGGCCGCCCGCGCATCGACCCGTGCTCGTCCGCGCGGTGGTTCCAGGGATGGACGGCGATCCGCACCGCCGACGACGGGCCGAGACCGACACCGACCCCGCGCACGGTGCTGCTGGCGCGCGCGTGGCAGAAGCACGGGTTCATTCATCCCGGCGAGGTGCCGCGGCTCGCGGGGTAGGAGTGTCGCCCCGTCGCGACCGCTACCTATTCGGCTGAGCTTAAGCGGAAACCGGTTCCATGGATCGCTCGCGCATGATCTGGACGAGGTCGTGACGCCGATTCCCGCCAAGGTTCGAGAGGCCATCATTCGCGCACGCGCTGAGCGGTTCTCCTACGACGAGATCGCATCGATGCTCGGCGTGGGCTACGCGAGACCGTGAACCGAATTCTGCGACTCCATTGCGAGACGAACGCGGTCGAGCCCCGCCCGCGCGGAGGCGGAACCGTCTCGCCGATTCACGGGAACATCGAAGCGCCGCTTCGTTCGATCGTCGAGGAGATGCCAGATGCGACGGTCGCCGAGCTGACGGCAATGTCGATGGCGAAGTCGAAGACGACGACGAGCCGCTTGGGCGTTCAGCGCGCGCTTGCCAGGCTCGGCTTCTCGCGAAAAAAAGTCGTTCATAGCCGTGCAGCGCGACATACCCGAGAACCGCGCGGCGCCGCCGCAGCTTCTGCTAGTTCCTGACGGTTACGAAGGCCGACCGACTCGTCTTCATCGATGAATCGTTCTGCAAAACAGGCATGCGGTGTGAGTACGGCCGTCCGCTGCGAGGCGAGCGAGTCATCGGAACGCGGCCGTTCCGTTCCCGGAAAACGATCTCGCTCATCGGCGCGGTCCGACTCGGCGCGCAGCCCCGAGCTGAATCCCATCGAGCTGCTCTGGGCGGACATGAAGCGCGACGTGCGCATCCCCGCCGTCAACGTCGAGTCCGAGCTCGCCGCTGCCATCCGCCGCCTGCGTGGTCGCGTGCCCATCGAGGAGATCGCGGGCTGGTTTCGCCGCGCTCAGGCTCAACTCACCCGGTCACGGCTTTAGCACCCCTTCCCCAGCCCGCTACACGCGCTCGTCCCGCACGCATTCGCGGTCACGCAGTTGTACCAAGCGAGCTGGCTCGCACAGAGCTTCACGCCGTCCTCGCACCCCGACGCCAGGTTCGTCGTGCAATTCGCGGCGGCGTTGGAGCCGTAGCAGCCGCACTGATGATTCGCGAACGCGACACACTCCGGACGCGGTCCAGTGCTCCCGCTCGGGGGCGTGCTCGGCGGCTTCGGAGTGTCGTCCGACGGCGGCGACGACGGCGCGGGCGAAACCTGGCTCGTTCCCATTCCGTCGCTCGATCCGCTCGATCCGCTCGTTCCCGTCGAAGAAGACGAGCCGCTCGAGCCCTCCGACGATGGCTCGCCGGTCCCGCCGTCGCCCGACCCGGGCGCAATTCCGCTTCCGCAGCCGGCCAGGCCGAACACGACGCCGATCACGAACGCCGACCCTGCGGCCACCACGCGAGAATGCATGGCGGGTGATACGCGCGGCGCGCCAAGTTCTTCCTCGCGATGGCCGAAAAATGCCGTAAATCAGGCCCTGTCGGCGCCCGGAAGCTCGCCGAGATGCTCCACGATCCGATGCACCAGACCGTAGGCGCACGCCTCCTTCGCGCTCATCCAGAAGTTCTTCTCGGTATCGCGCGCGATGGTCTCGTACTCCTGCCCCGTCGCACGCGCGAACGTCCGATTGAGCCGCTCGCGCATCTGGACGATCTGGTTGGCCTCGATCTCGATGTCCGACGCACGGCCGCCCATGCCTCCGAGCGGTTGATGAAGGAGAAAGCGCGTGTTCGGGAGCGCATAGCGGTTCTCCTTCTTCGCCGCCGCGTAGATCAGCGCGCCGGCGCTCGCGACCCAGCCGGTGCCGATCATGATCACGTCCGGAGCGACGGCACGCACGAGGTCGTGCATCGTGTCGCCGGCCTCGACGTGGCCGCCCGGCGAGTGGACGAACATGCGGATCGGGGCGTCGCCGGACGCCGCGAGCGCGACGAGCTGCGCCGACACCGTTCGTGCGAGCTTCGTGTTCACCTCGCCGAAGACGAGGACCGTGCGCTTCGCGAACAGCGTGCTCGCCGCACGATCGAGGAACGCATCGTCCGAGAGCGTCGCCTGTTCCTGGTCGTCCTCTTTCTCCGGGCTCATCCGACGACCATGAGCCGAACGCGCGTCCCGAGCCATGTGCGGGACGCTCTCGCGCATGTCCGAGCGTCTCGATCTTCGCGGCGAGCTGGAACCGGCCCGCCGGACGCGTCATGCTGACGGGCGATGCTGAACCGTCGCCCGGTGCTCCACCTCGTCGAAGGCACGCCGCTCGATTCGCACGTCGAACGCGCGCTCGCCGCGATGAAGAACGATCCCTCACGCCGATGGACGGTCGCCGCGCTCGGACGCACGGCCGGTCTCTCGCGCGCCGCGCTCGCTCGCCGGTTCACCCATGCCCTCGGCGTCTCGCCGCTGCGCTGGCTCGCCGCGCATCGGCTGCGCCTCGCACAGGCACGCCTTCTCGAGACGGATCTACCGCTCGCCGCGATCGCCGCCGACGTCGGCTACCGCTGCGAGTTCGCCTTCGCGAAGGCGTTCAAGCGCATCGTCGGTCTACCTCCGGGCGTGTTCCGCCGCGTCGCGCGCACGCGCCATGCTCCGAGCGCGGCGCCCGTGTTCCGCGCCGCCGCCTGATCGACGGCGCCGACGACGCGCAACGGCCGCGCAACGGCCGCGCAACGGCCGCTCACGGCCGCGGCAGTTTGCTGCACTTTGCATCATCACAGCGCGCACGTTCGATACTGCCGACGCGGTACACTCGGCGCGGGGGCGCGATGCGGCTGCAGGTCGGCACGAGCACGGAAGAGGACGCACGTACGGCGGTCGCCGCCGCGGCGCGGGGCGCTCTCGTCGGATGCGCCTCGCCGGCGTTCGCGCTCGTGTTCTCGACATTCGAATATCCCCCCGAGGCCGTCGTCGAAGCTGCGAACCGCGAGCTCGGCGACATCCCGTGGGCCGGGGCCGTCACGACTGCGGTCCTCGCGGGTCGGCATGTCGTCCCGCGCGGCGTCGGCATCGGCGTGATCGACTGCGAGCGCACGCAGGTACGCATCGGTGCGGCAGGCTCCATGAAGACCGACGCACGCGATGCCGGCCGGCGGGCCGCGCGCGAGGCGCTCACCGGCATGCCGTTGCCTCCGGCCGATCGCAGCCGCGTCATGCTCCTCCTGTGCGATACCGACACGTGCGATGCCGCCGAGGCCGTGCACGGCGCGCTCAGCGTCGCCGGCTCCGGCGTTGCGTGGTGTGGTGGAGGTACGGGGACCTCGAGCACGGGCGCTCGCTCGTCGCAGTTCGCACTCGGGCAGGCCTTCCGCGATCACGTGATCGCCGTCGCGCTCGACTGTCCTTCGCGCGTGGGCGTCGCCACCCAGCATGGCTGGCAACCCACGGGGCCGCCCGCGATGGTGACGCGCGCCGTCGGATGTCTGCTCGAACGTCTCGAGCATCGCCCCGCACTCGAGATCTATCGCGTCGCCGCGGAGGAGCGCGGGCAGCTCGTCGACGCGAAGCAGTTCGGCGCGTTCGCGATCACGCATCCGCTCGGCATCCCGCAAGCGCACGGCGAATACCTGATCCGCGATCCGGTCTCCGTCGACGACAACGGCGCGATCTCCTTCATGGCGAGCGTGCCGGACGGGGCCCTCGTGCGCGTGATGGACGGCACTCCCGCGATGCTCGTCGAGGCTGCGCGCGTCGCCGCATCGACCGCATGCCAAGACGCCGGAGGAGTGATCGGAGGCGCGCTCGTGTTCGACTGCATCTCTCGCTACCTCATGCTCGGTGACCGCCTCGCGGACGAGATCTCCGCGTGTCAGTCGGCGCTCGGGCCTGACGTGCCGGTGCTCGGCTGCCTCACGTCCGGCGAGGTCGGCGCGTTCGGAGCTCGCATGCCCCAGTTCCACAACAAGACGATGGTCGTCCTCGCGCTCCCGGCGTGACGAGAGAGCCGCTGTTCATGTCGCTCCTCTCCGCCAAGCACCTCAAGACCACCGAAGAGCGGCTGGCGCACTTGAGCGTGCTCCAGGAGCTCACGGTCACGGCGCTCGACCTCTTCGATCCCGAGAGCACCGCGGATCCTTTCCTCGAGCGAGTCGCCGAGCGCCTCGGGTGTCTCGTCGCGCTCTGGGTGGCCGTCGAGGACGACCGTCGCGTGACGCTCGCTGGCGCCGCAGGGCTCTCCGAAGCTTCTCGTGCGCTGCCGATCGCGCCTCTGCCGGCCCGCGACGGAGACCGCGACGACGACGACACGACCACCGTGACCGTCCCGTACCCCGAGCTCGCGCGCACGGACTTGCTCCGCTGGCGCTTCCGTCTCGACGTTCCCGGTGCCGAGGGAACGCAGCTCTCTCATGCGCTCTTGCTCTGGTTCGATCCGGAGCGCCCCCCGCCCGAAGAATACGTGCCGGCGCTCGACCGCATCGTGAACGTGCTCGTGACGGTGCTCACGCATCGACGTCTGGCGCAGGATCTCCGAAGCAGCTACGAAGCGCTCGCGCGCGCGCAGGCGTCGCTCGTCGAACGAGAGCGTCTCGCGGCCATCGGCGAGCTCGCTGCGGTGATCGCGCACGAGGTCCGCAATCCGCTCGCGGTGATCTTCAACTGCATCGGCACGCTGCAGAAGAGCGGCGCTCCGCTGGAGCCCGCAGCGACGCCCGCCGAAGCGAAGGCCCTCCTCGCGATCCTCGCCGAGGAGGCGAATCGGCTCAACCAGATCGTCGCGGAGCTGCTCGACTTCGCGCGACCCGGTGAGGTGTTGCTGCTCAAGGAGTCGATCGAGGACATCGTCACGGGCGCCATCCAGGCGGTGAAGTGCGCGCAGAAGACGTCGGCGCAGATCGAGCTCGAGGTATCGCGACCGCTGCCCCCGCAGATGCTCGATGCGCGGCTCGTGCGACAGGCCGTGATCAACCTCGTCACGAACGCCGTCCAGGCGATGTCCGACGGCGGGCGCATCGTCGTGCGCGTGGCCGAAGATGCGCTCGGCGGTCGACCTGCGGTGCGCGTGGAGGTCGCGGACGACGGGCCCGGCATTCCGTCGAATGTCCTCAATCGCATCTTCGAGCCGTTCTTCACGACGAAGGCGTTCGGCACCGGCCTGGGGCTCGCGGTCGTGAAGCACGTCGCGGAGGCGCATCACGGCGAGGTCGCAGTGCAGTCCACCGGAGGGCAGGGGACGACGTTCGTGGTGCGACTACCGTCGTCGCCGGCCTAGATCGCAGGGTCACGCGCGCGCAGCGCAGCTCGTGGTGCATGCAGGATGCACGCGTTTCGTCGGAACACGCGTTGCACGTCGCGGCGCTCATGAAAACTCGAGCATGGGCCCTTCTGGTTTTCTCGTCGTCGTCGTTCGCCGTCACCGGTTGCATCGACGATCCAACGTGCCCCTATGGCACTGTTTTGGTACACAACGGGACGTACGATGACGGCGTCTGCGTCATGCGGTCTGCACCTCCGAGCCGGGGTTCAGGCACGACGACCGCCGTCGACGCAGGATCTTCCGGCGC
>JAQBQJ010000347.1 GCA_028287065.1 Labilithrix sp. | reverse complement strand
TGCGCGGCTCGCCGGCGCCGCCCGCGGCGGGCGCGCCGCAGCCCGCGCCTCGACCTGCTGCCGGACGGCCGCCCGATGTCGTGCGGAAGCCCGATTCCAAGCCGGACATCCCGATCGACGTCGATCTCTCCGCCGGCACCGACGACGACGAGGACGGCGTCACCACGCAAGCGCCCGCGCCGCACATGGGCTCGTCACCCGATCTCGCCACGAAGAGCATCGTCCCCGACACTCTCGCGTCCGCGACCGCGACGCATCCCGGCGCGACGCTCGCGGCAAGGAGCACGACCAGCGACGACGGCGCCGACGAACCTGCCACGCGCCCCGGCGTCGAGGGCGTCGACGAGCCGCCCACGCGTCCAGGCGTCGAAGGCGTCGAAGAGCCGCCCACGCGTCCAGGGCTCGAAGAGCCCGAGACCTCCAAGCGCATCGACGCCGCGGGATACGCGAACGACGCCGACGACGACGACGACGACGAGAGCATCACGACGCGCGGCCGCCCGGTCGTCGAGCCGTACGACGGCGACAGCGTCACGACGCAGGCGCCTGCGGTCCCGTCGGAGGTCGTCGAGGCCGCGCTCGAGGGTGCGAGCCGCATCGCCGACGCGTCCGACGACGGCACCGAAGGCACGACGAAGAAGGCTCGCAAGCCCCTGCTCTCGTCGCCGGCCGACAGCGAGAGTGGCAGCATCACGTCGCAGGCACCCGGTCCGCTCACGAACATCCTTCGTGTGATCGCGTCGGGGTCCGCGCCCGAGCTCGACGAGCCGATCCCCAATCTCGATGACGAAGAGCTGCCCGAGAACCGCACGGCGGTGATGCCGAACGCGCCGCTCAAAGGCGTGCTCGCGGACGTCGCCGGGTCGGCGCTCCCGCCCATCCGCCCGACCGGCGGCCCGCTCACGCACGGCCCGCGCGGCGCGGCGGCGCTTCGCCTCGAGCCGACGTCGGAGAGCGGCCTGCGCGTCGCGCGTGCGAGCACGCCGAGCGGTGAGCGTGCGAGCCTCGGTCCGCTCGCCGATGGTCGGACCTCCGGCGTCGGACGCTCCGCGAACGCCCTCGCGTCCGACGGCTCGATCAGCGCTCCCATGGATGCCCGCGCCGCGCATGCACCGGGCGAGATGGCGATGTTCCCGCCGAAGGAGCAGCCGAGCCTGCACGACGTGGATCTCGGAAAGGGACCGCGTTACGGCCTGCTCGTCGGGATCGTCGCGCTCATCTCCATCTGCGTACCGGTCACGCTGTTCGTCGCGCTGCGCCACAACGCCGAGACGCCCGCCGTTCCCGGAGTGCCTTCGGAGCCGCAGAGCGGCATCGAGAAGCGCGATGCGTCGGCCCGGCAGAAGGCGGTCCGCGGCAAGAACGGGCTCATGGTCGCCGCCTCGGCGTCCGTCGCGCCGTCGGCCTCGGCGTCGGCCGCCCCGTCGGCGTCGCCGAGCTCGAAGCCGGGCACCGGGCTCCGCGGCGGACCGCTGCCCGGACGACGCTGATCAGCTCTGAGCGACCTTCGGGAGCTCGTGTCGTGTGAGTCACACGACCTTCGGCTTCAGCACCGTCACGCCGTTCATGTACGGGACGAGCGCCTTCGGAAGCGTGATCGATCCGTCGGCGTTCTGGTGGTTCTCGAGCAGCGGGATCAGGATGCGCGGGCTCGCGATCGCCGTGTTGTTCAGCGTGTACGGATACGCGAGCGTGCCGTCCGGCAGACGAACGCGGATGTTCGAGCGACGCGATTGGAAGTCGCCGAGCGTCGAGCACGAGTGCGTCTCGTTGTAGGCGCCCTTGCCGTCGTTCCGTCCCGGCATCCACGACTCGACCTCGTGCTTGCGCGTCTGACCGAGGCCGATCTCGCCCGTGCATGCGATCGCGACGCGGTACGGGATCTCGAGCTTCGCGAGGATCGCTTCGGCGTTGCCGAGCAGCTGATAGTGCTCTTTTTCAGCGACTTCCTCGTCGGGCATGCAGAACACGACCTGCTCGACCTTCGTGAACTGGTGGACGCGATACAGGCCCTTCGTGTCCTTGCCGTATGCGCCGGCCTCGCGACGGAAGCAGTTCGAGATGCCCGCATAGCGGATGGGCAGCGATGCAGCGTCGAGCGTGTCGTCGCAGTGCAGCGAGACGAGCGGCACCTCGCTCGTGCCGACGAGGAACAGCTCGTCGGCGGTGATCGCGTAGGCCTCCTCGCGACCGAGCGGGAAGAAGCCCGTGCCGGTCATGGCGCGCTCCTTCACCATGACGGGCGGGATCACCATCGTGAGACCGCGCTCGACGAGCGTGTCGACGGCGAGGCGCGTGACCGCGAGCTCGAGCAGCGCGCCCGTGCCCATGAGCGCATACGAGCGACCGCCGGCGTACTTGCGCGGGCCGTCCCAGTTGACCATCCCGTGGAGCGTCATCAGCTCGACGTGATCCTTCGCCTTGAAGTCGAACGCGGGCGGCGTGCCGACCTTGCGGATCTCGACGTTGTCCTCTTCGCCGGCCCCGATCGGCACCTCGGGGCGCGGGAGGCTCGGCACGCGCAGCATCAGGTCTTCGAAGCGCTTCTGCGTCTCCGCCATCGTCGGCTCGAGCTGCTCGAGCGCGACCTTCACGGCCTTGCCCTCCTCGATCAGCGTGGGGCGCTCTTCCTTCGTCGCCTTCGGGATCAGCTGCGCGATCTCGTTCTTGCGCGCGCGCTTCTTCTCGATCTCGAGCAGGGCCTCGCGTCGCTCCTTGTCGACGCTGAGGAGAGCGTCGAGATCGAGATCGACTCGCTTGTTCTTGATGGCGGCACGGACGGCGTCCGCGTTCTGACGGAGGAAGGCGATGTCGAGCATGACGGCAGGCACCTTAAACGAAAACGGCGCGATCTGCATCGCGCCGTCGCCGGTTTCACGAGCGCCGCACCGGCGCGCGCGGGACTACTTCGAGAACAGCTGCGCTGCGATGACGCCCTGGCCCGACTTCGCCGTGACGATGAACTTCGCCTGCGCGGGGAACGGGCTGATCGGGCGGAGGCAGTTCGCCTTGCCGCCGATCGATGCCTGCGCGCCGCTCTGCGAGCTCTTGCCGATGCTCGGGGCGAGGCCGGGGAGCGGCGTCACGTACTGCATCTCGAGGCCGACCGCCGTGACGCCGGCGCCCTGCGCGACGAGCGTGTAGCACTTGCCCGGCTGGAAGGTGAATGACCCCTCGAGCGTCTGACCGGGCGCGAAGTTACCGGCGACGATCGGGCCGTCCTTCGCCATCCCGGGCGCTTCGCTGTTCGCGAAGAGGCCGAGCGGGCCGGTCGCGAGCGCCGCGAGGTTCGGATCGAGCGGCTGCGCCGTTCCACCCGACGCGCCGCCGCCGCCACCGCCGGGCGCGGGAGCAGGGAAGCCGGGAATTCCGGGGAACGGCGAAGAGCCGGCCGGCGCGGGCTGACCAGGCTGCGGAGCGCCAGGCTGCGGAGCGCCGGGCTGCGGAGCGGCGCCCGGCTGCTGCGGGAATGCGCCCGGCTGCTGCGGAGCGGCGCCCGGCTGCTGCGGATACGCTCCGGGCTGCTGCGGGTACGCGCCGGGCTGCTGCTGTGGATAGCCACCGGCGTACGGCTGCGGCTGCTGAGCGGGCTGCGGATCTTTGCTACCGCAAGCGGTTGCTCCGAGCGCACCAACGAGGACGACGGCAAGCGAGAGAGAAAGGCCCGTACGATTCACAGCAGAGCTCCTTGGTTACGGTCTTGCGGAAGCGGGCGCGAGCATAACTCGGAACCCGACGCGGGCGTGAAAGGGAATGTAGGCCGCATGCGACCGCCCTTTTCACGCCTGATCGACCGCTCGACGAGGCATGCGGGGTTGGACGGTGCGACTTCGAAAACCACGCTCGTGCTTGGCGATTCAACGCGCGGAGAGCGCCCTGCTTACAGTCAGGGGGTCCTCGCGTTGACGATGGCGATCGCGTCGAGGTCGAACCCGACGGTCGTGGGCTTGCTTCCGGGGTTCGACGGGCAATCGACGGTACCCAGATCGCGGATCCTCACGAAGCGCGCGGTCGTCACGCCGAGGTCCGCGAGGTCGTAGGGATCGCCGCCCGCCTCCTTCGGATCGATCGACGAGATCCCGTTGCCGGGCGCGGAGTACACGGGGTGCCATCCCGCGCACGTGCCGTACGTGGGGCCCGCGCCCGGCGTGCACGGGAACGTCTTCCACGTCACGCCGTCTTCGCTGACGCTCACGTCGCCGAGCTCGGCGGCGGGGTGGTCGGGATCGCCTGCCGCCCAGAACGCGTTCTCGAAGACGAGGAAGTCGACGCCGGGTCCGTCGACGATCGCGTTCGGCTCGAAGCCGAGGACGATCTCGCCCTTGAAGCCGAGCGAAACGACGTCGAGCCCGCCACTGAGCGAGCCGCCGCCGACCGGCGGCCCGAGCACGACGCCTGGCATCGCCGTGAGTCCGTAGCCCGCGCAGTCGCCGTACGTCGCGCTCACGACCTTCGTGACGAAGCGATCGGCGCGGATCACGCTGCCGTCGGGTCCTTCGAAGCCGCCGTCGACGACGATCTTGCTGCCGTCGGCATCGGGCGCGTCGACGAACGCCGCATCCCCGAGCGACACGGCGGGCGCGGCCTCGCCGTCGCCCGCGCGCGCGGGCTCGGACGAGCAGGCGACGAATGCGGCTGCGCAGGCTGTGCACGACAGCGCTGCCGCAACCGAAATGGATGTAGACCTCACGCTTTGGCTCCTGCCGCGTGGCTCGCGCGGCGTTGCAGGGAGAAGGAAACCGCGCGAGAGGTCTTCTGGCTTCCGCGACGTCCTCCACGTGGATGACGTCCCGGTTACAGCGGCGGCACCGCGTCGGATTCACACCGACTTCCCCGCCTCGTGCGAGACGCTGGCTGTAGTCGCGATCGGCCGGGCGAGCAAGGCCGCGCTAGAGACAGCCGTTCTTGCCGGCGTCGACGGAGCAAACGCCCGCGTCGCAACAGAAGGCGGTCGTCGCGCACGAGCCGCCATTGCACGCGATCGTGCAGTTGTTCCCGCCGAGACACGACACGCCGCCGAGGCACGAGTCGTTCACGTCGCAGAGTACCTGCGCGTCGCCCGCGTACGTGGTGACGCCGCCGAGGCACGAGTTGGCCTTCGCGCACTCGACCCGGCACGCATCGCCGCGGCACGACACCTGGCTCGCGCACGTCTTGCCGCCGCCCGCGCACGCGATCCCGCACGTGCCCGCGTCGCACGTCACGCCGCCGTCGCTGCACGTGTCGTTTCCGTTGCAGGCGACGGCGCAGGTCGAGCCCGCGCACGTCACCTTCCCGCACGAGTCCTTGCCGGCGCACGTGATGTCGCACGCGCTCGCCGACGCGCAGTCGACGAACGGACACGAGTCGTCGGTCGCGCATGCGACGCTGCACCGAACGTTCGGCGGACACGTCACGCCGCCGTCGCAGCCCGCATCCGCGGTGCACGCGATGACACAGGTTCCAGCGTCGTCGCACGCGCCGCCGTGCGTCCCGCACTGGCTCGCGGCGCACGCGATGACGACGGCGCCGTCGACGGCCGCGTCGACCGGAGCGTCCGTCGTCCCGGTCTCGGGCACGCTCGCGCCGACGTGCTCGCTCGCGTCGGGATCGATGCCGAGGATCGAGTCGAGGGCGCGGCCGTCGAAACCGCAGCCCACCGCGATGCCTGCGCTGATCGACGATGCGGCGAGCACGCCGACGATCACGCGTTGCCTTCGCCGTCGCGCCGACGTCATGAGGGCCCCAGCGGCCCGCCGGGCTTCTTGATGGGGATCTCCGCGCGGATCCGATCGCCGCGCATCGATCGCTCGAGGACCTCGAAGCGCTTGTTCGTCTCGGCGCGGAGGGCGCCGACCTCGCGCAGCAGCGTCTCGATCCCGACCTCGTTCTTCAGGTTCACGCGGAAGTCGGTCTCGGCGGTCGCGCGGTCCTTCGACGACTGGCGGTTCTGGCTCATGACGATGAGCGGTCCCTGCAGCGCGACGAGGATCGCGAGCGCGAGGTTGTAGAACTGGAACGGATACTCGTCGAACGGATGCGGCAGGAGCTTGTTCATGCCCGCCCACACCACCGTGATGGCGAGCAGGAAGAGGATGAACGCCCAGCTACCGTTGAGCTCGGCGACCTTGTCGGCGAGCTTCTGGCTCCACGACAGGTTCTCCTCGAACTCCTTCACGACGTCGCGTGCGGCGCGCTGCGAGAGGAGCGCGTTCGTCTCGCGGAGACGCTCGGCCATCTCCGCGAGGATCGTCATCGCGGCGTTCCTCGACTTCGACAGGTGATCGCTGAAGTCGACGCGCGTGAGCTCGAGCAGCGTCGTGTCGACCGTGGCCTCCACGCTCGCGGAGCGCGGCTTGTCGTCGAACAGCGAGAGCTCGCCGAAGTACTCGCCGGTGCGTGCGTCCTTGAGGACGACGCGCGGCTCGTCCGGGTCGGCGCCGGGCAGGAAGATCTGCACCGCGCCCGACTGCACGATGTACATGCTCGACCCCTGGTCGTTCTTGTCGAACACCTTCTCGCCCGCCTTGTAGTGCCGCTCCGTCATGCGCCCGGCGAGGGCCTCGAGGTCCTCGGCCGCGAGCGTATCGAAGAGCGGGATCTGGGCGAGGAGCTCGGAGTGCAGCATGGGCGGCGCGCGCTCCTCGATGGTCGCGCGCCCCCAGCGGCTGCGCAAGGGCTCTGCCGTCGGCGCGTGGCGCCGAAGTAGTTTTCGACGGCGCACGCTCGTGCCATGCTCCGCGCCCCCCATGCCGGCGTGGTTGACCGAGCTCCTTCCGATCGTCCTGCTGCTCGCGCTGATCGTCGTCGTCGTCGGCCGTCTGCCACGCGCGGATCTGGGCCACTCGCCGGCCTTCCTGAGGCGCCGGTTCGCGAACTGGTTCCCGGTGGGGCTCACGTACGCGTTCCTCTACATGGGGCGCTACAACCTGAACGCGTGCATCGGGCCGGTCTTCGACAAGGCTCAATTCTCGGACATCTACTTCTGGGGAACGCTGACGTACGGGTTCTCGTTCGTGTTGAACGGTCCGATCACCGATCGGATCGGCGGCAAGAAGACGATCATCCTCGCGGCGGTCGGCGCGCTCGGCGCGAACGTGGCGATCGGGCTGCTCATCCGTCAGGCGATGCACGGCACCGGCTCGGTCCCGAAGGCCGAGCAGGCGGCGCTCGTGCCGATGCTCAGCGCTCTCTACGCCGTGAACATGTACTTCCAGAGCTTCGGCGCGGTCTCGATCGTGAAGGTGAACTCGGCGTGGTTCCACCTGCGTGAGCGCGGCACGTTCGGCGGCATCTTCGGGATCCTCATCTCGCTCGGTCTCTACTTCGCGTACGACTGGTGCAAGTTCATCCTCGAGCGCACGAGCGCACCGTGGGTGTTCTTCGTGCCGGCGATGATCCTCGGCATCTTCGCGTTGCTCGATCTGATCTTCGTGAGAGATACGCCCGGCGAGGCAGGGCACACGGACTTCGACCTCGGCGACGCGTCGTCGGGCCAGACCGGCCCGCGCATGAAGCTCGTCTCCGTCCTGAAGATGATGCTCGGGAGCCCGGCGATCCTCACCATCGCCGCGATCGAGTTCTTCAGCGGTTACCTGCGCAACTCGATCCTCCAGTACTACCGGACGTTCGCCGAGGAGACCGGTCGCGCCGCGACGGCCGCGGCGAAGAAGGCCGCGAGCGTCGCGGTTGCTTCCGGCTTGCCGGCGCCCGAGGTCGCGACCGAGTTCGTGCACGATCACTGGGGCATGTTGAACTGCATGGCCGGCATCTCGGGCGGCGTGCTCGCCGGGCTCATCTCCGATCGCGTGTTCGGCTCACGCCGCGGCCCCGTCGCCGGCGTGCTCTACGGCGTGATGGTCGCGGGCGCGCTGCTCATGTTCGGCGCGCTGAACACGCGCGCGATCGGGTGGGTGGTCGTGATCATGTCGCTCGCGATCATCGGCGTGCACGGCATGCTCTCCGGGACCGCGAGCATGGACTTCGGCGGCAAGCGGAACGTCGGCGTCGTCGTCGGCGTCATCGACGGCTTCGTGTATCTCGGCACCGCCTTCGAGGCGCTCGTGCTGGGCCGCGTGCTCCCGAAGGGCGACCTCGCCAAGGACTCGCACGCGTGGTGGACGTGGCCGGCGGTCATCCTCCCGGCCGCTCTGATCGGCCTGGCGCTGACGACGCGCGTGTGGAACGCGCGTCCGGCGAAGACAACCGCCGCGCACTAGCCGACGAATCTCCCCGTACACGTGCCCGTGCTCGTGCCCGATCTCGCCGTCGCGAGCGCGGGAGCGAGAAGAGAAGCACTCGACGCCGGCGCCCGTGACGCGGGCGAGAGATGACGACGTTGGAGATGGGCGCCGTCACGCCTCCTGCGCGAGGTGGGGAAGCAACGGAGCGCGAGGCTTGGTTCCTCAACTGCGCCGAGGGCGCCGGACGCGTGTCGCGCGCGGACAAGGCGCGCGTCTTCGCCATCGCGCGCGGTGAGGCCGTCGAGGCCGTCGCCGCCGTCGAGATCGCCGCTCACGCCGGAGACACCACGAACGAAGCCGCCGAGCGGTGCGTCGTCATCGGCAATCGCGTCGTCGCTCTGCTCACGGGCTTCATCCGCTGAAGCCGCTCTCGCCCGCGGCCCTTCGGGGTCGCGGGCGGGGTCGCGGGCGGGGTCGCGGGCGGGGTCGCGGTCGCGGTCGGGGTCGGGGTCGGGGTCGGGGTCGCTATGCGCTACAGGCACCCGGCCGGCGCATCACGTTCACGGGCGAGAAGAGACGTGCTCGCGCAGCGAGGTCATCAATTCGCCCCACCACATCCCCAGCTCACGCGCGAA
>JAQBQJ010000552.1 GCA_028287065.1 Labilithrix sp. | reverse complement strand
GACGTCGAACGCCTCGGACGGCTCGACGGCGAAGATCTCCTTCGCGCCGAGCGCGAGGAGCATGCTCACGATGCGGCCGGAGCCGCTGCCGATGTCGGCGACGCGCTTGCCGGCGATCTCGGCCGTGGGAAGCAGCATCCCGAACGCGTCTTCGAAGAGCTCCGTCGACCCGTAGAAGCCGGAGTTGTCGCGGTAGTTCGTCCACTGCTGGCCGAAGTCGGCGATCGTCTTCTCGTCGATCGAGGGGTCCGGTTGCACTTACGGGGTCTCCTGTCGAACGGTGCCGGAGTCGAACGCGACGTGGACTTGCTTCAGCGCGGAGCGGCCGCGTTCCGGCTCGAGGCGGGCGGAGCTTAGCACGCGCGCGCGATACCAAGCGACGAGCACGCAGAGGCCCCAGAGCTCGAAGCCGAGCGGCTCGCCGGCGGCCATGTGGCGGTCGCGGACGCGGCTCACCTCGGTCTCGTCGAGGACTCCGAGGGAGCGGATCGAGCTCGGCGAAAGGAGATCCATGGTGAGGTCGCGCATGGGCCCGCGGAGCCAGGCATGGACCGGGATGCTGAAGCCCTGCTTCTTCGCGCGGCTCACGCGCGGCCCGAACGTCTCGTCGGCGAGCGTGCGCAGGAGGCGCTTCGGCGGATGCGCGATCGACTGCGAGAAGCGCGGCGTGGCGGCGAGCGCGAGGCCCGCGAGATGGTGGTTGAGCAGCGGCGCCCGGCTCTCGAGCGAATGCGCCATCGTCATGCGATCGACCTTCACGAGGATGTCGTTCGGCAGGTACTCGCCGGCATCGACCTGCTGGAGCTCGCCGAGCTCGGGGCGCGCCGACATGCCGTGACGCGCCGCCATGCCGCGCACGGCGCCACGTGCGAGCTCGCGCGCAGCGTCGCCGGACAGGAGCATCGCGGCTTCGGCCGGCAGCCACGAGCCGTTCCAGGTGAAGTGCGCCTCGCCGGGCGGAAGATCGGCAGCGCGGAGGAAGCGCAGCAGCTTGTAGCTCGTCGAGACCTTCGTCTCGCGCGCGCGAATCCGGCGGGCGCCCGCGCGCAGCGCTCCTCGTGCGACGCCGCCGATGCGGCTCGTGACGGCGCGATGCACGGCGGTCGCCTTGTACGTGAGATATCCGCCGAAGAGCTCGTCGCCGCCGTCGCCGCTGACGGCGACCTTGAACTGCTTCGCGGTCGCGCGTGCGAGCTGCCAGACCGCGACCGCCGATGCGTCGGCGAGCGGATCGTCGGCGTGCGACACGATCGCGAGGAAGTCCTCGAGGGCCTCGGGGCCGAGCGGGACGCGCTCGAGGCGGAGCTTCAGGCGATCGGCGACCCACTTCGCGTTGTCCCACTCGCTGAAGCTCTCGGCCTTCACGTCGACGCAGAACGCGGCCGCGAGCGTGCCTTGGCGGACCGCGCTCTCGGCGACGAGCGAGGAGTCGATGCCGCCGGAGAGGAACAGCGCGAGCGGCACGTCGCTGCGGAGGGCGATTCGGACGGCGTCGTCGAGGCGAACGCGCAGCTCGTCGAGCACGCCGCGGAGGTCGCCGCGATCGACGCGTGCATCCTGCACGGGTTCGGGGCGATAGTAGCGCCGCGTGGAAATCAGGCCTTTTCGGCCGTATTTTCGCATCGTGCCGGGCTCGAGGCGGCGCACGCCGCTCATGAGCGTGCGATCGCCGGGGACGAAGTTCACGCACAGGTATCCGGCGAGGGCCTCGAGATCGATGGCGCGATCGCCGGCGCTCCCGTTCGGGCCGGCGAGGTGCTGCGCGATCGGGCCGAGCTCCGACGCGAACACGACGTCGCCCGTCCCCTCACGATAGAGCAGCGGCTTCTCGCCGAAGCGATCGCGCGCGAGGAGCAGCTCGCCCTTCTTCCGGTCGGCGAGCGCGAACGCGAACATGCCCGTGAGCCGCTCGAGCAGGCCGTCGCCCCAGGCGTCGTAGCCGTGCAGCAACACCTCGGTGTCGCAGCGCGTCTGGAAGACGTAGCCCTTCGCGCGCAGCTCCTGTTCGAGCTCGACGTAGTTGTAGATCTCGCCGTTGAACGTGACGACGTAGCGTCCGTCCGGGCTCGCCATCGGCTGCGCGCCGGCCTCCGACAGATCGAGGATCGCGAGGCGCCGATGGCCGAAGAAATAGCCGTCCGAGCACCACCACCCGCCGCCGTCGGGCCCGCGATGCCGCAGCAGATCGACGAGCGGGACGAGCGTGGTCGGGTCGTTCGGCGCGGCGTTCCAGGTGAACCGCCCGAAGATCCCGCACATCTACGCAGCCTCGTCGATGACGGCGTACCGCTTGCGGATCTTGTACGGCGAGTGCTGCGTGCGCCGTGTGCGCGCGAAGTAGATGCGCGCGAGGACCTCGGCGAGGATGCCGGTCATGAGGAGCTGCGTGGCGGTCACGACGAGCACGACCGCGAGCGCGACCCAGCCGGTACGCTGGTAGACGACGGGCGTGCCGTACACGATCGTGATCGCGCCGAGCACGGCGATGATCGCGGCGGCGCCCGCGAACAGCACGAGCGCGAGCCCGCCGAAGGCTCGGATGGGGCGATCGAGGTAGCGCACGTAGAAGTAGAGGAAGAACAGATCGAGCCAAACGTTGATGACGCGTCCGAGCCCGTAGTTCGACTGGCCCTCGGGGCGCTCGATGTTCTCGATGACGATCTCTTCGATGCGCGCGCCGGCGATGTTCG
>JAQBQJ010000208.1 GCA_028287065.1 Labilithrix sp. | reverse complement strand
CCAATCGATGATCAGGTTGTCGACGTCGTCGCCGCCGAGGTGCGTGTCGCCGTTGGTCGAGATGACCTGCACGACGTTGTCGCCGACCTCGAGGATCGAGATGTCGAACGTGCCGCCGCCGAAGTCGTAGACGGCGATGATCTCGTCCTTCTTCTTGTCGAGACCGTACGCGAGCGCCGCGGCCGTCGGCTCGTTGACGATGCGCTTCACCTCGAGACCGGCGATCTTGCCGGCGTCCTTGGTGGCCTGGCGCTGCGCGTCGTTGAAGTACGCCGGCACCGTGATGACGGCCTCGGAGATCTTCTCGCCCAGGAAGTCCTCGGCGGCCTTCTTCAACTTCTGGAGGATCTTCGCGCTGACCTCTTGTGGGCTCACCTTCTTGCCGCGGACGTCGAAGGCGGTGTCGCCGTTCTCGGCGCGGACGATGTGATACGGCATCCGCTTCGTCTCTTCGCCGACCTCTTCGAAGCGGCGACCGATGAAGCGCTTGGCGCTGTAGATCGTGTTCTCCGGATTGGTGACCGCCTGGCGCTTGGCGATCTGCCCGACGAGGACCTCCCCCTTGTCGTCGTACGCAACCACGCTCGGCGTGATGCGCGAACCTTCCTCGTTGACGATCACCTTGGACTCGCGGCCCTCCATGATCGCTACGCAGCTGTTCGTCGTTCCGAGGTCGATGCCGATGATCTTGCCCATAGCCGAATTACCTCCGCACTCGCACGCGTTCGCTTCGAGTCACTCAGCGCGCGGTGCGCGCGAATGCTCCGAGTTCGTCGCGGCCAAGCTAATCACACGCGACGGCGCGTCAACGCCTCGCGGCACGGAACTTGAGGTGCCCACGACGAAGCGCCGCGATCGGCACTTTGTACTTGTCATTTTCGTCCGTCGCGGCGGGCACGAGAACCGCTGAAAACCGGGGCGAAACGCCCCGCTCAGCGCGGCGGTCCGCGCCGCTTGCGCTGGAGCTCGAGCTCTTGCTCGACGAGCTTGCGAAGGTTGGGGTCACTCTTCGTCGGCATGTCGAACGGGTCGTCGTCGAGCACGGCTCCCGCGGTCGCGGAAGGCACGTGGACGTGCGGCGAGGGCTCGGTGTTCGGCGCCATGTCGTGCAGGGTCAGGTCGGCCCCGGACGAAGGGGCCGGACCGCGCACGCTCGAAGGCGCCGCCCCCCTCACGCTCCCGATCGGCGCGGCCGGGACCATGCGGCGCAGCGTGCGGTCCTCTTCGACCTCGATGTGCACCGGGGGCGCCGCGAGATCCGGGCCGCGCATGCTGCGCTGGAGCGGGCCCGCATACGACTCGTCGACCCGTCCGATACCGCGCATGACGTCGGTGGTGTCGTCGTCGTCGAGGCTCGCCATCACGTTCCACCAGTGCTCGAGCATCTCGCGCGCATGCTGGAAGCGCTCCGCGGGCTCGCGCGCCAGCGCACGCGTGACGAACCAGTCGAGCAGCACGTTCTTCGGCATCCCGGGCATGCTCGAGACCTCGGGCGCCGGATGCTCGGCCTTCATCTTGATGACCGCCTCGAGCGAGCGGCTCACGAAAGGCAGTCGACCGGTGAGCGTGCGGAAGATCACGACGCCGATCGCGTAGAGATCGGCGCTGAAACCGACGGTCTTCGCGTTCCGGAACTGCTCCGGCGCCATGTATCCCATGCTGCCGATCAGGTGGTTCGTGGACGTCAGCCCGGCGGTGTCGCCGGTGATCTCGCGTAGTCGCGCCACGCCGAAGTCGATCAGCTTGACCGTCTCGTCGAAGCCCTCCTTGTGGAGGAAGATGTTCGCCGGCATGATGTCGCGATGGATGATCTGCTGGTCGTGGCAGTCGCGGACGCCGATCAGCAGCTGCTCGATCCAGCGGACTGCAACCGGAAGAGGCACGGGTCCGTCGCGACGCAGCTTCGCGTCGAGCGTCTCGCCGGTGAGCCGCTCGAGGACGAGGAACGGCTGACCGCGCTCGAACCCGAAGCCGACGATGTTGCCGACGTGCTTGCTCGCGACGCCCGCGAGGAGGATGGCCTCCCGGGCGAACCGCTCCCGCATCTCGCTGCCGGACTGCGACGGCTCGAGGATCTTGATGGCGACCTGGCGGCCGGTCGTGACATGGACCGCCTCGTAGACCTTGGCCGTCGTCCCGGACCCGAGCGCGCCAGCCAGCTTGAAATCCGCCAGCTTAGCGGGCTGGAGGGGCGGCGGGACTCCCTGCACGGGCATCGAACACAAGCCTATCACCCTCACGTTGCGGGCGATCCCTCGTGCTGGTAGAGTCCCCGTGGCTCGGACCCCCTGGTTCCAGGCTATTTTCCTTCGTTCTTTCCAGCTTTTAGCGCATCCAACTCCTTCCTTTCGCCCCCACGTAGAGATCGTTCGCCGCATGCGCCGTCGGAGCAACCCCGACCTACCTCCGCCTCCCGAGCTCCCCTCGTTCACTGTCGAGCCGGAGGTGGACACGGCTGACCGCGATCACGAGGGCCGGGACGCGCGCGACGGCCGCTCCGGACGCGATCGCGAGGGAGGCGAGCGCGGCGAGCGTGGGGGCCAGGGCCGCGGCGATCGCACGCGCGGCGACAGCCGACCCCCCGTCGAGCGACACGACGCGACGGGCCTCCAGCGCCACGACGCGCCGCTCGACGAGGACGCGATCGATCCCGATGCCGCGAAGGTCGTCCGCCGCCTCGAGCGGAGCGGGTTCCAGGCGTACCTGGTCGGCGGCTGCGTCCGCGATCTCCTGCTCAGCACCGGCCCCGACGCAGTCGCGCGTCGCCCGAAGGACTTCGACGTCGCGACGAGCGCACGTCCCGACGACGTCCGCTCGCTCTTCCGCAACTGCCGCATCATCGGTCGCAGGTTCCGCCTCGCGCACGTGCTCTTCGGCGGCGGCAAGGTCGTCGAGGTCGCCACGTTCCGTCGCAACCCGACGAGCGTGATCGGCGAAGGCGACACCGAAGAAGACGACGACCTCCTCATCCGCAGCGACAACGTCTTCGGCGAAGCGCACGAGGACGCGCTCCGGCGCGACTTCACGATCAACGCGCTCTTCTACGATCTCGATCGCCGTCAGGTCCTCGACTGGTGCGGCGGCATGCCGGACATCCAGCGCCGGACGATCCGCACCATCGGCGAGCCGGCGGTGCGTTTCCGCGAGGATCCGGTGCGGATCCTGCGCGCCATCAAGTTCGCGGCACGCCTCGATCTCGGCATCGACCCGCACGTCTACGACGCCATGGTCGGCAGCCGCGCCGAGCTCGCCCGCGCCGCTCGCCCGCGCATCTTCGAGGAGATCCTCCGGCTGATGCGCATGGGCGGCTCGCACCGCTCGATGTGGCTCATGTGGGAAATCGGCGCGATGGCGATCCTCTTGCCCGAGCTCTCCGCGTTCCTCGACGACGACGAAGCGACCGACGGCGGCAGCATCCGCTTCTTCAAGAAGATGAACCTGCTCGACCGGCGCACGCGCGAGGACGGCGCGCTCGACGACGTCGTGCTGATGACGGCGCTCTTCTACGACGTGCTCGAGGAGGCCGCGCACGGCATGCGCGATCTCATGGGCGCCGTGAACGAGTTTCTCGATCCCGTGATCGACCGCATCGCGATGCCGCGCCGGATCGCCGATGCCATCCGGCGCATCATGTTCATGGTCCCGCGGATCATGGCCGGAAAGATCGGCCGCTTCGCGCGCACGGAACTGTTCCTCCCCGCGCTCGACGTCGCGGAGCTCGTGATGGCCTCACGCGGCGAGAGCACGAGCGGCATCGAGACGCTTCGTCGCGAAGCGCTGCCGCCGACACCGACGCGCGAGCCCCGCCGCACGTCGGCGTTCCCGCGTACGCGTGTGCGTCGCTAGGCACCGAAAAAGACGAGATCCGAGAAACAGGCGGAGTCGCGGGGACGCAGGGGAACGCCGATCTTCTTTGTTCGAGACACGCGCGTACGCGGCGCGTGTCTCGAGCAAATAAATCTCTGCGTTCGCTCCGCGTCCCTGCGCCTCCGCTTGTTTCTCGGATCTGCGTCACTCCACTCAGGTCCCGGCCTCGAGGAGCTTCGACAGCGCCTCCGGGGTGTCGACCGGCAGCGAGCACGTCCGGCCGCGGCACACGTAGGCGACGGGCACGTCCTTCGCCGGCTTTCCTTCGCCGAGCAGCGCGCAAGCGGCGCGCGATTCGGGCACGGCCGGATCGAGCCACGCGATCGTGCGGTTCGGCAGCCACGTCGCGAACACGGCGGCCGCGAGCGCTCGCGTGCGCATGTCGTCGCGCGGGCCCACGAGCACCACGTCGACCGAGCCGCGCACCAGGCGATCGAGCTCGCAGAGCGTCTGCCCGAACCCGAACGGGTTCGCGACCGCGGCAGGAGCGAGGCGGAGCAGCTCCTTCTCGCCGACGTCCATGTACTTTGCATCGACCAGCGTCCCGAGGCGCAGCAGCGCCCGGCACGCCATCGACGCGCCGCTCGGGACTGCGTTGTCGTAGGGGTCCTTCGAGCGCGTGATCAGCGACTCGCCGTCCTTCGGCGTGAAGAAGAACCCTTCACCGCTCTCCCAGAACGCGTCGATCGTGCCGTCGACCAGCGCGCGCGCCAGCGTCACGTGTGCAGGGTCGCCGGTGACCTCGTACAGGTCGAGCGCCGCGTTCGCGAGGTACGCATGATCGTCGAGGAACCCCGGCCCCTTCACCACGTCGCCCTTCACGAGCCGGAGCGCCCGAGCCTTCGTCCGATCGTCGTGCCACGTCACGAGCTTCTCCTGCACGAACGCGAGGGCGCGCTCCGCCGAGCCGACCATCTTCGGCTCGCGCAGCGCGGCGCCGGCCTCGGCCATCGCGCCGATCATCAGCGCGCCCCAGCTCGTGAGGATC
Organism: Labilithrix sp.; assembly: GCA_028287065.1. Taxonomy (GTDB): domain Bacteria; phylum Myxococcota_A; class Polyangia; order Polyangiales; family Polyangiaceae; genus Labilithrix. The sequence continues at coordinate 1,016 of JAQBQJ010000208.1, read as the reverse complement.
TTCTCGTCGCGGAACGGCTTGGGCCGGCTCTCGCGGACCTCGAACATGCGCTTCCGCGCGCGCTCGATCGCGGCGCGCACCTCGGCCTCCGGCTTGTCGAGCTGCGCAGCGACGGCGCTGATCGGCCTATTTTCATGCAGGACGGTCATGAACGTGACGCGCCCGTGCTCCTCGAAATTCCCGTCGCGCGTGACGCCGAAGTAGAGGAGCGCGGCCTTCGCGGCCAGCTCGTCGTCGCCGAGCGCCTCGCGGACGCCCTGCGGGTTCCAGACGAAGAATTTACCTTCCTCGCCTTCGCTGTCCGCGTCCTGGCTCGCGTAGTAGCCGCCGCTGCCGTCCGTCATCTCGCGGTCGACCCACGCCGCGATGTCGCGCGCGGTGCTCTCGAAGAGCGGCTCGCGATCGAACGCGCGGTAGGCGTCGGCGTACGATCGCAGGAGCAGCGCGTTGTCGTAGAGCATCTTCTCGAAGTGAGGGACGAGCCAGCGCTCGTCGGTCGAGTAGCGATGGAACCCGCCGCCGAGGTGATCCCAGATGCCGCCGTGGCGCATCGACTCGAGCATGAGACGCGCGGCATCGCGCGCGGGACCGTCGTTCTCGAGCACACCGCGGCGGAGCATGACCTCGAGCGGCATCGTGTTCGGGAACTTCGGCTGCTTGCCGAAGCCGCCGTTCACGTCGTCGAAGCGGCGCATCAGCGTCGCGGTGACGCGCGCGAGCAGGTCCGGTCCCGGCGTGTACGGCGCGGTTCCGTCGGGCTCTCCGCGGCCGACCTCGGCGACGGCCTTCGTGAGCTCGCCGGCCTGCGCATCGACCTCTTCGCGGCGCTCGCGATAGGCCTCGCCGACGGCGCGTAGGATCTTCGCGAAGCTCGGCATGCCGTAGCGATCGGAGGGCGGGAAATAGGTGCCCGCGAAGAACGGCTTCTGCGACGGCGTGAGGAACACGGTCAGCGGCCAGCCGCCGCTCCGTCCCATGAGCTGCACGACGAGCTGGTAGATCTGATCGAGATCGGG
>JAQBQJ010000207.1 GCA_028287065.1 Labilithrix sp. | reverse complement strand
TACGGGCCGACGATCTCCAGGTCATCCTCGCCCCCGAGTACATGGCGCACACGCGCGCCGCGAAGCCGCTGCGGCCGACCGGCGGCGACGACGGCGCGGAGACGCCTCCCCCACCGACATTGGGCGGAATGCACGCGGGTCTTCGCACTGGCGTCGGGGAGCGTGGCGAGGTCGCGATGCATGGCGACTTGCCCGGATCCTTCGGCGTCGACGGCAAGTGGAACGCGGTACGGACAGGTCCGTTCGACCTCGCGTTCATGGCCCGCTTCACTGCATGTGGTTTGGACACCCAGCCGGTGAACTGCGGGTTTCGCCCATCGTGACCACCTGTTCCGCGCCATCCTGACCGCGCGTTTCGCGTCATCGTGACCGGAGCGGAGCGACGCTCAGGTAGTTCAGGTTGCTGTGTCGGTCGGCTTCTCTTTCCTTCTCGACGGGCCCTTTAGCATGATGCGGTGGCCGCTGTTCAGGAGGCGGTCGCAGATGGCGTCGGCGAGGGTCGGGTCGCCGAGGTAATCGTGCCAGTGAGCCGGGGCGAGCTGGCTCGTGACGATCGTCGAGCGCAGTCCGTATCGGTCCTCCATCACCTCGAGCAGATCGCTTCGTTCCTGATCGTTGATGGGCGCGACCGCGAAGTCATCGAGCACGAGTACGTCGACGCGGGCGAGACGCGCTAGCACGCTGCGGTAGGTGCCGTCGGCGCGCGCGATCTTCAGCTCGTCGAAGAGCCGCGGCGCCCTCGGGTAGATCGCGCGGAAGCCACGACGGCACGCGTGATGCGCGAGAGCGCACGCGATGTAGCTCTTGCCCGTTCCCGTCGCGCCGGTGACGAGCACCGCTTGGTGCTCGTCGATCCATCGGCACGTCTGGAGTTGTCGCACGAGCGCCTTGTCGAGCTCGCGCTTCGCGGGGAAGTCGATGGCTTCGATGCAGGCCTCCGAGAGTCGTAGCTTTGCCTCCTTCAGCGAGCGCTTCATGCGCTTGTTTTCGCGATGCATCCATTCCGCGTCGACGAGCAGTCCGAGGCGTTCGTCGAAGGCCAGCGAGCCTATCTCCGGGCTCTTCTGCTGGTCCGTCCACGCCGTCAGCATCCCTTCGAGTCGGAGCGTTTTGAGTTTCTCGAGCGTCGGTTCATTCAGCACTTCGTTTTCCCTTCAGTGGTAGTAGCTGCGTCCGCGGATGTTCTCGTGGGCGGGACGTGGCGTCGCCGCGATCTCGGTGGGCGCGAGCCGGTCGAGGCCATGCTTCAAGATCGACTCGACGTGGCGGTACGAGCGCGCACCCACCGCCATCGCGCGACCGCATGCGATCTCGACGCGCTCGGCGCCGTACTTCTTCGACAGTCTCAGGATCCCGAGGCACGAGCGGTATCCCTGCTCGGGGTGCGGCCTTGCCGCGAGGATGGCCTCAGCGAGCTTCGCCGTCTCTGGTCCGAGGGTCGCTGCCCACGCGAGGATTCGCGATGGACTCCACTCTGCGTGCGCCTGATGCGCCTTCGGCATGTGCTCAGGCGTCGTCGTGTGCTTTCCGCGCTGTCTGCTCCGCGCGTGCGAGGCGACGCGCTCGCCATTCAGCAGAAAGATCTCCACCGTCGACGCCGTGGCGCGCACGTCGACCTTCTGGCGCGCCAGCGTGCTGGGCGCCGAGTAGAGGTGGTGGTCGAATTCGATGTGGTAGTCGATGTTGATCTGCGCCGTCTTCCACTCGCTCGTGACGAAGCGTTCTGCGGCGAGCGGTCCGAGCACGGGCTTGTCCAGGCGCTCGAAGAGCTCGCGCCGGCTCGCGCCGTAAACGCGCATCCGGCGTTCGTTGATCTCGTCGACGAGCTCGGCGATCCGCCCGTTGAGGGCGTCGAGGGAGAAGAAGATCTGGTTCCGGATCTTCGCCAGCACCCAGCGCTGCGCGATGAGGACGCCCACTTCGACCTTCGCCTTGTCGCGCGGGCTTCGCGGGCGCGCCGGCAAGATCGTCGTGCCGTAGTGGCACGCCATCTCCGCGTAGGTGCGCTGCACGCCGGGCTCGTATCGACACGATACGGTGACGCCGCTCTTGAGCTGGTCGGGCACGATCACCTTCGGTACGCCGCCGAGCTCGTGGAGTGCGCGCACGTGACTGCCGATCCAATCTGGGATTGTCTGCGTGCGCGTCGCCTCCGCGTACGTGAAGTTCGACGCGCCGAGGACCGCAACGAAGAGCTCGACCTCGGTCACCTCGCCGGTCTGCGGATCGACGATGCGCGGCTTGTTGCCCGAGTAGTCGACGAAGAGCTTCTCGCCGGCGCGATGGACCTGTCGCATCGTGAGCTTCTGCCGCGCGTGCCACGCGCTGTAGTGCCCGCAGAACGCTGTGTAGCGAAAGCCGTTGGGGTGCTGCTCGAGGTACTCGAGGTGCAGCAGCTGCAGCGTCACGCCCACGCGTCGTAGCTCCAGATGGAGATACGCGGGGTCGGGCAGCGGGCGCCCTGCGCGCTTCGCCGTGCGAGGGCCATAGAGCCGCTCCTCGAGCGCGTCGTCGCTCAACGCGGTGATCTGCGTCCAATCGAGGCCGAGCGTTCGCGCGCGTCCCGCGGCGCCGGACACCGCGCCGTTGCTGATGCCGAGGCTCGCCGCAACCTGGCGGTTGCTCCGGCCCACGACCAGCTTCTGTCGAAGAATCTCTCTGACGTGTCGCATGCGCAGTCGCTCCGTCGCCATCTCGCCTCCTCGTTCGGAGGGCGGACGGACTTGAAGAACTGCCCAGCGTCGCTGCGCACCGGAGACCCCACGAGCGGGCCACCTTCGCCCCGATCACACCCCGGCGAAAGAGGTGGTCACGGCCGCGAAACAGGTGGTCACGATGGCGAAATCGATGGACACGATGCCGCGAAACAGGTGGTCACGATGCGCCGAAACGGGTGGTCACGATGGGGCGAAATTCGCAGGGAGTTCGTGCCGTCGAAATTCGTCCGCAAGGAGCACGTCCAAGAAGTGCTCCGCTGTCGCTGCGGTGGCTGCATTGTCACCGCGCCGGGCGCACCGAAGGTCGTCGAGAAGGGCCAGTACGGTGCGAGCTTCCTCGCGCATCTCG
>JAQBQJ010000519.1 GCA_028287065.1 Labilithrix sp. | reverse complement strand
AAGGCCCTCAAGGAGTTCGGGACGGCGTTCGGCAAAGAGTCCGGCGACAAGAAGAAGAAGGACTGAGGTCTTCGGATGCCTTCGCTCAAAACCATTCGCAAGCGGATCACGAGCGTCAAGGCGACGCAGAAGATCACGCGCGCGATGAAGATGGTCGCCGGCGCGCGCCTCAACCGCGCGCAGCAGCGCATCACGGCGCTCCGTCCGTACGCGCTGAAGACACACGAGATCCTCGCCGGCGTTGCGACCGCGATGATCGCGAAGCAGACGGACCTCGAGTACAGCGGCAACGACGCGGGTGACGGACTCCATCCGCTGCTCGAGCGTCGGCCCGAGCGCAACGTCCTCCTCGTCGTCCTCTCGGGCGATCGCGGCCTCGCCGGCGCGTTCAACGCGAACGTGAGCAAGGCCGCCTTCCGCGAGTGGCGCGAGAAGAAGGAAGCGGGCGCCGAGGTCCACGTCGCGACCATCGGCAAGAAGGGCCGCGAGTACCTGCAGCGCCGCAAGGCGACGATCACGCGCGACTTCCCGAAGCTGACGGACGGCCTCGACATGAGCAAGGCGCGGATCGTCTCGGACTGGATCATCGCCAGGTTCGAGCGCGCCGAGGTCGACAGCGTCTACATCGTCTACAACGAGTTCAAGAGCGCGATCACGCAGCAGACAGTCGTCGAGCCGCTGCTTCCGATCCCGGAGCCGCCGCCGCGCAAGGAAGGCGCTCTCGAGCCGACCGAGTACGGCTTCGAGCCGAACGAGCGCGCGGTCCTCGAGCGCCTCATGCCGATGTACGTCGAGGTCTCGATCTATCGCGCGCTCCTCGAGAGCCAGGCGAGCGAGTACGGCGCGCGCATGACCGCGATGGACGCCGCGACGCGCAACGCGAAGGACATGATCTCGCGCCTCACGCTCGTCTACAACCGCGCGCGGCAGGCAGCGATCACGAAGGAGCTGATGGAGATCATCGGCGGCGCCGAGGCGCTCAAGGAATAGACGAGCGTGCGGGGGGCATCGCGATTCTCGGTCGTCGCAGCGCTCGTGGAGCTCGCGGCATGCTCGTCGTCGAGCTCGAAGGAGCGCTCGACGGGCGCGCCGGCGTCCGCGTCGACGCCGCATCCGTAAGACTTCGCGCGGGAGTACCGATCGCGAAGGAGCGCTGCGCGTCGTGTGCGACGAGCTGCTACGGCGTCAGATGGTCGAACGCGCGACACGCCGCGCCATGCGGTTCTCCACGATAGATCGGCGACTTCGCCGTCGATACCGTCATGGGTGAACCGCTGCCGGATGACGCGACTCACCAGTTCCCTCCTCGGCGCGCCGGGCGCTGCAGGGAAGGGCAGGGCACTCTCTCCGTGGACGTGAAGGTCGACCCCGAGAAGAACGAGTAACGCCGCGGCCGCGCACGGGAGAACGATGGCGCGATTTTCGTCGAGGGATGCGAAAGGCTTGCGCGACCTCGCGGGAGACCTTGGCACCATCCGCGAAGGCGCTCCGCCGGCGCTCTCGTGGCTCGTCGGCGGGCTCCGCGACGTTTTGGATTCGAATCGAGCGGCCGCCTGCGTGTATGCGCCGCGTGGCGAGGGTCTCTCGCTCCCATGGGGCTATACCGCCAAGCTCTCGCACGGGTTGATCGTCGAGACGGACCGCTTCCTCGCCGACAAGACGGTCGGATGGACCGCATTCAATCCGCTGCGACCCGAACCGCAACAGCGCAACGTGGCGCTCACGCTCTGCGAGGTGAAAGAGCTGAGCGGCGTGAAGACAGCCTCCATCCTGACGAACGTCTACGCTCGCTTCGGCCTACTCGCGGACGATCAGCTGCGGGTCTTGATTTGCGAGGGTTCGTCACTGCTCGCGTGGATTGGCCTCTTCCAGAGCGCGCCGTTCGATCCGCGCCAGAAGCGGATCCTGTCGCACCTCATCGCCCCGATTCGGCGGCGCCTCTCTGCCGAGCGGCTCCTGCAGCAGGCGCCGAGCACACGCGCGCTCCTCGACGCCGCTCTCGAATGCGTTCCAGCGCCGGCGTTCGTCTTCGACGCGGACGGCATCCTACTCGAGGCGAATACGGCAGGTGGGCTATGGCTCGACACGCATGGCGCGACCGGACGGGAGATCCTGCGGCGCGCGCTACGAGGGCGCGCGCCCGCCAACCAGTTCCGGGTCACCGATGTGACAGTCGCGAGCGCCGTGACCAGGCGCCTCGTCGTCTTCAAGGGGGACGGGGCGAGCGCGCATGCATGGCGCACCGCGACTGTCGCCTGGCGCTTCTCGAAGCGCGAGACCGAGCTCTTCGCGCTGCTTTCGCGCGGGCTGACGAATCGCGCCATCGCGGCGGAGCTCGCGATCGCGGAGAGAACCGTCGAGACGCATCTGACATCCATGTTCGAGAAGGCGCAGGTGGAGACCCGTGCCGAGCTCGTCGTACGTGCGATGCAGCCGTTCGCATGATGCGTTCGACGTTTCCGCTGACCCCCTGTCCGAAAGCGTGCCCATGACGGATGCTCCGACTCTCCATGTCTTCGAGGCCGGTGCTGGCCCTGCGGTCGTTTTCATCCACGGGCTACCTTCGCCTCCGGAGGAGCTCGAGGCGCTCGCTGCCGATCTGCCCGGCATGAGGGTGCTCGTTCCGCATCTCCCCGGGTACGGCAAGACGCCCGCAAGCGCCGCGCACCACGGATGGCTCGCGGTCCAGGCCGCGCTCGTACGCGCCCTCCGCGCGCGTGACGTAGAGCGGCCCGCGCTCGTCGGCTACTCGATGGGCGCGTACCGAGCGCTATCGCTCGCGTTCGAGACCGCGGCGCGCGCGGTCGTCTGCATCGGAGGCTTCGCGGAGCTCTCCGCGGAGGAGCGGGCAGGCATGGCGGGGTTCGCCGGCGCGCTCCGCAACAACGTCGACGTGCGCGCGATTTTGCCGGAGCGGTTTTTGTCCGCCGCGCACCGCGCGCGCCATCCCTCGGACGACGCGATCGTGACGCGATGGATCGACGCAGCGCCGCCTCACGTGCTCGTCGAGGAGCTCGAGGACGTGGCGCAGGCGCCCTCACTCCTTCATCGCCTCGCGCAGCTCGAATGCCCCGTCCTCGCGAGGACCGGCGATCTCGACCTCGCAGTACCGGCGACGCATGCGCGCGCGATCGCGAATGCGGCAAAGCACGGCGTGCTCGAGATCGTGGCAGGTGCCGGGCACGCGTTGTTCTTGGAAGATCGGGAAGCGACGCTGGCATCCATTCGTCGCGTGTGCGCCGCGTAGCAGAGCGCCGGTCGTGCGTGCCCTCGCGTGACGCTGCAGGTTTCCCACGATGGCCATCACGCCCGAGCGACGGCTCTTCGGAAAACGCGGCTGTTGGCGAACGATCGCCAATCACCACAAGAAGCGCAAGCCGCGCGTGCCGAGCTCTGCGATGGCCGTATGCCCATTAGGCAATACCGCGATACCCCGGGGATAACTGAGTAGCGTTGCCGCTACGGACGAGTACTCGGGCGTGGTGCCACCCGGACCAGCGATGCCTGCGACGGTCGTGATCGTCCCGCCTGACACCTTCCGCGCGAAGTTTTCGCAAAAGTCCGTGAAGTAGAGATTGCCCGAGGAATCGAGCGTCAAGTAGTTCGGACAAGTGACGCTCGATGCGGTCGCCGCGATGCCGCTCGCGTTCGACGCCCCGCCGCCTGCAACGACCGATACCACTTTGGCAGGCGTGACCTGCAGCAGTCTGATGTTGCCTGTGCAAAGCTGCCCGAAGAGATAGAGATTGTTCGATCCATCCATCGCGAGCATTCCGTCGCCGGCCGTAAGGAACCTGATGGCCGACGGATTGCTAGCGTCACAGGCCACACCCGCGACGTAGCCGTGAATGATTCCGGTCGCGTAGTCGACCTTCTGGATGAGGCCTGCACTGCCACCAGCGCCCTGGATGTACACACTCCCGTCCGTTCCGATGGCCACGCCATGGACAGCTCCCGGAAACCGCACCGACGTGGCGGGCCCGCCGTCGCCCCACGTCGGGGCCCCGACCGTACCGGTGCCGGCGAAGAGGTGGATGATCCCCGTCACCAGGTCGACGTACCGCACGGCCCCGACGAAATCGCCCACCAGGGGATCTGCGTAACGATCCGTGACGTACAGGCGCTGGTGGAGCTCGTCGAGCGCCAGAAAACGCGGGAGGTCGAGGCCGGCGGCGGTCGCGGGCCCGCCGTCGCCAGCCATGACGTTCCCGCTATTACCGGTACCGGCGACGACCGTCACGAAGCCCGCGGGAGTGATCTTCAAGATCTGATGGCGCTTCGTATCGGTCGTGTAGACGTTGTTGCTCGCATCGGCGACCACGCCCCAGAGCGAGTCCGTCTGCGCGAGGGTCGCCGCGCCAGGTACGCCGAGCAGCACGCCGACGGCTTGATCCGAGTTCAGCGCCGTGAAGCTCGCTGCGCTCGGCGGAGGGGCGGTTGCCGTGAGCACGAAGCTCGACGGACTGCCGGTGATCGCGGCGCCGTGGATATCCGAAAAGGAAGCCTGGATTGTGTAATTGCCAACGGCGAGCCCCGGGCGCGCCTGGACCGCCGCAATTCCGCCGGCATTCGTCTTCGTGTCCGTGGCGTAGATTCCAGCGCCGGCTGTCACGACCGACCACTTCACGTGATAATTGACGAGGGTCGTTCCCGCGCCATCGGTGAGCGCGGCGGAAAGCGGCGCGGCGGCGAGCTGATCGACATATTGCGACTGCCCACTTCCGCTCGCGACCGCGAGTGTGGCGGTCGTCTTCACGGCTGTCCCCGCCGTCCAGATCGCGCGAATGGAGCTGTCCTCCGCGACGTAGAGGTGATTCGCGGCGTCCATCGTGACCGCGCGGGCCGAGTTGGTCGAAGCGGATGTGGCAGGCCCGTAGTCACCCCCGGAGCTCGCCGCGCCCGTGCCGAAGATCGTCGTCACGCGACCGGTGGTGCCATCCACACGTAGCACTCGGTTGTACGGCGCGGTGGCGACGTAAAGGTTGCCTGCAGGATCGATCGTCAGACCTGCAACGCCGTCGACCGAGCTCTCGATACCCTGCATTCCGTCGGGGGTGCTGGCGCCGGCCTTACCGAGGATGATCGACCGCACGCCGGCTGCGGTGCGTCGGACGATGGCCTGGATCCCTCCGCCCGCGCCGTCGCAGACAGCGGCCGTGTAGAAGGCGTTCCCCGCCGAATCCCACGCAACGGCGCAGCCCGTGCCGCAGCTGCTGATCTCCCCGACGTTCGCCGCCGCGCAGCTGCCCGCCCCCGGCCCCTCCCACGTAGTGATCACCCCTCCTGCCACGCGCCGGATCGCGTTGTGACCGTTGTCGCCGATGTAGAGAGCGCCATCCGGGCCGATCGAGAGACGCGTGAAGCCACTGACACTGAGCGTCGCCGCGGTCGCCGGGCCGCCGTCGCCGTACCCCGGGGGCCCTGCAGCTCCACCGCCCGCCGCCGTCTGAATGATGCCGGTGACGAGATCGACCACGCGCACCACGTTGTTGCGGTCGCTGAAGTACAAGAGGCTCTTTACGCGATCGAGGGCAACCGCCGTGGGCTGCGCGATGGTTGCGCTCGTCGCTTGACCACCATCACCCGAGTTGCCGTTGACGCCGGTGCCGGCGATGTTCGTGAGCACCCCAGCGGGCGAGAGCGCCCGGATGACGAAGTTGTCGAAGTCCGCCAGATACAAGGTGCCGTCGGCCGCCGCGGTCACGTCGAAGACGCGCGATGTCGTGGCCGCCGTGCCCGGACCGGGGACGCCAGCGTTGCCTGGCGAGTGCGAGATGTTGACGGCCGTGAACACGACGCCGGACGCCGGAGCCGAGGCGGTCGCGTTGATCGTCGCGGGAGCGGCTGCCAGGCTCGTCGTCATCGTGAACGCGTAGGCGCCCACCGCTCGACCCACGCGAAGCGCCGTCGAGAAGTGTCCCTGTGCGTCCGTTACTCCCGACGGCGGGACGGCTACCGCACCCGCAGGAACCGTGACGGTCACCGTTGCGCCGGCAACGGGCCCGTTGGCGTCGCTCACGGTGACGGTTGCGGCGTTCGCGAGGGGGCCGTCGACGGGCGCTGATTGGTTGTCGCCCTCGAATACGGCGACCGTCTGCGTGAGCACGCATGCCCCGGACTGGCAGGTGCCGCCCGCGCATGCCGTTCCGTTCGCCACGTTGGTCGCGGTGTCGGTGCAGCTCTTTCCGGCCGCGCACGCGACCACGCCGACGTGGCACGCGTTCGCTGGCACGCAGCTCGCTCCCGGAGTGCACGCCACGCACGCGTTGTTCCCGTCACAAATCTGATTCGCACCGCAAGCGGTTCCTGCCGTCGCGTTCGTGCCGGTGTCCACGCACGTCCCACTCGGACAGGCGATGGCTCCGGTGTGACATGCGCTCGCGGCCGGTACGCACGACGCGCCTGCCGTGCACGCGACGCAGCTGCCGGTCACACAAAACAGGTTCGCTCCGCACGACGTCCCGTCCGCGACGTTCCCGCTCTCCTGGCACTGAAGAACGCCGCCGACGCACGCGAGCGACGCCGTCTTGCAAAGCGTAGCGGTCGCACACGCGCCGCCGTCGGAGAGGCACCCGGCCTCCGGTTCGCCGTCGGGTGCGTCCATGCTGCCGTCGGCGGCGTCGGGGGCGGCAGGCCCGTCGCCGGGCGTGATTCCAGCATCACTCGGTGACGGAGACGCGCCGTCGACGGGCGCGGCGCCGCTGTCGTCATCGCCCTTCCCCTCCGGTTCGCTCGGCGAAGAGCAAGCCGCCGAGAGGACCAGCAATGCGAGCCACACGTATCCAAACCGTCTGTTCTGGACGGGGCGGCGATCGAGCATGAGAGGCCTTTCTCGCGGGGTACTGGCTACCCGCTCATGATGCCGAACGGGCCGGCATCGCCCGGAAGTCGTTCGCGCAGAGACACGCATGATCGCTGGTAGGAATTACGACCGCGATCGTGGAAACCCCTGGTTGCGCGGGCGCGGCGGGGTGCGCGACCCTCCGTTCGATGTCTTCCGGATCGTCATCGAGCAGGTCTCGCGCGCGGTCCCGACGCTGACGTTGGTCTGGCGGTAGAACAAGCGAAAGGCCACCTCTCTCCCGCCCGCGTCGGAGCGCAGCCGCATGACGTCTGCGCCGGTGACGCGGCTCGATCACGCGGAGACTATTGCGTTGTCGCGTCTCGATCGTGAGCGCCGCCGCGTATCGCGGCGCTGACATGCTCGGGGCGCACGCCCATCCCGATGACGCGGCCCATCAGGCGCTGCAACGTGCGCGCCCGGCTCACGACCTTCAACACAAGCGGCGGCTTGATCGGGCGATCCTGGGCCAGGACCCGGCCGAGGACGCGGTCCTGAACCAAGACCTGGCCCGCCTGGGTGAGGCGTGTGGGCGGCGCGCGGCGCGCCTCCACCGCCGCGAGGTCGGCGTCGGCGAGCCGCCGTTCGCGGAGCGGTTCCGCCAGGGCGTTGGCCGCCGCGACCGCGTCCTGCACCGCGAGGTTGATGCCGATGCCGCCGACCGGCGACATGGCGTGGGCCGCATCGCCGATGCACAGCAGCCCCGGCCGCCACCAGCGTTCGAGCCGGTTCACCTGGACGGTCAGCAGCTTCACCTGCTCCCAGTCCGAAATCTCCTCCAGGCGGTCGCTCAGGAAAGGCGCGAGCTTGGCGACGTCCGCCCTCAGCGCCTCCAGCCCGCGTCCGCGAACCTCGTGATAGCCGCCCTTGCGGATGACGAAGGCGCACTGCCAGTAGTCGCCGCGGTCGATGGTGACGAGGATGCGCCCATGATTCAGTCGGCCGAGGACGACGGTGGCATCATCCGGCCGTCGCGACACGCGGAACCAGAGGACGTCGATGGGCGAGCCCAGGTCGCGCACCCGTAGCCCCGCCATCTTTCGGATGTCGCTGTCGCGTCCGTCGCAGGCGACCACGAGATCGGCGCGGAATTCGACGGGCTTTCCCTCCACCTCCGCCCGCACGCCTGCGACGCGGCCGCCGTGCTCGACGAGCCCCGCGGCGCGCGCGCTCATCATCAGCCGGAAGCCCGGCAACTTGCGGCCTTCGGCCGCCATGAAATCCAGGAAGTCCCACTGCGGCATGAAGGCGACGAACTTGCACGCCGACGGCACGCCCGAGAAGTCGGCGAGCCTCACCACCTCGCCGCCGAGCTCGCCCTCGAGCGCCGGCAGCTCCTGGTGCGGCCGGGCGAGGAACGCCTGCAGCAGGCCGAGCTCGGCCATCACCTGCAGCGTCGAGGGGTGGACCGTGTCGCCGCGGAAGTCGCGGAAGAAGTCGGCGTGCTTCTCGAGCACGATGACGCTGACCCCGGCCCGGGCCAGCAGATACCCCAGCATCACTCCGGCCGGCCCGCCGCCGGCGATCACGCACTGAGCTTCCTCCGGGGTCGGCATCGTCCGCGTCTCCGGCATGACGGTCCGACGGACGCCGTGCAATGGCAAGGGCCGCGGCCGGTCCGGCGCGGCAACGGATCGTCCCGGAATTCCAGCAATTTTCGGTGCGGGTTGTGAGCGCCGCAGCTCGAGAGTAGGGTCCGCGCCCATGTTCCGCACCAACACCTCGATCCTCCTCGCTCTCCTCCTCACGACCGCTGCTTGCGGCGGCTCCGACCAGCCCGCAGCGAAGAACCCCGAGATGGAGCCCGTCGCGGCGAACGCGACGGCCGACATGCCCGCGGCGCCCGCGACCGAGGCGCCCGCCGCCGACGCGAAGCCCGCGACCGAGACCGCGCCCGGCGTTCCCGACCCGAGCGCCGCTCCCTCGACGCTCGCGCTCCCCGCGTCGACCGCGAAGATCGACATGAAGGGCAAGAAGGCAGCGAAGGTCGAGCTGAAGTCCGACGGCACCGTCGCGAACGGCGGCAAGGCTGTCGCGAAGGTCACCGGCATGACGCTCCAGAGCCCGGACGGCGGCAAGACGTTCCTCACCGTCGGCAGCGACGGCGCGGTCACGACGGGCGACGGCGGAAGCTTCGGCTCCTTCGCCGGCGACGAGCTCACCATGGCGAAGGGCGACAAGCTCTCGCTCGGCGACGACGGCACGCTCACGATGACGTCGGGCGGCAAGGCTGCTCCCCTCGGCAAGTTCGACGGTGCGGGCACGGCGAAGCGCTCGGCGGTCCTTGCCGCGGCGTTCGTCCTCGCGCCGCCCGCGGCCGAGAAGCCCGCCGCCGACGCGAAGCCCGCGACCGAGACCGCGCCCGGCGTTCCCGACCCGAG
>JAQBQJ010000509.1 GCA_028287065.1 Labilithrix sp. | reverse complement strand
TTCACGCTCGGCTTCCATGGCGGCCCGCAGGCCTTCGCGATGCAGCTCGCCGCGCTGATCGCGACCTCGCTCAGCGCGGTCGCGATCGGGCTCGCGCTCTCGACGATGGTCCAGTCCGCGGAGGCGGCGATGGCGCTCACGCCGATCGCCCTCATCCCGCAGGTCGTCCTCGGCGGTCTCATGGTCCCGATGACCACGAACCCGATGCTCAAGCCGCTGATGTACATCATGCCGGCGCGCTGGGGCTTCGAGGGCTCGATCGCCCACGAACGTCTCGCGATCGAGCGCGAGCCGGCGTGGTGGATCGATCTCCAGAACCCGACGCTGAACAGCCCGCCGGACTACGTGTTCGGCGGTCACTTCCAGTGCGCGGTCGCGCAGATGGGCTCCGAGTCGCTCAAGGGCGCATGGGGCTTCACCGCCTACGATCAGTTCTGGCTGCCGTTCGCGGTGCTCTACGGCATGACGGTCGTCATGCTGGTGCTGCTCCTGATCCTGCTGAAGCGCCGCGACCCCGTCTGAGCGTCGCGCGTCACGTCACCACGGCGTGAGGGCGTCGATCTTGGCGCGGATTTCCGCGGCGAGATCGAGGCCGGCGCTCGTCGTGAACGCGTAATCCGCGGGGAAGTTCTTGCGGACCTTCGTGCGCCCGCCGCGCGGGAACCGCTCGGGCGCGGCGAGGATCGACTCCGTCGTCTCGGCGGTGCCGCCGTGCTGATGGCAGCCGATGCACGACGTCTTCGCGGCGTGCTCGCCTTGCTCGAGATACGGGTTGCTGCACCACGACGACGGATCCGCTGCATCCATTCGCGCTGCCATGTCCTTCTCCTCGTACGAGGTGACGACGCACATCTTGTAATGGCCCCAAGGGCTGCCGAGGCTCGCCGGGCGATCCGCACCGAAGTCGGTGTCGGGCTCGCTCGACCACCAGAGCGTGATCCACGCCCAGTCGCGCAGCTCCTTCGTCATGATGTGCAGCGCGGCGAGCCGCATCGACGTGTCCGGCGTGAGCTGCATCGTGTAGATGTCGTTCTCGTCCGGGCTCGCGTGGCCGTCACCGTCGCCGAACTTGCCCGCCGCGAGCTTCGCCGCGAGCGAGCTCGGCGACGTGTCGTACGTCGGCATCGGCGAAGAGCCTGCGATCCAGCGCATCTTCACGGCCGCGGCGTCGATCGGGAGCTCGCCGTCGAGGCACGGCGCGAAGTTCGTCGCGCTCGGCGGGTCCTCTTGCTCTCTCGGGACCTGACACGCGGCGATCTCGGGATAGCTGCGCAGCACGTGGCCGACGTACGAGGGGCTCATCAGCACGCGCGCATCCTTGCCGAGCGAGTGCAAGCCGGCGGGCGTCGCGAGCTCGCGCAACCGCGCAGCGCGGCGCTCCTCGGTGTAGCTCGCGAGCGACGGCGCCATCGTCGCATTCCACGGAAATACCCCGGCGATGGCGTGCTCGCCGAAGCGCGCGTGCGCCTTCTTGTCGGCATCCGGCAGCGCGCGGAAGAGCCGATCGAACATCGGCAGCACGTCGTCGCGCGAGTACCACGTCTGGAAGCGCGGCAGCCTCGCGAGAGCGGCGTGCGGAGCGCTCGACGACTTCGAGGCGATGGTCACGGGCGCCACGATCTTCTGCACGATCGCCCACGCCTCCTTGCGCCGCTCCACCATGCTCGCGTCGAGCACCGGGAGCCGCGCGCGCATCGACTTGTCGGCCGGATACATCGCGGCCTTGCCGATGAGCAGGCGGTCGATCGGTTGCGCGCCTTGCTCGACGGCGCCGAGCGTCTCGTCGGCGTCGCTCGCGGCGCACCCGGCGGCCAGCATCGTCGCTGCTGCGAGGACGAAGGGCGCTCGCTTCACGGACCTTCCATCCGCACCGCCGCATCGGTCGCGGCGATGTACTCGACGTGAGCGTTCATGTCGCGCACGAGGAAGTAGAGCCATCCGTCGGCGCGGAAATGCGGGTACAGCGCGTACTGCCCGGCCGCCATCTTGGTGAGGCGCACCTTCGTCCCCGTCGCGAGGTCGGCGACGACGATGTTCGACGAGCCCTGCGGCAGCGCGGACTGATCCGGCTCCGTGCGATCGACGTACTGATGCGTCGCGAGGAAGCGCTCGTCGAACGAGAAGCTCGCCTTGCCGCCCTTCATGCAGACCTGGGCGCGGAGCGGCGTCTGCACCGTCGTCGCGCCCGACGACGTGACCTGCGCGTCGACGGCGTGCACGCGATAACCGCCTTGCTTGGCGCCACCGGAGAAGCGCGCGACGAGCAGCTTCGTGGACGGCGACAGCATCACGTCGCCTTCGCCCGGCATCGTGACGTTGACTGCGGCTTCGGCGCGATAGGCGGCGCCGTCGTTCACCATCGGCACGAACTTCGTCTTGGACGTCGAGGTGAACGCCGCCGGAAGAGGCGAGACGATCTCGTTGCCGCCGTCGTCGTTCTCGTGGGCCCCGACCGTCACGAAATAACGCGCGCCGTCGAGCGCGCTGCCGATGCTCTGGTACACGTCGGCGCCGAGCTTCGTGCACTTCGGCTCCAGCAGCGAGACCTGCGGGTTCGCGAGCGCAGCAGCGTCGGCGAGCAGGCTCTGGCGGCACACGTGGATCGCGTTGTCGGCGTGGGCGCCCGCGAACGCGAAGCCGTCGTTGCTCGGCAGGAAGAACGGATCGTAGTCGGCGCCGATCGTGATGGGCGTCGCGGTGTCGGGCTTCGAGAGGTCGATCACCTTCGCACCGGGATTGAGGCCGAAGCCGACCCAGCGTCCGTCCGCCGAGCTCCGCACCCAGTAGTGCGAGGCGAGCGGCTGCTGGCGGAGCTTGCGGATCTTCTGGTTCACCGAGGCCGCGCCGACCTGCGTCGTGACGTCGGGCAGCGTCGTGAGACACGCGAGCGGGTTCGTCGCGGCGCCGCATCCGAACATCGACGTGCTCTGGTCGGCGAGGCGAGCGGCCCATCCCGTCGTCTTCATCTGCGTGATGTGCGTGGCGAGCGCGGGCGTGGTGGAGTCGACGCAGCCGTTCGCATTCGCGGCATCGGCATCGACGTTCGCGTCGGCGATCGTACCGAGCGCGTCCGTGCCGGCATCGCCGGGGCCGCCTGCGGCCTGATCGAGCTGCGGCATCCCGCGGAGCACCCAGCCCTTGACCTTCGCGAAGTCGGCCGCGCTCATCGGCGCACGGCCGCGAGGCATGCCGGCCTGCTGCTGGAACGTGGCGAATGCGGCGCTCGCCTGCGACGCGGGGAAGGCGTCCTGGAAGATGCTCTGCATCTGCGGGAGCGAAGCGCCCGCCGCGTAGAGCCCGAGCTTGTGCGCGGAGAATGCGCTCGTCGCGTTCGCCGGCGTCGTGCGGAGGCAATTCACGCGTTGCTCCGCGGTGAGCGTCGCCGGCGCGAAGCACGCGGCATCGACGGCCTGCATCGACTTGCCCCACGCGCGGATGTTGTCGGGGGTCGCCGTGTGACAGCCGCGGCACTTGCCGTTCGGTCCGCCGAGCAGCGTGAGGATCTGCTTCGCGAGCGCGAGGTCCTCGGCGGTGTTCGCTTGCTCGGTGGAGTCGATGCCGTCGCCGGCGTCGGGCGCGGAGCAGCCCGCCTCGAACGAGAGCGGAACGGCGGCGAGTGCGAGAGCGACGACCGGGAAGAGAGAGGAGCGACGCATCGCCGGGCGGTCTAGCGCGTCCAAGGTGTGCGGCCAGGTCGTACCTGCGACACCCCGCGTTGCCGACTTGGAACAGCCGGCCGAAAAGACCA
The DNA here is from genome assembly GCA_028287065.1 of Labilithrix sp. Classification (GTDB taxonomy): domain Bacteria; phylum Myxococcota_A; class Polyangia; order Polyangiales; family Polyangiaceae; genus Labilithrix. The sequence continues at coordinate 10,584 of JAQBQJ010000509.1, read as the reverse complement.
GCCGTTCTGTACCGTTACGCGTCGAGCAAAAACGGGCGCTGCGGGTTGATCACCGCACGGAAATCGACGCGAGCCGCACGGATCATGGCGCCGGAACGCGCCCTTTTGCGTCCGTCACGAGGTTCGCGAGGAAGGTCGCCGCCTGTCCGCGCGCCTTCGGATCGTCGAAGACGACGAAGTGCCCGTCGTGACCGCCCGTCGGAACGAACTGCGCGAGCACGCCGCTCGCGCGTCCGTCGGCGATGTTGCCCGTGCTGCCTTCCGCGGGGATCGAGACGTCGGTCAGGCCGGCCCATCCTCCTTCGACGACGGCGCGGACGCCCGGCAGCTGGCGCGGCAATCCGATCGCGACCGACAGCGCCTCGATGCCGTGCGGCGGTGCGTACGAATCGCCCGTGCCGTCGGCGGCGACGCCCTCTGTCTGGAAGATGCTCTTCGCGGCGCGACCGGCGCGCGGCGCACGAGAGATGAAGCTTCCGTAGTTCAACGGATCGGCGGCATCGACGAGGGTTTGCACGAGCGTCATCACCGGATGGAAGATGTTCAGCTCGGTCGCGACGTCCGAGTCGGCGAGCCCGACGAGGAGTCGGAACGTGGCGGCGACGTTCACGGGCTTCGTCTTCTCGAGCAGGTTCAGCGCGAGATCGCAGCCGGCGCCGCTCAGCACCCCGCCACGTGCGAGGTCGCTGCCCGCCAGGAACAGCGGACCGTTGAGGCCGCCCTGCGAGTGTCCGAAGAACATCACCTTCGTGCCGTCGAACGAGACGTCCTGACCGGTGACCGACGTCGCGGCCGGCACGACGAGGTGCGTCTGCGTGAAGAGGCGCGCTTGCTGCACGACGTCGATCGCCGACTGACGATTGCTGGTGCGCGCGGCGAGGATGTTCTCGAGGTTGAAGAACCGGAGCTGGATGATCGTCTCGGCGGAGGGATCGCCGAGCGGCGGAGCGCCGGGCCTCGTGCCGTGGAAGATCTGATCGATGCCCATCGATGCGAGGCACTTCTGCCCTGCGGCGCGCGCGGTGCCGTCGTAGATGAACGAGCGATAATCGCCGCCGGTGCCGTGCGCGTAGAGGACGACGGGATAACCGGCCGCGGGCGGCGGGCACTTCTGCGCGTTCGGAACGGAGAGCGCGAAGCGGAGGACGAACGTGTCCTGCAGCTTCGGCTTGCCGTTCTCGAAGACGAAGCCTCCGCCGTCGCCCGACCTCGTGAACGGGATGTTGCCGGCCTGGTAGTTCGGGGAAGGGCCGTACTTTCCTTCGTAGACGACGACGTCGGCGCTCTCGTCCGTCTTCGTCCAGTCCGCCGGGGTCGCCGCGGGCGCGGGGACGTTCGCGACGACGTCGTCCATCGCCGCGAAGGTCTCTTCGGTCGGATCGTTCGTGGTGAAGACGGTGAGGTGCACGATGTCCGCCGTCGCAATGCCCGCCGCGGCGAGCTCGCGGATCGCCGGCGCGAAGAGATCGTGGACGGCCCGCGTGTGCTCGGTGACCGGCTTGCGATCGAGCACCTCCTCGAGATCGGGGCTCGTGCCGACCGGGCCACCGACGGCGTTGCGGAGCTTGTTCGTGACGACGACGGCGTACCGCGTGCTCGGCCGGAGCGGGCGGCCGAGCATGGGCATGACCGCGAGCGTGTTCGAGGGCCAGTACACGCCCTCTTCGGCGCGGTAATGGAGCTGCGCGAGGTGGCGCTGGCCGTGCTCGGGCGATGCGGGATCGACGTCGACGATCTGCACCGACGAATCCGCCGCGATCGTGGCCGGAGGATCGGCGGGGAGGCTCCCGGGATCGATCGCGCCGTCGAAGCGAAGCGCCACGGCCGCTGCCGGAGAGAAGCCCTTCAAGAGGCCGTCCGTGTCCTTCACGTACTGCGTGAGCAGCGGCAGCGTCTGAGGATTGGGAAATCCCTCGAAGACGATCGCGCCGGCGGCGTCCTTCCTCAGATCGCTCGGGAACGGATGATCGAAGAACGCTTTGTCCGACAGTGCATCGAGCGATGAAGGCACGACGAAGAGCGAGCGGGTCGCGACCAGCGCCTCCGACGAAGAGCCCGTCGAATCGGAGCCGCACGCGCCGGACGTGACGCACAGGCCGACGGCGAGGGCCATGCCGAGAGTTGCCAGAGCGGAGTTGGGGTCACGCATCGCGCAACGGATATAGCAACTACGCCTCCGTATACGAAGCAGACCGGCCGTTCGGCCGATCTATCATGAGGCCGTGAACGCTCCTCGACGCGTCCCCGACCCGCCGGCATGGAGCAAGGAGCTCTTCTCGGTCGGGATCACGGGGACGAACGGCAAGACGACGACGGCGGCATGGGTCGCAGCCTCGTTGCGCCGGCTCGCGCGACGGGCCGGCGCGGGACCGGTCGCGCGTGCGACGACGGTGGGCTTCTTCCTCGACGACGAGCCCCTCGAGACGGAGAAGAGCTACGCCGGCTTCGTGGACGCGATGCAGGCGTGCTTCGAGCGCGGAGGTCGGCATGCGGCGATCGAGATGACGAGTGAAGCGCTCGCGAACGGCTTCGCGCGGGCATGGCCGTGCAACGTCGGCGTGTTCACGAACCTGTCGCACGATCACCTCGATGCGCACGGGAGCCCGGAGCACTATCTCGCGAGCAAGGCGCAGCTCTTCGTGTCGCTCGCGCCGGGCGGGTCGGCGGTGCTGAACGCCGCCGACCCGGTGTTCGCTCTTCTCAGCGAGGTGATCCCCGCGGGCGTGAAGGTGCTCTCGTACGCCGTGCCCTCGCGCGGCGCCGTGGCAGGGACGCCGGATGTCGTGGCGACGGCGGTGGACGTGAGCTGGAGCGGCACGCGCCTCCGGTGCGCCGTGCGGGACGCCGCGTCGGGTCTGCCGAGCGAGCTTCGCGTCCGCGCGATCGGCGAGGTGTATGCCGAGAATGCGCTCGCCGCCTTCCTCGGCGCGGTCGCGGCGGGCGTGTCGCCGTCGGACGCTGCGGCCGCGCTCGCCGAGGAGCCGCCGCCGCCCGGGCGCTTCGAGGTGGTGAACGAGAAGCCGTACGTGGTGATCGACTATGCGCACAGTCCGGACGCGCTCGCGCGAACCGTGCAGACTGCACGCAAGCTCGCGGATGCCGCGGGCGGCGAGGTGTTCGTCGTCTTCGGCGCGGGCGGCAATCGCGACAAGGCGAAGCGCGCGCCGATGGGCGAAGCGGCACGTCCGGCGAACCACGTGATCCTCACGACGGACAACGCGCGTGACGAGGATCCCGCGGAGATCGCGCGTGCGATCGCGGAGGGTCTTCGCGGTCATGCGAGCGTGCGGACGGAGCTCGATCGAGAGAAGGCGATCGGGCTCGCCCTGAAGGCCGCGCGCGAGAACGACGTCGTGTTGATCGCGGGCAAAGGCCACGAGACGGAGCAGCGTATCGGCAGCGAGACGAGGACGTTCTCGGACGTCGAGGTCGCGAAGCGAGCGTTCGCCGCGAGGTGAAGTGCCGAAGACCTTGCGCCGTTCCAACCTCTACTTCACGAACTCCACCGCCGGCGGCACCTTCGCCGGCGCCGGCGCATGGTTCTGCGGGCCGTCATGCGTCACCCACCACCCCATCAGGACCACCAGCAGCGCCGCCGTCAGCGCGAACAGCACGCGCGCCGTCGGATCCGGCTCGATCCGCGCGCGGAGTAGCTCTGCCGCGCGCTTCACGTGCTCGTCCGTCGTCTTCGCGGCGAGCTCCGGGGCGCCTGCGCGCACCGTCGCGTAGTCGCCCTCCGCGAACGCCGCGACCAGCACCGCGAGCTCCGGGTCGTTCGGGAAGTCGCGCGCGAACGCCGGGAAGCCCCACGTCGCGCGCGTCTTCTCGTACACGTCGACCTTCGGCGCCGGCTCCGGCTTCGGGGGCGAGGACTCGCGATACGTCATGCCGTCGCTTCGTTCGTGCTCGCGCTCGCGCTCGCGCTCGTCCCACGCGCGGAAGGCGCGCGCGACGACCTCGCCACCTCGCCGTGCGTGATCGCGCGATGCAACAACGACGGCGCGAGCCCCGGCGAGATCAGGCTCGGCGTCACCTCGCTCGACGGGAACATCTGCACGAACGCCGGCGCGCGACGCACGCGGTCCACCATCGTGCGCTCGAGGATCATCGACGTGTACTGCAGCGCGCCGAGCTCCGGCGTGTTCGCGTTCAGCACCACGTCGAGATCCTGCTTCTTGCACAGGAACGCGAGGCCCTTGATGCGGCTCTCGAGCGGCGACCAGTTGTCCGCGCACGTGCCGTTCTCGCTGATGCCCCAAACGCCCGACTCGGTGTTCAGGAACAGCGTCTGATTGCCCGCCGTGTGGCCCGGCGTGCGCAGCAGCATCACGCCGTCGCCGAGCGCGAGGTCTCCGGCCGTCAGCGCCACGTTGTCCATCCGAACGCCCATCTTGCCGTCGCGCACGAACCACGCCTTCTGGAACGGATGCAGATCGTCCCAGTCCTCCCACTCCGACCGCGGCGCGAGCAGCTTCGCGTTCGGGAACCGAGGAAGCCGCGAGCCGTCCTCCGTGCCGAGCAAGCCGCGCAGGTCTTGGGTGTGGAAGTGATCGAACGCGACGTAGTCGATGTCCTCCGGCGTCACGCCGACGCGCGAGAGCTGCGACTCGAGCGGCTCGAACTTGCCCGCCGCGAGCTCGCTCATGCGCGTGCCGACCGTCTCGATGAAGCGCGCGAAGAAGGGCGTCGCCTTCGCCGCCTCGACGTCCGTCGGATTGAAGAGCAGGTTCTTCAGCTCACCGTTGCGCTGGAACTGCACGAGGACGCAGCGGTGCGTCATCATCACGAACGGCGCCGGCGCGAATGCCGCCGCCCAGAACGCGTAGCGCGTCGGATAGGCGAGCGTCGACAGCGGCAACGTCCGCACCGAAACGCAACGCGGCCCGCTCACGAAACGCTCGCGCAGCCGCTCCGCCGCCCGCCGAACGGCGCGCAGCTGAGGTCCGTGCCGCGGCACCGACCAGGCCTCGTCGAGATCCGAAATGCGCTGGAGTCCGAGCGTCATGGGCCCGAAGCCTAGCTCGATTCAGGCGCGCGCGCGCCTGCCGCCGACTACTGGCAGTGCCCGAGCTTCGCGCCGCCGCTGCTCGGTGCCGTCGCGCCGTAGACGTCCGTGCACGTCTCGAGGCTGCCGCAGTCGTTCTGTCCGATGCGGCACCATTTCTCGCATTCGAAGCCGTACACGGGATGCTTCGTGCACGCGAGGCCCTGCTGGCAGTCGTTGTAGCGCGTGCAAGCCGCGTAGAGCGCCTTCGTGCCGGACTTGTCGCAGTCGGTCGCGTTGATCGTCGTGTCGAAGATGCAGTTGTTCGATCCGCAGGCGGCCGACGGGCTCCGCAGATCGCAGGTGACCGTGCACACCTTGCTGTTCGGCACCGCTGTGCCCGCGGTGGGATCGTAGTACGGCGTACACTGACCGCCCGTGCCCACGCATGCTGCGCCGGTGGTCGGGCAATACGGACGACACGTGTTGTATCCGCACGTGAGCCCGTTCGCGCACTGCGACGTCGTGGTGCAGGACGAGCCGATCGGACCGCCGCCCGAAACGACGCAGCTCACCGCGCCCGTCGTGTTGTTCGTGACGTCGCACGTGTGGTTCGCCGTGCATCCGCACTGAGGGCTGAGCCCGCACGCGTTGCTCGGCGGGACCGTGGCGCATCCGCCCGCATCGACGCCGCCGGAGCTGGTTCCACCGGAGCTGCCCGCGTCCGGGGTCCCGCCACTCGGGCTGCTTCCACCGGAGCTGCCGCTCGCCCCGGAGCTGCTCGCGCTCGATCCGGTGCCGCTGTCGTCGTCCGAGGGCTTGGGTGAAGGAGACGGCGACGGAAGCGTCTGGCTCGGAGGCGGCGGCTCGGTGGGCTGCGTCGCCTCGGCGGTCAGCAGTCCCAGATCGGGACTCTCGCCCTTGGCGCATGCGACGACGACGCATGCGACGACGAGGACCGCGGGAACCACGAACATCCGCGAGAGCTTGTGCAACGCCATGGGCGCGTTTTCTATCACGCGCGTCGCCCGGCGCTGAGCGAGGCGGCGCGTGCGTTCGTATTGCGACGCACGCGAGACGAACTACTTCGCGTTACATCCGACCACTGGCGCGACAGGGCTGAAATTCCCGCCGATCCCTGCGGGCCGCGCGCCGTCGATGTCCTTCATCGCGGCCTCGAGGACGTCACGGATCTGCTTGTACGTCTGGTCGCGCTTGTCCGCACGGCCGGGCTCTGCGACGCACAAGAACTTCTCCGACCCGCACGTATCGAAGGTCTCGCACGCTGCGCCTCCCGCGCCGATCGCGCGCAGGTCCGCATCGCCGTAGAGCACCTTGCCGCCGACCATCGTGAGCGCGACGTCCTTCGCGGATGCCGACACGATCGCGTCGTAAGGCGCGGTGCGCGTGCCGTGCACGACGAAGAGGTCGGCCATCATGCCTTTCTTGATCGTGCCGATCTTCTCGGTGAGGCCGAGCACGATCGCGGCGTTCTTCGTCGCCATCGTGAAGAGGTCCTGCGCCGAGAGGCGGCCGCTCCACTTCGTGTCGCTGTGCTTCTTCGCGAACCGCAGCTCGTCGAGCATGTTCTGGCTGCCGCCCATCGACCAGTCGGGCGCGACCGACACGAGCACGCCGTTGTCGAGCGCGAGCGGGATGTCGGTCGTCGCGCCATAGAGCGCGATGTTCGATGCCGGCGACCACGTCAGCTTCATGTCCTTCGCCTTCATCGACGCGAACTCCGTCGCGGTGAAGGAGGTGCCGTGCGTGATCGCGGTCTGCGGCGCGTAGAGGCAGCCGGCAGTGGTCGTGAGCGCGCCGAGCTTCGTGAACTCGTCGCGTGCTCTCTGATCGACGCCCTCGCCGATGTGGATCAGGTACGCATCCGTCTTGCCGTCGGCGTAGTTGCGGCACACGCCGTCCGCCGTCGTCTTCGACGGAAGAATGGCTGCAGTCTGCACCTTGTCGACGTCGAGCCCGTTGAACGAGGTGTCGATCGCGCGCGCCAGCGACGCGTAGCAAGGCAGCGCCGTGCCCGCGAGGCCGACGATCGACGTCGTGCCTGCGACGAGGCCCTTCAGCTCGCCCCACTTCTCCATCTCGCACTTGAGGTTGCCGGCGCCGTCGAACTTGGTCGGGCACCACGTCGGCTTGCCTTGCGAGGCATCCTCCAGGCATTGCTTCACGTCGACCATGACGGTGTAGCGCGGCTCGTTCGCGTCCTTCGTCCAGTCGTCGTGGTTCAGGTACGTCTTGGCCGGCAGCCAGTCCGAGTCGTCGAAGACGTCGAACAAGATGTGGTTGTGCGTGTCGATGAGCCCCGGCGAGATGACGCCGTCGATCGTGACGATCGCGACGCCTGCGGCCCGCGGATCCGCCTCGCAGACGTTGCCGGCCTCGGCGCATCCGATGGTGCCGTCCGGCAACGTGAGCACCTGACCCTCGAACGGCCCGCTCTCACCGAGGACGGTGCCGGTGAGCAGCATGCCCTTCGCCGGATCGCCGCTGACCGACGAGTCGCCGGGAGGAGCATCGGCTCCCGCGTCTTCGCCGGGCGGCACCGGCGGCGCGTCCGACGTGGGATTGGTCTGGTCGCTGCAGCTCACGATCACGACGACGAGCGCACCGACCGCTAGACCAAGGAGTCCCCGCATACTGCGAGAATACGCTTCGCCGGCGCGACGTCCATCCGCGGCCGCTCTGGCTTCGGCTACCTTGGGCCCATGCCGAGGAGGCACAGACCGGGGGCGACCGCGACGAGCGTCGTCGCGCACATCGAGGAGGTCGTCGTCGCGACGAGCGGCGAGGACGCCTTCGAGCTGGTCTTTGCCGTCGCCGCGGCACGCGTCATCGCCAAGAAGCAGGCGACGTCCGGCGCGATCGCGAAGGTCGCGCTCTCGCATCCGGAGCTCTCCATCGCGATGCCGCGCGACGCCAACGAGGCGCTCGTCGCGCGCATCGACGGCCTCCTCGAGAGTGCGCTCGCTGCCGGCGACGATCGGCTGCAGGCGCTCGACGCCGTATTCGAGTCGCTCGTTCCGCGCATCGCGAAGGGCGACAAGGGACAGTTCTTCACGCCGCGATACGTCGTCGACTTCGTCGTGAAGGCGCTCGCGCCGAGAGCGCGTGACGTCGTCGTCGATCCGGCGTGCGGGTCCGGCGCGTTCCTCGCGCATGCTCGCGCCGCAGCGAAGGTGAAGACGTTCGGTTCCGACGTCGACCCGCGCGCGATTCGCGTCGCGCGGCTCGTCGCGATCTCGCAGGGACGCGATCCGGCCACGATCGTGCGCGCCGACGGGCTGCGCGGCGCGGAGCTGCCCGTCGCCGACGTGGTCGCGACCAACCCGCCGTTTGCGGGGCGCGCCGACGCAACGGGCTTCGAGGTGGCGCGCTTCGTGAAGACACCGGAGCGCGACGTCCTCTTCCTCGAGCGAGCGATCGATCTGCTCCGGCCCGGCGGACGTCTCGGGATCGTCCTGCCCTACAACAAGGCTGCAGGGACCTCGTTCGCCGGGATGCGGCGCTGGCTCCTCGGACGGGCGCGCGTGCTCGCGGTCGTCGGCTTGCCGCGCGAGACGTTCATGCCGCACACGTCGCAGCGATGCTTCGTGCTGTTCGCGAAGCGACGCGCGCGTGGCGACGTCCTCTCGTCGGAAGAGCGCGCGATGTTCGCGATCAGCGAGCGGGCAGGGAAGGAGCACGACCTCGACGACGTCCTCGCGAAGCTCGGACCATTCCTCGCCGCCGAAGGTTTCGGCGCATGAAGCTCGCCGTTCGAAGGCTGTCCGAGCTCGAGCCGGACTACGTCCTCGCGCCCGAGCGTCATGTCGTGGCGGCGGGTGCGGCGGGTCTCGCCGCGAAGATCGACGGCGTGCCGCTCGGAGACCTCGTCGTCGAACGTCGTGTGCGCATCGATCCGAGCGCGGCGGAGGACGCGGTCGTCCTCGACACGTCGCATGCGCGCGACGGGATCCTCGATGTGCTCGGCGCGCTCCGCGACGGGGCAGGCGGGAAGAGCGCGAAGAAGCGCGCGCTCCCCGGCGACCTCGTGGTATCGCGTTTGCGCCCTTATTTACGGCAGATCGCGCTCGTTCATCCGCGCGCGGTCGCGAGCGCCGGCGTGAGGCCGCTCGCGCTCTCGACCGAGTTCTACGTGCTCGCGCCGCGCACCGAAGGCGGCGATCTCGCGTTCCTCGTGCCGTTCCTCCTCTCGCCCGAAGCGCAGAGCGCGCTCGCCGACGCGCAGGAGGGCGGTCATCACCCGCGTGTGCCGCGATCGTCGCTCTTCGCGCTGCACGTCCCGCGTGCGCTCATCCGCGCGCGCGCCCGGACGTCGCGCGCCGTCTTCGAGGCGCTCGACGACTCGTACCGTGCCGCGTCGGCGCTTCGAGCCCTCCTCTCCTGAAACGAACCGGGGTTCGAAAACGAACCGGGGTCAGGGGCGTGCGTCACTGTCGGATGTGCGGGGTGGGCTTGTCGCTGTTCGGGTCCCAGCACTCGCGCGCGATCTCGCTGCCCTCGACCTGGATGCTTCGGTTCTGCGGATCCATGCGCATCGCCCGATCGATCGCGGTCCGCGCGCGGTCGCAGTGCCCGGCCTGAAGCGCGGCGTTCGCGGCGCGCATTCGTTCCTCGACGTTCATGAAGAGGTACGGGTCGGTCCGATTGCGCACGTAGACGATCCCGCCCGCCGCGACGATCATCGCGACCGACGCGAGGAGGACGGTGCGCTGCGCTTGCCGTGCATACGTGAACCCCCGCTGCCACGTCGCCGCGACGACGGCGCCGCCGAGCGCTCCGCCGATGTGCGCGGCGTTGTCGATCTGCGAGATCTCCGGGCGTATCGCGCGGACGAGCCCGATGAGGAGGATGAGCCCCAGCCATCGTCCCATCCCGATCGTGAGCTCACCGCGCCAGCCCTCGGTGCGCACGCCGACCACGGTCGCAGCCGCGATCAGCCCGCACAGAGCGCCGGAGGCGCCGACGCTCACCGTCTGACCGAAGAAGCGTCCCCAGATCGCGCTCGACGCGCTGCCGACGATCCCGCTCACGAGATAGAGCGGGAGGAACCGTGCCGAGCCGATCGCACGCTCGAGCAGCGGGCCCACCTGCCAGAGCACCAGCATGTTGAGCCCGAGGTGCAGGACGGAGGCGTGGAGGAAGCACGACGTTACGAGCGTCTCGAAGCGGTTGTCCGAGATCGTCCAGAGCGACGCGTTCGCGCCGAGCCACCGGAGCACGCTGTCCGGCATGCTGAGGGCGTACCGCGCGTCGCCGGCGAGGAAGACCTGCGCCACGAACACCCCGATGTTCACCGCCAGGAGGGCGGCCGACACCGGCGCGCCGGAGAAGCCTCGCGCGGTCTCGACGTCGTCCGGCGAAGGCGCGGACGGGACCGATTTCGGCGCCGCTTCTTCGCTCACGGCAACGTTGTACGCATGCTCAGGGGCGTTTGCACGCGCCGGCGCGCCGTGCGGCACGCGTGTCAACCAAGTTGCCGGAATTGCCATGTGTTTGGCCGCCTCGCGAGCGCCCTGATACGCGCGTATGGGATGGATTCTCTCGTCCGCGCGTCTCTCCTGGTCCGGCGGATCGCCCGC
>JAQBQJ010000310.1 GCA_028287065.1 Labilithrix sp. | reverse complement strand
TCGGCGGCTCGGCATCGCGCGTCTCCGGCGCGGGCGGAGGCGTCCGTGACGAGCACGCCGCGCTCGTTGCCATCAAACCCAGGCCCACCAGCAGCGTCCGTCGCATCATCGCGATCACCATCCGAGTCGCTCTTTGGCGACGGTAACGACACGATCCGCCATCAGCTTGTGGGTCTTCACGCTGGGGTGGAATCCGCAGCCGAGACCGTTGGCGTGGTTCTGCTCGCCGAGGTCGATGTATTCGAAGTTCGTCTCGCCGGACGCTTTGACCTTCGCCATCGCCGCCTTCATGTACTTCCGCGCGAGCGTGAGGTTCTGTTTCCCGGGCGGATACACGTCCGTCAGCATCGGCCCGAGCAGGCACACGATGAGCGCCTGCGGGTAGGCCTTGCGCACGCGATCGAAGAGGTTGGTGTAGATGCGCACGTAGCGCGTCTCGCCGGGATCGTACGTCGCGAAGTTGTTCGTCCCGATGTTCATCACGACGAGCTGGGGCGTCCACGCCTTGAAGTCCCACGCGCTCTCGGGGCGGGCCGGCAGCGTGCGCTCGTAGAGCTCGGTCATCTCGCCGATGGTCTTGCCCGACCAGGCGACCGTCACGTTCTCCGCGTTCAGCGCGCGCGCCGCGACGGCGCCATACGTCGTGTAGTGGTTCTCCTCGGCGGGGTTGAACGTGCAGACCGCGCCGGGCCCTTCGTTTCCGTAACCGGCGGTGATCGAGTCGCCGATCACCTCCATGCGTCGCTCGGCCAGCGGCGGTGGCGGCAGCATCGATCCCTGCGGCTCGAAGCCGAGGAACGCGACCTCGCCGACCTTGGCCTCCGTCCTCTTGTAGATCGCGACCTCGTGGACGCCGTCCGGAAGGCCCTCGGCGAGCGAGTAGACCTCCTTCGTGTGGTCGGTCTTCATGACCTGCTTCGGCTCGCCGTCGACGATCACCTGGAACAGGTTCTTGCCGTCGTCGCGCAGCCGCGCGCGGATCCCGGTGCCCTTGAAGCGTCCGACGATCGTGCTGCCCGACCACGCGAAGCGCGCCGTCGCGGGATCACTCCTATCGAAGCGGCCTACGAGCTTCACCGTCGGCGCGGGGGCGGGCGCCACGATCTCCTTCGCGGCGACGCCCGATGCGATGACGGGCGTCGGCGCAGGCGCGCTCGGCGATTCCTGTCGTGTGCTGCAGGACAGCGCGACGAGAGCGACGAAGGCGACGAGGACGAGGGGCAGGTTTGGAGACGCAAGTCTCCCGACGAACGTGCGGCGCACGACCGATGTCACGCTTCGATCGTAACCGGCGCGATGGGCGTTGGTGAAATCGCTCGCAGCGATCTTCGTCGCGTCAGGGATTCTGCGCCGTCACCGTGACACTGCCCGAATGCGCTGCGACGCGAACGATGGAGGTGTGGCGCTCCATGTCGTACGTGGTGGTGACGCCGTCGCCGACGACCGACGCAGGCGCGATCTCCGCGCGAACGCGCAAGATGACTGGCGTCGGCACGTTCGAGAGCGTGACCGACCAGCCGGTAGCGAGTGCCTTTAGCTCGACCGTGGTCGTCGTCGCGTCGGCCTCGTGGATCGTGAACGACGACGGCGTCGCAGACGGCCAGGCGAGGATCGTGCGTGCGCCCTTGGAGTCGGCGGTGCCGAGACCGAGGAGCGCGTCGTCGATGTCGGCAGGCACGATCGCGCCCTCACGGACCCACAGGGGGAGCTTCAGGCGATCGGCCGAGAAGTCCGCGGGCACGGTGGTGCCGCCGTCGGCGATCGTGTTCGTCCACCAGTCGTACCAGCGCGCGCCGGCGGGCAACGCGACCTGCCGCTTGCCCGTCGCGTCGAGGAGCGGCGCGACGAGGAACGCTTCGCCGAGCTGATACCGGTAGTCCCCCGGCCACGTCGCGGGCTCGCCGACCGGCCGCATGATCGACGCGCCGCTCGGGTCGTGAGAGCCGGCGCGGCCCGCGTAGGCCTCCTCGGAGAGGGAAAAGAAGAACGGGACGAGCGCATGGTGGAGCGTCGCCCAGTACTTGTAGAGTGCAACTGTCTCGTCGGCGTGGTCGGGCATCGTCCACGGAGCGATCGCGCCGCGGCCGTGGAGCTGCATGAACGGCGACAGCGCGCCGATCGCCGTCCAGCGCGCGAAGTTCAGCGTGTCGAACGGAATGACCGGGCCGAGCAGGTTCTTGTCGTCGTGATCGAGATAGCCGCCGATGTCCGAGCCGACCGCGCCGTAGCCTGCGCGCGCCGAGACGAACATCTCGTCGAGCGCGTCGATGAGGCCGATCCAGTCACGCCGGTTGTCGCCCATCCACGCGACGGGAGCGTGCTCCTTCTTCGCGAAGAAGCGACCGGGGAACTCGTACGAGGCGTCCCACGCGCGGACCATCGTGAGGAAGTCCGGGCCGCGCACCGAGCGTCCGTAGGCGAGGTAGTCCTCGTAGTAGCGTTCCGAGTAGACCTGGTGCGGCTTCTCTCCTTCGGCGGTCTTGACCGGATCGGCCTTCACGTAGCTCTCGCCGAAGTCGAGCTTCCATCCGTCGAGGCCGGCCGTGAGCACGAGGTCCTGCTGCCGGTGCCACCACGCGCGCGCGCTCGGGTTGAAGAAGTCGACGGCCGCGCCCTGCCCCTTCCACCAGACGTACGTGTCGCCGTCGTCGATGTAGTAGTGGCAGGCGAGCCCTTCCTCGAAGTTCGGCGATGCGCCCATGTAGAGGTCGCCGCCGCTCTCGAGGTCGTACGACGTCTCGTTCGCGAACTGCGTGATCCACGTCACGACGCGCACGTTGCGCGCGTGCATGTCGTTCACGAGGCTCGCGAAGTCGCCGTACCGCGCAGGGTTCGGGACGAACGTGTTGTAGTGCGTCTCCCACGGGCTATCGAGGACGACGGCGCCGACGGGGATGCCGCGATCGCGGAAGCCATCGACGTACGCGTACGTGTCCTCGCGATCGGAGATGTCCTTGCTGATCCACGGCTCGAACGCCCAGCGCGGCGTGTGGCCGGGGCCGGTCGTGGTGGTGGCCGTGTCGGGATCGAGATCGGTCCGCACGCACGGATCGGCGGGCTTCGATCCTGGCGGGGTGTTGTCTCCGCCGTCTCCGCAGGCGGCGAAAGCAGACGTCATCGTGACCAGGGCGAGGCTACGAAGCGCGTGTTTCAAGCCTTCGAAGGGTAGCGCGTCGGTCGCTCGGCGGTCGCGCTCGATCGCGTTGCTTCTTGCGACGGTGCTATAGACGCCTTCGTCATGTCGTTCGATCCCAACGCGCCGGCCCAGCCGGGCTCAGGAGTCTTCGGTCTGCCCCACACCGAATCGGAGGCGGCGGTCGTCCTCGTCCCCGTGCCCTGGGAGGCGACGACCTCGTACGGCGGCGGCGCGTCGGACGGGCCGCGTGCGATTCGCGAGGCGAGCGCCCAGGTCGACCTGTACGACCTCGACGTCGAGAAGCCGTACGCCGCGGGGATCTTCATGCTCGAAGAGCCCGAGCAGATCGTCACGGCGAACGGGAAGGGCAAGGCGCTCGCCGCGAAGATCATCGAGGCCGGCGGCGCGGGCGACGACCCGGAGCTGGCGAAGGCGCTCGCGAAGGTCAACGCGCTCTCGGACGAGGTGAACGCCTGGGTGAAGAGCGAGACGGCGCGTCTGCTCGACGCCGGAAAGATCGTCGGCGTGGTCGGCGGCGATCACTCGGTGCCGTTCGGCGCGCTCGAGGCGCTCGCCGCGACGCGACCGAGCTTCGGCGTGCTCCATTTCGACGCGCACTCGGACACGCGTCGCGCGTACGAGGGGTTCGTCCACTCGCATGCGTCGATCATGTTCAACGTGCTCGAGCGGATCCCGCAGGTCACGAAGCTCGTCCAGGTCGGCATCCGCGACGTGTGCGAGCAGGAGATCGACTACTGCAAGAGCCAGGGCGCGCGGGTCCGCATGTTCTCCGATCGCGAGCTCGTGAGGAGGCGGCACGCAGGCGAGGCGTTCGCGAAGACGGCGAAGGAGATCGTCGCCGCGCTGCCGGACGAGGTGTGGGTGTCGTTCGACATCGACGGGCTCGACCCGCGGTACTGCCCCCACACGGGCACGCCGGTGATGGGCGGGCTCGACCCGGCGGAGGTGATCGCGATCCTGCGCGACCTCGCGACGTCGGGGAAGAAGATCGTGGGCTTCGACCTGAACGAGGTCGCGCCCAACCAGAGCGACGAGAACGACGAGTGGGACGGCAACGTCGGAGCGCGGATGCTCTACAAGATGATCGGCTTCACGCTGGCGAGCCTGGGGAAGGCGCGGCTGCTGGATTAGGCGATCGCGGGCGGATCGCGTCTGAGAGGAGTGGCCTCTCCCGCGCGCGGTCGCTGTTTCGCGACCTGCGGACCTCGTCCCGCGCGGCCACCCCACTCCGAGGCGACGATCGACGCCAAGGGGCTTCGGCGGAGCGGGTCCCCAAGGCCGCGCGCTGCTGAGGGGGATCCGACCTGGGATGTCGCGCTGCTTCCACGCGCGCGGGAGAGGCCACTCCTCTCAGACGCTTGCTCTGCGGATCCGGGTGTTGAGGCCGGCGAGGTTGGGGAAAAAGCGCGGCTGTGGCTTGCGCGAACGCTGAGATTGATTACAGTTGCCCAATCAGAAATGGCGGCGAGGGGAGTTGCACTGAGGGCGGACATCGGGGGGACGCGCCGCAAGGTGCGGAAGCCGGTGCAGCTCGACATGGCGCCGATTGTGAACGCGCCCGTGCGCAGGCCGGGCCGCGGTGGGAAGCGGATCGGGGCGGGGCGGAAGCTCGCGGCGGGGAAGCGGCCCTCCGTGCCGCATCGCGTGAGGGCGAGGCACGAGGCGGCGAGTCCGGTGCACGTGACCTTGCGGGCGCGGCGTGGGTTGCCGTCGCTACGGCGTCAGGTGGTTCATGAGATGTTGCGCCGGGTGCTGGTGCGCCAGCAGAAGCGCGGGTACTCGCGGTCGTTCCGCGTCGTCGAGTTCACGATCCAGGAAGACCATCTTCATCTGATCGTCGAGGCGGTCGGAAAGGAGCGCGCGCACGACGCGCTGCGGGCGGGCGTGAGCGGGCTGAAGATCTCGTTCGCGAAGCGCTTGAATCGGATGCTGGGTCGCAAGGGCAAGGTCTGGGGCGATCGATGGCATGGGCGCGAGCTCGGTTCCCCACGCGAGGTCCGCAACGCGTTGGTGTACGTGTTCCGCAATCTGGCCAAGCACGGCACCCGCATGTTCGGCGACGACAACGTCGACCGCTTCTCGTCGGCAACGAGGTTCAAGCGGTGGACGCGCCCGCTCGTGTGGGTGTTCGAGGACGGAGAGGGGCCGTGGCCAGACGCGTCACCGCGGACGTGGCTCCTGAGCACGGGCTGGCACCGGCATCATGGGTTGATCGATCCGAGAGAGACGCGGCGGATGGGGGAGTAGGCGGTGAACGGAGGCGAGAACAAGTGCCCGCCTACGCGGTGTTGACGCATCGCCGCGGTGCGCGCTCCTCACACGGGAAACCACTCTGCAACCTGCTAGTTTCGCCTTCTCATGCACGCCCGACTTGAAATTACGGTCGCCTACGACGGCAGCGAGGGTTCACCTGAAGAGCTGTTTGACCGACTGATCGATCGCCAGCTTCGTGACGTGATCATTGAGCGAGTGAGGGGCATCATCGCGCACTTGGGCACGTTCCTTTGCACGACGCACGGTGTGCCGTGGAAAGAAGCACGAATCGATCTGACGGGCGTGTGGACCAGCGACGGCCGAGAGGTCAAGGAGATACGGGTCACCACCAGCGGACCTTGCTGCGACGAGTTCGAGCGATCGTGGCAGTGAGTTGCCGGCCGTCGACTGTTCCCAATTCGATACGGGACCGGGATCGCCCTCTGCCGCTCGGCGCGAGCCCGCTGTGCACGATGCGGCGCTAACCGTTGTGAATCGTCGTTCACTCGGTCTTGCCGCTTCTTGTGATTCTGTGTGCGGAGATCGCATCTCTGCATGGTCACCAACGGCACGTACGTTGCGTGGCCGCCGAGCATGACGACGAAGCGGTTGCTTCTT